>PMST01000316.1:11012-18412 GCA_003168295.1 Actinomycetota bacterium
GACAGCCCCTCGGGCCGGATCAGGAGCAGGTCCGCGTGGGTGCCGGCCTGGACCTGATGACAGCAGGCGCAGTCACCGCAGCCGCCGTCGGGGCAGAGCAGCGCGGCGGCGAACGCGCGGGCCGCCACCGACCGGCCGGACCCGGGCGGCCCGGTGAACAGCCAGGCGTGGGTCATCGCACCGGGCTCGGGCCGCTGGCCGGCCAGCATCGCGGACGCGGCGGCCGCGGCCTTTTCCAGTTGCTCGACCACGGCGTCCTGGCCGGGCAGGTCCCGGAAAACGGCGTTGGCGGCCGGATGGCCCGCGGGGCCGGAGGCGGGGCCGGGGCCGGAGGCGGGGGCGGGGTGGGTCATGATTCGAGGACTTCTTCGCGGATGGCGGGGAAGGAGCCGGTGCTGGCTTCGGCGACGGCGGGGACCGGGTCGGGGAGCAGTTCGCGGATCCGGTCGGTGATGTCGCGGGTGATCTCGGTCTGCGGGCGGGCGGCGTCGAGGACCAGGTAGCGGGAGGGCTCGGCGGCGGCCAGGGCGAGGAAGCCGGAACGGACGCGCAGGTGGAACTCGGCCGGCTCGGCTTCCAGACGGTCCGCCGAACGGGTCCGGCGATTCAGTCCGGCCAGCGGATCCATGTCCAGCAGGATGGTGAGGTCCGGGGTGCGCCCGCCGGTCGCCCACCAGTTGAACCGGGCGATCTCCTCGACCGGCAGGCTGCGACCCCAGCCCTGGTAGGCCAGGGAGGAATCCACGTACCGGTCGGTGATGACGATCGCGCCGCGATCCAGGGCGGGCTCGATCACCGATGTAACGTGTTCGGCGCGGTCAGCCGCGTACATGAGCGCCTCGGCCTGCGGCGACATGCCGGTGCTCGAGGTGTCGAGCAGCAGTGCGCGGAGCCGCATGCCGATCTTGGTGGCGCCTGGCTCGTGGGTGGTCTCCACGTCGAAGCCGAGCTCGCGCAGCCAGATCGAGACCAGCCGGGCCTGGGTGGTCTTGCCCGAGCCCTCGCCGCCCTCGAACGCGATCAGCAGGCCGGGCGCGGGGGCCGGGGTATTTGGGTCGGTCCCGTTCAGGTGCACGGCCTCGTGCGGGGCCTCGAGGTGGTCGCCGCGGATCGCGGCCAGCAGGTCCTCGCGCAGCGGCACGCCCTTGCGGTCGTCCATCTGCCGGTAGGAGCTCACCCCGAGGCCGAACGCGACCAGGGCGGCCAGCAGGATCACGATGTTCTGCCCGGCCGAGGTGTACGTGATATCGCCGATCTTCACGTTACCGGTCCCGTTCAGGCCGGCGATCACCTTGGTCAGGCCGGCCGAGACGGCCAGCGACACCGCGATGACGGTGAGCAGGATGACCTGGATAGTGGACTGGAAGAAGGCGAAGACCCGGCCGCGGGTGTCGTCGTCGACCTCGAGCCCGACGATGGTGAAGCCGGTCGCGTACGCGATCCCGGACAGCGCGCCGAGCAGCACCACCAGCAGCACCACCACGGCGAGCACCGGGATCAGGCCGATCAGCGCGAGCGGCACCGCGGCGGCGGTAAGGGTAATGCCGAACAGCCTGCGGCGGCTGAAGTCGCCGAGCACCTTGGTGCCGAGCCCCATGCCGAGCGCCATCCCGATGAAGATCGCGGCGAAGACCAGCCCCCAGCCGGCGCTGCCGCCGTGCAGCGTGTCGTGAATATAGGTGTAGCCCAGGCCGACCACCACGCCGGCCGCGGCGAAGGCGCCCAGCATCCCGAGCACCAGCCCGCGCACCGCCGGGGTGTTCCTGATGAACCGCCAGCCGTCCCAGATGGACTTCAGGGTGGACGGAACCGAGATCTTCCCGCTGGCGTTCCGCTTGGGTATCTCGCGGATAAAGTAGACGGTGAGCGCGGAGATGCCGTAGGAAGCGGCGTTGAAGTACAGCGCCAGGTCGACGTTGCTGGCGTGCGGGAACAGCGGCGTGACCCGGCTGATCCCCTCGCTGACCAGCGCGAGCACGCTGAACAGGCCGGCCGCGAGCGGCGCGGTGCCGTAGGTGGTGAGCAGGCTGAGCTGGTTGGCCCGCTCCAGCTTGTCCTTGGGCACCAGGTTGGGGATGGACGCGGCGGTGGCCGGGTTCCAGAACTGGCTGGCGATGCTGGCCAGGAACATGGCCGCGTAGATCCAGGTCAGGTTCGGGAACAGGGGAATGGACAGGAACAGCAGGCCGCGGATCACGTCGCCGACGATCATCATCATCCGGCGGTCCAGCCGGTCCGCCAGGGCCCCGGCCAGCGGCCCGAACAGCAGCGCGGGCAGCAGCCTGGCCACCCACACGCCGCCGACGGCCGAGGTCTTGGCCAGCGCGCCGCCGGAGGTGAGCGACGGCGCCAGCACGATCAGCGCCAGGATCGACAGCCAGTCGCCCAGGCTGGACAGGGACAGCGCGATCCACAGCCGCCGGAACGGCCGGATCGACAGCACGCCGGGCTCACGGGCACGATTGCGCCGGGCGGCCCGCCCGGGCTCCCCCCGGTCGGCGCCGCCCCTGCGCTGCTGGCTAGCTCCGGCGCGGTGGTTCACTGCGTAAGAGTATCGGCCCTGCCGTTCGCATAATGGCGTAGTCCTTGATCGTAATTGCCGGCGAGCCGTCGGTAAAATCAGGATTTCTTAGCTGCCGAACGGGCCGTGGTGGCTGCCTTCGGGGCCGCTTTCTTGCGGGTCGTGGTGGTCCGGCGGCGCGCGGCGGGCGGCGCGATGCGCCGGTCCGCCAGCAGCTCCGCGGCCCGCTGGTCGGTGATCTCGGCGACCTCGTCGCCCTTGCGGAGCGAGGCGTTGGTCTCGCCGTCGGTGACGTAGGGGCCGAACCGGCCGTCCTTGATCACCATCGGCTTGCCGGTCGCCGGGTCCGCGCCGAGTTCGCGCAGCGGCGGCGTGGCGGCCCGGGCTCCGCGGCCCCGGGCCTTGGGCTGGGCGAACAGCTCCTTGGCGTCGGCCAGGGTCAGCGTGAACAGTTGCTCTTCGGACTCCAGCGACCGGCTGTCGGTGCCCTTCTTGGCGTACGGCCCGTACCGGCCGTTCTGCACGGTGACCGGCTCGCCGTCCAGCTCGCCGATCAGCCGCGGCAGCGTCAGCAGCTTCAGCGCGTCGTCCAGCGTGACCGTGTCCAGCGCCATCGACTTCAGCAGCGAGGCGGTCCTGGGCTTGGCCGAGGCCGAAGCGTCCTCGGGCAGCTGCTCGGTGACATAGGGGCCGAACCGGCCGGCCTTGGCCAGCACGGTCAGGCCGGTGCCTGGGTCGGTGCCAAGCACCACGTCATCGTTCGGCTGGTTGAGAAGTTCTTCGGCCTTTTCTACGGTCAGCTCGTCCGGGGCGATGTCTTCCGGGACGTTCACCCGCTGCCCGTCCCGTTCCAGGTACGGGCCGTACCGGCCGACCCGCACCACGATGTCGCTGCCGGCCAGCGGGAACGAGCTGACGTCCCGCGCGTCAATGTCGCTGATGTCACCGACCAGGGACTTCAGGCCCGGGTCGTCCTCGGCGCCCTCGGTGCCGAAGTAGAACCGGCGCAGCCAGGGCACCCGTTCGGCCTCGCCGCGGGCGATCTCGTCGAGGACGTCCTCCATATGCGCGGTGAACTCGTAGTCGACCAGCTGGCCGAAGTGCCGTTCCATCAACGTGATCACGGCGAAGGCCAGGAACGAGGGGACCAGCGCGGTGCCCTTCTTGAACACGTAGCCCCGGTCCAAGATGGTGCCCAGGATGGTCGCGTAGGTCGACGGCCGGCCGATCTCCCGGTCTTCCAGCTCCTTGACCAGCGACGCCTCGGTGTAGCGGGCCGGCGGGCGGGTGGAGTGCTCGGCCGGGGCCAGGCGGAGCACGTCCAGCGGGTCGGCCTCGGCCAGCGGCGGCAGCCGGCGTTGCTGGTCGTCGCGGTCGGCGTCCGGGTCGTCGGCGCCTTCCACGTAGGCCTTGAGGAACCCGTAGAAGCTGATGACCTTGCCGGTGGCGCCGAACTCGGCCCGTTCGTTCGCGGTGGACAGGCCGGCGACGCGGACCGACACCGACTCGCCGGTGGCGTCCTTCATCTGCGAGGCGACGGTGCGCCGCCAGATCAGCTCGTACAGCCGGCGTTCGTCCGAGGACAGCCGGTCGCCCGCCAGCTGGGCCGGGGTGCGGAAGCTGTCTCCGGCCGGCCGGATGGCCTCGTGCGCCTCCTGCGCGTTCTTCACCTTGGACGCGTAGACGCGGGGGGCGTCGGGCACGTAGGAGGCACCGTAGAGCTCCGCCGCCTGCTTGCGGGCCGCGTTGATCGCGGTCTGCGACAGCGTGGTGGAGTCGGTACGCATATAGGTGATGTGGCCATTCTCGTACAGCCGCTGCGCCACGGACATCGTGTGCTTGGCGGAGAACCCGAGCTGGCGGGAGGCCTCCTGCTGCAGCGTGGTGGTGCGGAACGGCGCGTATGGCGAGCGCCGGTAGGGCTTGCGCTCCACGCTGGAGACGGAGAAGGCCGCGTGCTCGAGGCGCTCGGCCAGGGCGGCGGCGGCCGCAGCGTCCAGGTGCAGGACGTCGGCGCTCTGGCCGGTACTGCGCAGCTCGCCGACCGAGGTGAAGTCGCGGCCCTGGGCCACCCGTTTGCCGTCGACGCTAACGAGGTTCGCGGTGAACGAGGTGGGATCAGTAATGTCTGGTTTGCCGTGGTCCTTGGTGGCGAACTCGGCCTCGAGGTCGGAGTAGGCGGCCGGGCGGAACGCGATCCGGTCCCGCTCCCGGTCCACCACCAGCCGGGTGGCGACCGACTGCACCCGCCCGGCGGACAGCTTGGGCATGACCTTCTTCCACAGCACGGGCGAGACCTCATACCCGTACAGCCGGTCCAGCACCCGGCGCGCCTGGTAGGCGTCCACCAGGCCGTCGTCGACCTCACGCGGGCTGGCGATGGCGCGGGCGATCGCCTCCGGGGTGATCTCGTGGAAGACCATCCGGTGCGTCGGGACGGTCGGCTTGAGCTCCTGAAGCAGGTGCCAGGCGATGGCCTCGCCCTCGCGGTCCTCGTCCGTCGCCAGCAGCAGTTCGTCCGCGTCCTTCAGCAGGTGTTTAAGCTTGGCGACCTGCTGCCGCTTGTCGCTGTGCACGACGTAGAGGGCCTGGAAATTGTCGTCGACGTTGACGCCAAGCCGGGCCCACGGCTCACCCCGGTACTTGGCCGGGATCTCGGCCGCGCTGTCCGGCATGTCGCGGATGTGGCCGACGCTGGATTCGACCACGTAGCCCTGGCCGAGGTATCCGGCGATGGTCCGGGCCTTGGACGGAGACTCGACGATGACCAGCTTGGTGCCATGACCATTGCTTTTACTCACGGCGGTGCCCTTAGTCGCGGCGGCTTTAGCCTTGGTGGCCGCGCCGCTCTTGACTTTCGAGGCGGTCGCCGCCGCCTTGGTCTTTGCCGTTGGTGTCCTTGCTGGCACTCTTACTCTTCCCGTCCTCGCATTCGCGCTGTGACCGTCTCACGGTACCTGTGGCCACGCGCCGCCCTGCAGCTGCAACCATCGACCCGGTCGGGTGTGTTCCCTCGGGTTCGCCAGAATAAGCCGACGATTTTCCCACCGCAGGTTGAATCGCCGGTGAACTCAAGCACAATAGGAACGATGGCCGAGTATGCCTACCTGGTCGTGTACCTGCCACGCGGAACGTCCCGAGACGCTCGCGACGCCGCGCGGCGGGTCCTGACCGACCACGCCGAATATGGAGGCTGGGAACTGTCCAAACTCCGGCTCAGCGCGGACGGCAGCAGGAAGGCTACCCTCCGAAGGCGAATCATACGCCCAGTCCGCACATTCTGAACTCATCTCGCGACTCGGGCGTAATCGCCGGGCGGCCCGGGAGCCGGTGCGGCCGGGGGCTAGCAGCGGTCGAGGAAGCCGTCGAGGACGCGGACCCCGAAGCGGAGCCCGTCGACGGGCACCCGCTCGTCGACACCGTGGAACATGCCGGAGAAGTCCAGCTCCGGCGGCAGCCGCAACGGGGTGAAACCGAAGCAACGGATGCCGAGCCGGCTAAAGGACTTGGCGTCGGTGCCCGCGGACAAACAGTAGGGAATCACCCGCGCGTCCGGGTCTTCCGCGACCAGCGCACTGGTCATCGCGTCGTACAGGTCGCCGTCCGGGGTGGTTTCCAGGGCGATGTCGTGATGGATGAATTCGCGGGTCACACCGGGTCCGAGCACCCGGTCGAGTTCGGCGAAAAATTCATCTTCATAGCCGGGCAGGAAGCGGCCGTCGACTTCGGCGGTCGCGGTCTGCGGCACGACATTGACCTTGTATCCGGCCCGGAGAACGGACGGGTTGACCGTATTTCTTAGTGTTGCCCCGATAATGCGGGAAATGCTGCCGACTTTGGCGAGGGCTTGAGTTGGGTCGTTCGGAATAAATTCGATGTCGAGGGCCGCGCAGATGCCCACCAGGAAGGCCTGGACCGACGGGATGAGGCGGGTCGGCCACTCGTGGCGGCCCAGCCTGCCGATCGCTTCGGCCAGCTCCGTGACCGCGTTGTCGGTCTGGACCATGGAGCCGTGGCCGGCCGTGCCGTGGGCGGTCAGCCGGAGCCAGGCGATGCCCTTCTCCGCGGTTTGCAGCAGGTAGAGGCGCTGGTCGCCGAGGGTCAGGCTGAAGCCGCCGACCTCCCCGACCGCCTCGGTGACGCCCTCGAACAGGTCCGGGTGGTGGTCGACCAGCCAGCGGGCGCCCCAGGTGCCGCCGGCCTCCTCGTCGGCGGTGAACGTGAGCACGACGTCGCGGGCCGGGGGGCGGTTCTCGCGGAGGCGCTGGCGGATCACGGCGAGCATCATCGCGTCCATGTCCTTCATGTCGATGGCGCCGCGGCCCCAGATGCAGTCGTCGGCGATGTCGCCGGAGAAGGGGGCGTGTTGCCAGTCCGGGGCGTGGGCCGGGACTACGTCTAGGTGACCGTGGACTAGGAGGGCGGGTCTTTCGCTGTCGCGGCCTTTGATGCGGGCGACGACGCTGGTGCGTTTGGGGTGCGATTCCAGGACTACGGGGTCTAGGCCTACCTCGGAGAGGAGAGCGGCGACGTGTTCGGCGGCTTGGCGCTCGCCGGGGCCGGAGTGGTCGCCGGGGTTGGAGGTGTCGATCCTGATCAGGTCGCGGCAGATGGGCACGACCTCGTCGTGCGCGGTGGGCGGCTGGTTCGCTGGCCGCTGGTTCGCTGGGCCCTGGTTCGCTGGCGCCTGGTTCGCTGTCACGGGACTATCGTCGCATCCGGACATTACGATCGCTGGGGGTACCGGGCGGATGGCGGTCCGGGGCGGGCTGTGCGGTGGCGGGTTTGGTCCCCTGCGCACTCGCTTGACGCCGTTCGGTTTGCTAAGGTAGGCCAGCCGATGCGTACCCCGCATCGCGCGTCCGGGTGGCGGAATAGG
>PMST01000316.1:18422-21531 GCA_003168295.1 Actinomycetota bacterium
GCCGTTCACGGGCATGCTCGATCGTCACCCGCGCTCAGCCTCCGGCCGCGGCAGGTGCTCTATTTCTCGGCTCTCTCTAGGCGGTCCTCCTTTCCCTGTCCTGGCGTGAGTGAGTGCCAGCAGCGTGCATGCCGATGGTGACCGAGGGCGCGCCGTGACCGCCAGCGCGCAGGATCCGGCCATCGGGGTCGTAGGTGAGGACGGTGCCATCGGCGCGAAGCTGGTCGATGAGCGCTGCCGTGTCGGCGGGGCCGGTCAGCTTTGCCCGGCTGCGGCTTCCTCGGGCGGGTATCCCCGCGGGGCCGGCCAGCAGGATGGCGAGGGCGGCCAGGTGCGGCAGGATCTGGTCCTCGCGGACATAGGCGTTCTTCGGGCGGGCAGGATCGGGGATGGCGGCGCTGGTGTAGCCGTGGCGGCAGCGGTAGGCAGCCCGGCCGTAGGACCAGGCTGATTCCAGCCGGCGCCCGCACCGCCCGCATGTAATGAGCCCGGCCAGCAGGTACTGGCGGACCGCGGGCCCGGCCGGGCCGCGCGGCGCTGTGGTGTCCTGGGCGGCGATGAAGTCGGCTTCGCTGACCAGCGCGGCGTGCGCGGGATGTTTCGAGATGACCCAGCCCTCGGGCAGGTTCCACCGCTGCACCTGCTTATGCCCCAGCGTCGTGTTCGCCGGATCGACCAGGACCGCCTGCGACGGCTGCCGGTTCCACACCTGCCGCCCCGTATACCGGGGATTAGCCAGGATCGCCGCGACAGTCCGCAGCGTCCACCCCGCACGGGCCCGATGCGGGTTACGTCCGGGGTCCGCCGCCGACGGGCACGGCACCCCGGCGTCATTCAAAGCCCTCGTGATCCGCGCCGCGGAATGCCCCGCCAGCCGCTGGCCGAACATCCACGACACAACGGGCGCCGTCACCGGATCCGGCTCGAGCCGGTGCGCCCGCCGTCCCGACGCCGCGTGCGCCTTGTTCGGGTGCGGCCCCGCGTCGGCGAGCCGGTACCCGTACGGCGGACGGCCGCCCAGGTACCGGCCCTGCTCCAGCGTCTGCGCGGCCATCGCGGTCCGCGCCCGGATCCTAGTCGGGGTAATCTCCCGCTTGGATGACAGCCCCAGGGCCACCATCGTCTGCTCGTGGTCCTCGGCGTGCCAGTCCACCCGCCCGCCCACTTCGGGCATCCACAGCGAGACGCCGTAATGCTCGAACAGCGGCGCCATCGACGCGTACTGGTTCCCGTAGAACGCCCGCTCGTACTCCCCGATCACGATCGCGTCCCAGCCCCGCTCCGGATCCGCCAGCTGCGCCACCAGGGCGCCGGCCAGCGGCCGCCGTGCCCACGGCAGCTCGCGGGACTCCCCGGTATCGAAGAACTCCGCCGTGATCACCCCGGCCCCCGCAGCCAGCATCACCGCCTGCTGCAGCTGCCGCGCCCGCGACGTCACCGGATCCTGCCAGTCCTCCGTCGACACCCGCCCGTAAAACGCGAACGCAACACCCCGCGTGCGCGCTTACTTGCATGACCGCTGAGTTTCTCCGCCCACGACCCCAGCACATCCCCGCCCGAGCCAGATCCGCCGCCAGACCGGCACGCGGCCACCACAGTAGTCATCTCCCGCTGCTGCCCGCCTTGATCACAGACCCCAGCTACCGCACCCACCCATAGCTAAACATCAACACTCCCGCGTCACGCGCGAGAACACCAGAATCGACCGGACCACCGGCTGAGGAAGCTCAATTCGCTCTCAACGCATGCATGTGAGTGAGCTGCCACGACCCTCGCAAGATGCGAACGTCTCAGTCCTGCTGGCCGGTAGCAGACTTGAATTTGACCATCAGGTCGGCGGGCACCCGGCCGCGGTCTTTCACCTCGATGCCCTGCGCCCTGGCCCACTCGCGGACCTCGGTAGTGTTCAGCCCGCCCGCAGTTCCGCGGCTGCTGCGAGCCGGCTTGCGCGCGCTGCCGCTCACCCGGCGGGCAGCATCCACGTACCGGGCCAGCGCATCCCGCAACTCCTTCGCGTGCCCGGCGTTCAGGTCGATCTCATACTCGGTGCCGTCCAGCCCGAAGCGGACCATCCCCTCGGCGGTGCTGCCGTCGAGATCATCAATGAACAGGGTCTGTATCTTCTGAGCCACGGCCGCCTGGTCCTCTCACTAATCGTCAGCACATTAGTGTATGCAGTTTAGCCGGGCAAGCGCCCAGCCCGCTCGTGCGCTGAGCCGCCTCAGGTCTGCGCCGGTCGAGGTCGCCGAGCGGGGCGGTCTTGCAGAGATCAGATTCGCTACAGCGTGCGGCCCGCAGACCTCACGTTGCTGGCTCGGCGCAAGCCAGGCCGGATAGGGATGGGCACGCGCTCTGGCTTGTATCACCGCGCTCGTAACGTACGGTCATCTATATATCAAGTGAATATTTGGATGCATTGAACAGATCGCCGAATCTGGCGTGTTGAAAGGCTGGCGGATTAGATCCTCTTTGGTCACACAGATTACCCGGTTCGGCATTCAGGACAGCCATTAACGTTAGGCAGCTAAGTTAGTCCGTATGAATTGGGATGGCCGTTGTGCTGTCACAGCGTGAAGGATGTTCCCGCCTGGGCGCTCAGGGAGGATCCGGGCTGGGGATTGGCCATGGCGCGGGTAGCGCTGATGGCGTACCAAAGCACGAGGCCGGCCAGCGCGGCCAAACCGGCGTAGATGCCGTTGGCCCATCCTCCAGTGGCGCTGGAGAAACCGGCCAGGACGAACGCTATGCCGAGTTCTGCGCCGATCCCGAACATCGTAAGGATGTTGACGGCGACCATGATCCCTAGGCGCCCGACGATGACGCTGGAGCCCTGCGGGAGCAGCAGCCACCGATCGGTGCGCGACTGGAGGTTATCCGCCCGCCGCGGCCCTGAGATTATCGCGTGGGCCGGGAGGTTGACATCCGCGGTGCCGGTCACCGTGATTTTGGCCCCTCCCGTTGCGCTGATGCTGACGGGTAGGTCGCCTGCCACGACTGGGTACGCCCGCTCGGTGCCGATGTGCACGGTGGTGCCGGGCAGCACGCCGAGGTCGGAGGTCCCAGAGAATGCGATGATTTTCACGCCCGCTGTTGCCTCCGCCGTGCTGTC
>PMST01000628.1 GCA_003168295.1 Actinomycetota bacterium
ACTGCCGGAACAGGATCAGCGGCTGACGGGGTGTTTCACCGGGCGCGCGAATGAACTTAGACGGCTGTCACCGTGGCTGAACGGTGAAGGCGACGCCGCTCTGCGGGTTGTCACCGGCAGCCCCGGCGTTGGCAAGTCGGCGCTGCTCGGAGTGCTCATCTGCGCCGCTCACCCCTTGCTGCGCGAGCAGACCCGGCCGCTGTGGGAGCGGATCGCGCAATTCCCGCTGCGGCTGTCTCACCTGGCGGCGGTCCACGCGCGCGGGCGCGGCGTGGCCGACGTGACCAGCTCCCTCGCCCGGCAGCTCGGCCTGGACGCGGCCGTCGACGCGGCCGGTATGGTCAGCGGCATCGCCGGACTTCACGTGCGCCCGGTCATCGTCGTCGACGCCCTCGACGAGGCCGACGACGGCGTCGCGCTGATGAACGAACTGCTACTGCCGCTGGCCCGCGCGACCCGGGCGGACGGCACGCCCGCGGTCAGGCTGCTGGTCGGAGTGCGCCGCTACGGTGAGTACGCGGCGCTCATCGACGAGGCAACGGGCGGCCGCGCGCTGGTGGATCTGGACGAGGTCCCGGCGACGATACTCGACGACGACCTCTATCACTACGTCACCGAGCTGCTGCGCACCGACCCTGCCTACCGGGCCAGGGGCGCGGTCGTGGGCGCCTTCGCGGCCGAGGTCGCCCGGAGCCTGAGCGAGCAGGTCGTCACCCGCCGTGAGTGGGGCGAGTTCCTCGTCGCCGGGCTGTACACCCGGCATGTGCTCAGCACCCACCCGGAGGGGATCACCGAGCCGGCAGAGGCGCAGCAACTCGGCGTCAGGGCGCCGAGCACGCTGCCCGAGGTGCTTGAACTCGACTTGTCGACGCATCCCGTCGGACCGCTGCTCCGGCAGGTTGTGACGATCCTCGCCCGCGCCCGCGGGCAGGGCATGCCGTTGACGGTCATCACGCGTCTCGCCGCCAGCCCGACGGCGACGCCAACGACCGAGGAAGTCCGTCAGGCGCTCCAGGCCGCGCGATTTTACCTGAGGCAACACACCGACGTCGACGGTACCGCGATCTACCGCCTGTTCCATCAGGGGCTCGCGGATTATCTCCAGCGGCAGCCGCTCCCGGACCTTCTCACTCACCTGCTTGCCGCTCTCGGACCGGAGACTGCCCGAGACTGGCAGGCCGCGGAGCCGTATCTGCTGCGGCACGCCCTTGATCATGCCGAGGAACTCGACCAGACCGCCGTCGTGCTCTCCGATCCTGGGTTCTGGCTGCAACCCAATCCGGCGCTGCTTNNACCCCGCCCGGCCGGCGCGCGCGGACCGACAGCTGCTGACCCTGAACGCGGTCCGGGCGGGGATGGACGGCCTTGCCCACGCGGCCGCCACTCTGTCTGGTGAGCCGGCACCCAACTGGCGGCCCAGATGGAGCTTCGGCGTCGCTGGTCCCGTCCCGTTGCCGGTGCATGTGCCGGACGTAATCGCGAACGCCGCGGTACCGACTGCAGCTCAACCAGACGATCGGCGGAACCCTCACGATCACCCGACGGCTCCGCTGGCAGTCGGCGCGCTACGCGGGCTGCCAATCGCTGCTACCTGCATCGACGACGGCACGGTACGCATTTGGGATGTCGAGACCTGGTGTCTCATCGATGAGGTGATGCCCGGTCACGACAACCGGGTCACCGCGATCGCACTGGGCGAATTGGGCGGACAAAGCGTGGTGGCCACCGCCGGCATGGATAAGACCGTGCGGGTCTGTGGCCTTAACCAGGATGCTCCGACGCGGATTCTAGCGTCGATGCCTGGTTACGACGACCAAATATCGGCGCTGGCGCTCGGCCAGCTGATGGGAGCGCCGATAGCCCTCGTTGGCGGCCAGGACGGATTCGTACGCTACTGGGACCTACTGCAACCCCAGCGCTCCGCCATCACGATTGGTAGCCACGACGGGCGGGTGACCGGAGTCGCGGCCGGCGAGATCGATGGCAGGCCCGTGGCCGTCACCGGTGGCAGGGACGGAACTATCCGGATCTGGGATCTGGTTGAAGGACGCCAGGCTGGCGAACCGATGACCGTTCTCAGCGGCCGGGTAACGGCGCTGGCGATCGGCGATCTGGGAGGGAACCCGATCGCGGTGATCGGAGGCGAGGATGGAGTTCCCCGGGTCTGGGACCTGACCACCAGGCGACAGCTGGGCGCTTGGCTGTTCGGCCACGACGCCGCGATAACCGCGCTGACGATCGGCAGCCTGGCCGGGCACCCGATCGCGGTCACCGCCGGCGAGGACAAGACGGTGCGGGTCTGGGACCTGACCACCAGGCGGCAGCTGGGCACCCCGCTGAAGGGACACGACAGTGTGATAGCCGAGCTGGGACTTGCTGTCAAGGACGGGAACACGGTCGCACTGTTCTCGTGTTCGGACGGGACCGTCCAGGGCTGGGACCTGTCTAACGATCGACTGCTCGACCCCGCTCTGTTGAGTCACGAGACCTACTCGCCCAGCGATTCACTCAGTCCGATTGACGTGATTCCTGCTCTTCCCTTGCCTGCGACCAGGCTGCCGGGCACGACCGCGCAGACGGCTGCGCTCGCCCGGCTGACCGCCACTATGCCCGCGATCAGATCCGTGGGCGCGACGACAACCGGCTCCCAGGTACTCGTTGTGCTGGGAAAGGACAGCGGCGGGGCATCGGTCGTGGACCTGGTGACGCGCGAGCAACTCGGCTCGGTGGCCGAGGATGGCGGTCCGGCCATCACCGCCATCACCTGCGTGCGGATCGCCGGACAGCACGTCGCAGTGCTGGCCAGGGAGTCTGGCTCAGCCCGCATTGTCTACCTTCCCGGCGGCGGTGCCATCAGCGCGGGCTCGATCGCCAATCCGCTCACGCGGGCTCGGCCGGAGCCCGGCTCCGCTCTCATCGTGGTCGAAGGGACGCTGCTGAAGATACTCGGCGATCGACATGGAGCCGTTGCCGTACTGAACAGCGACTCCACGTATCTCCTCCCGGCCCTGCACGGAGGCCCGGTGACGGCCGTCGCCGCCGCGTACCTGGACG
>PMST01000389.1 GCA_003168295.1 Actinomycetota bacterium
ATCGCCGCGGCGTAGACGGTCGGCGACGCGCCCAGGATCGACACCGCCACCGACCCGTCGAAGTGGCGCCCCCGCGAGTCGGTCACGTTCGAAAACAGCCAGCCCTTGCGCTGGTCCTGGGACAGCCCCCGGAACTGCCACCGCACCAGCGGCATGATCTCGGTGTCCTTGTTGGTCTCGCGGTCAACGCGGATCAGCAGGCCGCGGCGGTCCAGCTCATCGAGGTACTGGCGGACGTCGGTGTAGGTGCCGGCGGGGTTGTCGGTCGTGGTCATCATGTCCTCTTTCCCTTGCAGGTTTCCTGTGAAGGCCCCGGGCGCGGCTTAAAGGAGCGTCGCCGGGCTCTGCGTCTGGCAGTACACGCGAAGCTCCCCGAGGAGGAGCCCCCAGTAGGTGTTGCACGCGGCCAGGTCCTCCTCTGGGATGGGCGGCGTGTCGTGCCGGAGGCTGACCGCCGTCCGGCCGCCAGCGGCGCCCGCCAGCTGAATCGACGTGGTGGCCCCGGGCGCGGCGAACGGTCCTTCCAGCGCCTCGAAGCTGATCGCCGACCCAGGCTGCACCGAGGTCACCCGCAGCCGGATCGACGGGCGGCCGTTCAGGCGGCAGACGATTTCCGAGCCTTCGGTGAAGTCTCCGGTGACCTCGGGGGTGAACCAGCGGCTCCATCCCTGCGCCGTCGACAGCGCGTCGAACACCGACTGCTGGCCGGCCTCGATGTTGATGCGGTGGGCTTGTACGGTCATGGTTTTCCTTCTTGCGTGAACGGGTTGTCCTGCTAGGCAGCCATAGTTGTCATCCGCGCCGGATGAGATCGTCAGGCTTCGTTTTGCAGGTGCCAGATCGGCGTCAGCGTGTCGAGCTCGGCAAGTGCCGTTTCGAAGTGGATGACCGGGAGTGTGGTGACGCTGTTCCACTGGATCAGCCCGGACTGGGTCACGAAATTGCGCACGTTCTCGTAGTCATCGGCCTCGATCACCAGGAACGACCGATGGTCGCTTGTGATCAATGGTCCGATCTTCACCGTGACACCGAACTTCTGCGAGAGACCGGAGACTTCATTGCCGAACTTCCGAAAAAGCTCGCCACACAGCTTGTTCGACGTCTGGCACAGCTGAGGCGGATGCTCTGTGATCCCCACGTAAGTCGTCATGACTTGGTCCGGTGGGCTTGTGCGGTCATGGTCTTCCTTCTTCCGTTAACGGGTTGTTGTGCCAGCCTCGCCGGGTTGGCGCCGGCTGCCAGACCTGGAAAAACGTTACTCAAGTGAATAACCTAAGTGATGTAATCTTAGGCCTGGCGCGGCGGCGAAGTCAAACGGCTGCGGACCGCTGGTCCTGCGGCAGGCCGCGGAACTGCCAACGCACCAGCGGCATGATCTCGGTGTCCTTGTCGGTCTTGCGGTCCACCCGGACCAGCAGCCCGCGGCGTTTCAGCTCATCCAGGTGCTGGCAGACATCGGCACAGGTGCCCGTCGGGTTCTCGGCCGTAGTCATGTCCTCCTTTGGGTAAGGCCGACGGGCTTCTCTTTAGAGGAGCGTCGCCGCGTTGTGGGTCTGGCAGTACGCGCGGAGCTGCCCGAGGAGGATTCCCCAGTAGGTGTTGCACGCGGTCAGGTCCTCTTCCGGTATCGGCGGCGTGTCGTGCCGCAGGCTGACCGCCGTCCGGAAGCCGACGCTCGCCAGCTGGATCGACGTCGTTGCCCCGGGCACGGCGAAGGGTCCTTCCAGGATCTTGAAGGCGATCGCCGATTCGGGCTTGACCGAGGTCACCCGCAGCCGGATCGGCGTGCGGCCGTTGGGCTGGCAGACAACCTCCGAGCCTTCGGCGAAGTCTCCGGTGACCTCGGGGGTGAACCAGCGACTCCAGCCCTGCGCCGTCCACAGCGCCTCGAACACGGACTGCTGGCTGGCCTGGATGTTGATGCGGTGAGCTTGTACGGTCATGGTCTTCCCTTCCTGTAGTGCTGGATCCGAATCATGCAAGGACCTTGTCGTCCAGCCAGTCACAGATGTCTCGCTGCGCCACTCCGACTGCATCTGGCTGACAGTGGGCGCACCCGGGTCTACCCTGCGGGTACACAAGAAGGGGTCTTATCCGAATAGGTGATGTCGCCATACGCTTGCTGAGCCACGGAGAGAGGTACGCGTGCGTCGCTTGCCCCGTGCAAGATAAGGATCGGCGCCGATGCTCCGGCCATCACCGCGGGGCCGAGCTGGAATTTGTTGCCTGCCTCCACCAACGCTTCGAGTCCCTCGACACTGCGGAATCGCTCGATCTGATGGATCCCGTGCCTGCGGCGGCGCGGGGAGAAGTGATGGTGGCATGGCTCACGTGACCTTAGGAAGGCGGAGACGGTGAGCGCCAGATGCACGGGGTCCAGATGGATCCAGGCGCGCTCCTCACTATAGGAGGGCTAGCGTGCCCATGGCGGCCAGCCAGTACCCCGCGACGGCCACGCCGGCGGGTGGCCGCATGACGGGACCGATGATCGCCGTGGGCTGCTCACCGCCGACCGGGGACGGGCTGTCCTCGGCCGGGCTGACGGCTCCCTGGCCGGGTCCTGAATCCGGTGAACGCGGTCACGGTGGGCGGCCAGCAGGCGGCGCCCGCGCCGGCGCGGAGGCGGCAGCCGTGAACGAGCACCCCGCAGGCGCCGTAACCAGGCGGGCACAGGGTGCCTGTACCGTCGGGTGCCGGACGATTCTGCCTGCGGTTCGTTAGTACACCCGGGTGAGCCGCAGCAGGGGGATGGTGCGACTCGTCATCTCCTGGAACTCGCCCAGGCTGGGGGCCATCGCCAGGATGGCCGCCCAGACGGCATCCCGCTGTTCGCCCGTGATCTCCTCGACTACCACGGGGAATGTCTCGGCGCCTGCCTCGACGTCGGTCCGCCGGTTTGCCTTCAGGTTGTGGTACCAAGCGGGATTCGGCGGTGCCCCCTGGTCCGAGGCGACGATGACCATGCCCCCGTCTTCCTGCGGGAAGTACATCACAGGCGACACGCGCTTCGTGCCCGTCTTCGCCCCCACATGGTGGACGAGGATGATCGGTGCACCCTCGTAAAGGCCCCCGACACGCCCTCCGTTCGCCCGGAAATCGTCAATTACCTGCTCGTTCAAGTTTGGCACGTTTACCAGGTCCTTGAAGTCTTTGATGTCGCGCAGGTTGGTCATGACACTCCTTAGTTCGCGAAACCAGCAGCCAGGGCCGTGATGATCACGACCGCACCAGCCAGAACGGCACTGCCCGCACTCCGCATAAGGACGAGGCCGTCCGCATGCGGCATTTCCTGGGAATGACCCGCCGAATACCTCGGAGACCGGCCGCTCCTTAGTGCCTCACTTGGATTCAATTCGGCCCAGTGGATTGGTGCTCTCCGACACATTCTTTTGCACCGCCGACCAACTGGCATCCTCAATGCCGAGCGAATGGCGGAGGTAGGCCCAGGAGGCCCGTTGGATCAGGGCCACTCGTTCGGGGTTCTCGTCGGTTGTCTCCTTGGCCTCGTAGCCGGCGATTCCGCCAAGCGAGTGTTCCGCGCCGAACAGGGTGAGCAGGCTCTTGAGGCCGGGGCTGAGGAAGTACGGGTCAGTCATCCAGTCCGGTCCCCGAACAGACAGCGGGATGTCGTCATGGTCTCCTGCGACTACGAGGGCCGGCGTGGTCATGTCCGCGAAGCTCGGGTCCTTCAGCCAGGGGAAGTTCTCGGCTGCGAACGGTGTCAGGTCGGCTCCGCCCCGCCCGGCCGTGGCGAACAGCACCCCCGCCGTGATTCGCGAGTCGGACAGGTCTTCTTGCTTCCCGCTCTCCGGATCGAGGACTCGCAAGCCCAGCAGGATGCCCGCCGTCTGGCCGCCGAAGGAGTGCCCGGCCGCGGCGATACGGCTTCGGTCCAGCCGCCCGGCGAGGCCGGGAACGGCGGCTTCCAGGAGATCAAGCTGATCGAGGATGCGTTTCATGTCCTCGACCCGCGAACGCCAGAGCCGTGGTGTACGGGGATCGCCGGGAGGAAGGCCCACGGTCCTCGAGTCGAGATGGGTGGGCTGAATGACCACGAAACCGTGAGCAGCCCAGAAGTCGGCCAGCGGGCCGTAGCCGTCCAGCGACGAGCCAAAGCCGTGGGAGAAAACAATAACGGGCAATTCCCGCCCGGTCACGGGGGCAGATACCCGCACTTGGAGGTCTGCACCACGGCCCGGGGCTGATACCGGTACCGGCTTTACCGAGACGATGGGAGTGGGTGCATCAATGGCCACGTCCGTGGCTGCCATGCCTGTTTCGGTCATCGAAAGATCCTCCTAAGCTTTTCGCGGTTGATGTGTCTCCGGATGTGCGGCCTTCGTGAGATACGCTAAGACCTGACATTGATGTCAGAGGCAAGGAAATATGATCCAGGTCATATCGGAGAGCCATCATGCGTATTGGCGAACTCGCCGCCAGGACAGGCGCCAGCGTTCGGTCGCTGCGGTACTACGAGCAACAGGGCCTGCTCGCCCCGGACCGCAGCCTCAGCGGCCAGCGCCACTTCCCGGAGAGCGCAGTCGACCGTGTCCAGCTGATCCAGCAGTTGTACGCCGCAGGGCTGTCGAGCAAATCGATCCTGGATTTGCTGCCGTGCGTCGTGAACGGCCGGGCCAGAACTGCTTGACCGGCTTTCAGCCGAAAGGGACCGTATCAACAGGCAGATCGGCGATCTGACGAGCACCCGGAACAGGCTCGACACCGTCATCACCAACGCCTCCGCGAGCTGGCGAATAGGAAAGCACTGCCGGCCCCAGGGCCGTGCGGATGCTTCAACCGTCGTGCAGGAGGGAGCGCCTGACTCCGCCGCCCGCAGTTCGCGGTCGCTAACATCCGCAACGGCGAGGAGTTCAGTCGGGTAACGGCGCAGCCCGAGCCGGGCCCGGAGCTTGAGGAGCACCAGCTGGCACATCCGTGTCGGCCCTGACGCCGTAGCCCCCCAGCGACGGCTCCAGAAGATCAAAGGCCCTGAGGGCGGCGGCTGCCAACAGCTTCATCGCAATGTCGGAGATGGCCTGCCGGGTCTCCTGACGGCGTCCGGAAGCACGGCGGCGTCGGGACTGACTGGGCGCGGTGAGCCCCGCGGCGACCAGCACCAGCCTGGTCGGCCTGTGCCTGCCGTCCGCCAAGCCGCCGAGTACTACCCGTGCCCCGGCGACTGCTTGATGGCTCGCGCTGCGAAGTCGGCGTCATTGGGGCGGCACAGCGTCGAGGGATACCACAGGTCGGCATCGGCGTCCGTGCCCGCCTCGCCGTAGGACTCCAGGAAGCGGGCGGCGGTCAGGTGCGAGCCGCATACCGGCCGCGCGGGCGCGTCGCCGGGACCGACGTCGGTGAGCAGGAACAGCGCGAGCAGCCCGTGTGCCCGGCAGCGGACGTTGACCAGCCAGCGCTGGCCGTCCGGGCGGGGGTAGCTGGCCTCGATGTGGTACCCGGCGCCCGCGCGGTCCTCGAACGGGAACCGCACCATCATCGCGCCGCCGACACATTGACCGGCGACCTCCACCGGCCCGGGCCGATCAGCTCGTCGTAAGCGGCGGCCAGCGCGGGCGAAAGGCCGGCCGCGGTGAACGGCCCGGCGTCCAGGTCATCGATCCGCACCAGCGACGGCCAGGTCGCGGGATCGGCCCGGCGCAAGCTGCGCAGGGCCATCGACTGCCAGATCAGCTCTCGGCAAGCCGCTGCCGTGCCCGCGTCCACCGCCCGGAGAACGGCCACGAACCCGTCCCGCAGGAAGGAATCAACGTCTACACGGCCATGATGGCCCGCCAGTCCCGGCCGGCGGTCCTTCGCCCGGGCCAACCCCGCGTTGGTCGCGGCTGGCCGGCCTGCGCGGGCCGTCGCCCTAGGCGGCCGGCAGGGTGCGCCGGCTTGCTGTGTGGCGCACCAGGCTGCGGGGTTTGACTGTAGCTCCCTCCCTGACAACATGGCACTTGCGA
>PMST01000541.1 GCA_003168295.1 Actinomycetota bacterium
GGCGCTCAGCAACATCCGGGAAACCGGCGGGCGGGCGGAGGCGCTACGCGAGGCGGTGCGGGTCCTGCGGCCCGGCGGCCGGCTGCGCATCGCCGATGACGGCGCGGACCGCTACGCCGCCGTGCTGCGAGACGCCGGGCACTGACGTGGCCGTGCGCCAGCTGGACTGGCGGACCTGGTACGGCATACCAGGTCATCACTTCCCCCTGGTCACAGCCGCCCGACCCCCCGGCTGAGGCAATAGCCGCTTTTGACCTGCGGGTTCCTGGTTTCCGTTGATTGGATTTGTGCGCTAAATCCGGGCCGTGAAGTGGCCCGGTGCAGCGCGGGTGCCTGTCAGTGTCTGTGGCGGCCCTTAGGATCCGCTCCATGACCGACGCGATCGACTACTCCGCTCCGGGCCCGCTGACGGACATCGGCGAGGTCAGCGTGGCCGCGCTCGAGGCCATCCCTGCCGATCCGGTCGGCATCTGCCGGCTCGTCCCCGGCCTGGTGCTGCACCCCTTCGAGGCGGCGGACCTTGGCCTGGACGCCAGCCGGCTCGGCGGACAACAGATCCGGCCGGCCAGCGCGATCATCGGTGCCGTGCTGGCGCTGGACCCCGCGGCGCTGGACATCCCGCGCGAGCCNNTACGTACTTCCGGCCCGGGCTCAGCCTGGATCACTGGATCACCGAATACTGGCACGAGGCCGGCGAACGGTGGGTCAGGGTCGACACCCAGCATCTGGAGCAGTCTTTCGTACCCCACCCGGAGGACTTGCAGCCGGGCGAGTTCCTCACCGGCGGAGAGGCCTGGACCGGTTACCGGCACGGTGGCATCGACCCGGCGACGTTTGGCGTGCCGGGGACGGAGAACTTCGGTCCGGCCGAGATCAGCGGCAACACGATCAGGGACCTGGCCGCCCTGAACAAGGCCGAGATGCTGCCGTGGGACGAGTGGGGCCAGATGACCGCCGCCTACGCAGGCCAGGCCGGCCCCGGCTACGACGTGCTCGTCGACGAGGTCGCTGCAGCTTGCGCGTCGGACAGCCCCCGGCTCGTCGTGGACCTCTACTCCCGCCCGGAGCTGCGGGTGCCCGCCGAGCTGATCCAGTAGCGCGCCCGGCCGCAGCCAAGAGCGCCACCCGGCCGGGGGCCTGCCAGCCACGGCCGGTCAGGGCCAGCGCGGTGCCCTCACCGCCGGTCAGGCGGACGGGCCCGGACTGGCGGCGAGGACGCAGACCACTGGCGGGCTGAGGGGGAGGGTCTCGGTGCTCATCTGCGTGAAGCCGGCCTTCCGCAGCAGGTTCTCGATCTCATCGGCGGCGCTGCGGGACGTGCCCGCCGTGGCCCCTGGGCAGCGGGGCTGGGACGCGATGGCCATGCGCCCGCCAGGCGCAAGCCGCCGGCGCAGGTCGGCGAGCCGCTCGGCCGGCTCGGGCCAGAACCCGAGGGAGTTGACGGCGAGGATAGCGTCGAAGGGGCCGTCGAGGGCGGCCGGAAGCTGATCGGCCGAGGCATTGACCAGGGTGACCCGGCCGGCCCGGATAGCGGCGGCGTTGCGCCTGGACGCCTGCCGGAGCATCACGCCGGAATGGTCGACGCCATCCACGTGACCTGCGCCGGCCCGGACCAGTTCCGCGACCGCGAGGCCGGGGCCGAAGCCGATCTCAAGGACCCGATCGGCGGGCTGCACACCGAGCAGCGAAACCACCCAGCGGTTGCGCTGCCGGTTGGACGGGCGGTGGGCAAACACCCACCCGGTCACGCTCCCGGCCGCGCCCCGGGGATGATGGCCCTGGCCGATGACGTCGCGGTCCAGGGCGCGCACGACGGCTATCCCGGCACTCCCGACCCCGCGCTCGACGGCGGCGGTCACCACCCGCCGCACTGCCCGTGGCATGCTTCCCTCATGTCGTGTTCCCATGGTCGGCAGTCAACGCCTTCAAGCGCACCTGAAGTCAACACGCCGGGCTGCCTGCTCACCATCGGCGAGCTGGCCCGCCGCGCCGGCGTCACGACCTCGGCCCTGCGCTACTACGAAGAATTCGGCCTGCTCCCCGCGCCGGCCAGGATCTCCGGGCAGCGCCGCTACCCCGGATCGGCGGCCAGGCTTGTCGCCGCCATCCTGCTCTACCGCGACGCAGGGTTCACCCTCGCCGAGCAGAAAGCCCTCATGGCGCCGCGCGAAGGCACGCCTGGCTGGAGGCAGCTCGCGCAGCGCAAGCTCGCGGAACTTGACGAGCAGATCGCCAAGGCGCAGGCCGCCCGCGAAGCCATCGTGCACGGGCTGCGCTGCCCCCACGAGGACATCACGCAATGCCCCAACTTCAACGCCGGCATCACCGCCCGGCTCGCCGGCCAGCCACTGTCACAATCCCACCAGCAGTTGCACGGCCAACGGTTCCACGAGGTGCCAGACAGCTTCTAGCTAGTGACGGCTCCCGAATGCTGCTCTAAACCTGATCCCTGCACGACGTGTACCGGATCGTGCTGCCCCACTAGGGCAGGCCGGGCGCCCGGCCGGTGCCTGCGTTCGGTGTGCGCTTTGTCGGCAGTTTCGGCTGCTATACCAGCCGAAACTGCCGACATATCCGGGAACGTGATCCGGTGGAGGAGGCCGTTCCCGGTATGAGGCGGCGCCATGCCCTACTTGCGGTATTACGCGACACAGAATATCGTGCCGATGTATCAACTCGATATATCGGGCTGACGGTTTGCCGTAGCCCCGGCTAACGCGGGAGATGCGATGAGGCGGATCGACTACGACANNGACGTCGGCTCAGGGACGGGCCGGTTCACCCCCGCGCTGGCGCGAGCGTTCGGGCCGGTGACCGGCGTCGAGCCGTCCGTCCGCATGCGCGAGATAGCGCAGGCGCAGTCCCTGCATCCCGGGGTGCGGTATCTGGCGGGCTCCGCCGAGGACCTGCCCGTGCCGTCCGGCAGCGCCGACTACGCTCTGATGTTCTTGTCGTGGCACCACGTCCAGGACAAGTCCCGGGCGGCCCGGGAGCTGGCCAGGGTGCTCAGGCCCGCCGGGCGGCTGCTACTGCGCTCGAATTTCAGCGACCACATACCCCCGTCAGGGTGGTGGCTGGAGTACTTCCCCCGCGGGTACGAGGCGGACGCCACGCTGTTCCAGCCGCTGCATGAGGTCATCGCGACATTCACGTCGGCCGGCTGGCGCGTGGCCAGCTTCGGCAGGGTCACCGAGCCGTCTTCCGGCACCCGCGGCGACATGCTCCAACGGCTGCGCCTGCGCACCCATTCGACCTTCGCTCACTTCACTCCCGACGAGCTGGAGACCGGCTTCCGCCGCCTGGAGCAGGCCATCGCCGCAGATCCCGGCGCACCGGCGCCCGCAGATCCCGCGACCCTGCTCACGCTCGAACGGCCCTAGTAATGTCAATGGACGCCTCGTTGCGACGAACTACCCGGCAGGTGGGAAGAGACCTGATCGGCATTCGTTCCGACGGCCGCCATTGACAAGCCGGCTATCAATATGATATCAAATTAACAGGTGACCGGGCGGCCGACACCATAGCCCACAGGAGGCATCCCGATGAGCGCACCCGACGGCAGCACCGCTGTGAAAGGCCTGCGCGGGCGGTGGCTATCTCCCCCGCGACCCGGCCTGCAACGCTGGATCTCGCCATGGGAGTACCGCCACCTCCGCGGCGTTGGGGCCACGCGTGCCGCCGCTGGCGGCTTCCAGCTCGGCATCGGCCTCGTTCTGCTTTCGCTCGGCCAGAAGGCGGAAACCGACCAGGAGCGGCGCAAGATGTACCGGCTTTCAGCGTGGTTCCTGGTGCCCGCGGCGGGGAATCTCGCGGCTGGCTACTGGTACACCACGATCGCCAGCCCCGTATCTACCCAGCCCTGAGCCCGGTCAGAGCCATTCATTGAGCGGCCACCGGACCGGCGGGGCCGTCAGGACGCGCCCAGGCGGGCGCGCAGGTCGGCCGCGACTCGGTCGGCGGCCGCGGCGCAGGCCGGGGAGACCTCGTCCAGCATCATGAAGTTATGGATCAGGCCGGGCTCACGGCGCAGTTCGACCTCGACGCCCGCCTCACCCAGGCGGCGCGCATAGGCCTCCGATTCGTCTCGCAGCGGGTCGTGTTCGGCGGTGACGATCAGCGCGGCGGGCAGCCCGGACAGGTCGGGGGCGTGCAGCGGACTGACCCCGGGGTCGGACCACCGCGTGCGGTCTGGCACCCACTGGGAATTGAAGAACCGGATCGTGTCGGCGTCCAGGCCCCAGCCGGCTGCCTTCTCCCGCATGGAGGGCTGGGCGCCGGTCAGGTCGGTGTTTGCGTAGAGCAGTGCCTGCAGATCGGGTAGCGCGGCCGGATGCTCATCGCGCAGACGCAGGCAGGCCAGTGCGGCGAGGGTGCCGCCGGCGCTGTCGCCCGCGACGGCGACCGCGTCGGGCGCCTCCCCGAGTTCCGGCGGCGCAGCAGCGACCCAGCGCAGTGCGGCCACGGTGTCCTGCACTGACGCGGGCCACGGGTGCTCGGGCGCGAGCCGGTAGCCGATCGCGAGCACTGCGGCCCCGGAGCCGTCCGCTAGCCGGCGGCAGATCCTGTCGTGGGTCTCAAGGCTGCCTATCGTCCAGCCGCCGCCGTGCAGGTAGACGACAAGCGGCGTGGGCTTGGCGACGGGGCGATACAGCCGCGCCGGGATCTGGCCGATCGCCAACTCGCGCACCGCATGCATCTCCGGCCCGCGCGAGCGCTCCCGGGCGCGTTGCTCGCCCCCTTCGCGCATCGCCGCCACATCGAACCCGGCGGACGGCGGCGGCGGCGGCTGCGACACATACGCGGCCAGCTGCTCATCGGCAAACGGTCCAGGCACGCTCCGATGCTACCAACGCGCGCCTTCCGGGACCTGGCCACCAAAGGCCGGGCGCCCCGTACAGTCCGCCTGGTAACTGTCTTCGGTTTCATTGCCTCGGGCCTGGAAATGAGGGGCAGATGATCGCGAGCCGCCGTGCGGTGCTGGCCGCGCTGGCGGCCGGAGCGCTGGCCGGCTGCGCCCGGCCGGCCACCCTGGCCAGCGGCGCCAAAGCCACTTCCGCCCCGCCCCGCCCGGCGGCCGGGAGCCGCACTCCGGGCCCTGTCCGCCCGACCGCCCTCCCGCCCGGGACCGTCCTCNNACCGTCCTCCCGCCCGGGACCGCTCGGCCGCCCGCGCCCACGCCGACCCGGGCCCAGGTCGTGGCCCGCTACGGCCACCTCAGGCCGCGTACCTGGGGCTTCGGGGGACCTGGGGTGATCCGCGACCTGCCCGCCTCGCGGCGGGTGATCGCGCTGACCTTCGACGCCTGCGGCGGCCCCGGCGGCAGCCGCTACGACCAGGCCCTCATCAGCTTCCTGCGCCGGCGCGAAGTACCCGCGACGCTCTTCCTGAACTCCCGCTGGATCGACGCCAACCCGGCCGCGTTCCGCCGGCTGGCCGGCGAGCCGCTGTTCGAGATCGCCAACCACGGCACCAGGCACCTGCCCCTGTCGGTCACCGGCCGGCCCGCCTACGGCATCGGCGGCACCCGGAACGCCGGCGAGGTGTACGACGAGGTAGCCGGAAACCAGGCCAAGCTCACCCGGCTGCTGGGCGTCCCGCCGCGCTTCTTCCGGGCCGGCACCGCCTACAGCGACGACGTGGCCGCGCGGATCGTCACCGCGATGGGAGATCGCCTGGTCACCTTCGCCGTCAACGGCGACGGGGGAGCGACCTTCACCCCCGACCAGGTCCGCAGCACCGTCAGCGCCGCCCCGGTCGGTTCCATCGTGATCTGCCACATGAACCATCCAGAGAGCGGAACGGCACTGGGAATTGCCTCCGCCATCCCTCACCTGCTGGCCTCCGGATACCGCTTCGTCCGCCTCTCCGACGAACTCCCCTGACCGCGCCACTGGCCGCCAGCCAGGCCAGCCAGGCCAGCCAGCCCAGCCCAGCCCGCCCTAGCTCGACGCGCCGTCCGGCGTCCGGGGGATGCGGCCCATCAGGTAGAACTCATCGTTCGGCAAGGTCGTGGTCAGCTGCGCCAGCCGGTTGGACATGGCGAAGAACGCGCTGATCGAGCCGACGTCCCAGACGTCGTCGTCGGTCAGGCCGTGGGCGTGCAGCGAGCGCAGGATCTCGTCGGTGATGGTCCACGGCTCGACCGCGATCCTGACCGCGACCTCGAGGATGGCGCGCTGGCGGTCGTCCAGTTCGGCCCTGCGCCAGTCGGTGGCCACCTGGTCGGCGATCCGCGGGTTGCGGGTCCGGATCCGGGCGATCGCGCCGTGCGCGACCACGCAGTACAGGCAGTGGTTTTCCGCGCTGGTCGCCACCACGATCAGCTCCCGGTCGCCCTTGGACAGCGCCGGGGTCTCCTTGTCCATCAGCGCGTCATGGTAGGCGAAGAACGCCCGCCATTCGGCCGGGCGCCGGGCCAGGCTGAGGAAGATGTTGGGCACGAACCCGGACTTCTCCGCCACCTCCTTGATGCGGTCGCGCAGGTCCTCGGGTATCTCGTCCAGCGACGGCACGTCGAACATGGTCCCACCCTAACCGCGAGGCGCCCGGGCCGTCACGGTCCGGAAGGCGAGCGGAGCGTCGTACCCGCCGTCGCCGCGTGCCAGCGGCGCGAGCCGGGCGTCCACGGCTTCCCGGGCTCGGTCCTGGTCCGCCTCGGCGACGCCGTACAGGCTGAGCGCACCGTCCTCGAACAGCGCCTCGATACCGACCCGCACCGTCAGGTCATGGTCCCGGCTGGCGACATCCTCCCATCCCGACGCCTCGAGCAGTTCCCGGGTCTCCGCACGATCCGCCAGGCTGAACGGCCCTGCCCGCCGCTTCCCGGCCGGCAACTCAGCGGGAGGCGGCAGGAACGGCGCCAGGATCTCCGCGATCATCCAGGGATTCCGGGACGCCTCCTGCCAGCAGACGAAGGCCAGGCGGCCGCCCGGGAGCACGTGACGGCGGATGTTCGCGAACGCCCGGACCGGTTCGTCGAAGAACATCACCCCGAACTGGCTGGCGGCCGCGTCGAACGGGCCGCCCGGAATATCGTCGTGCTGCACGTCGGCGACCACGAACGAGACGTTGGCCACCCCCTGGTCCGCGGCCCGCTGCCGGGCCAGCTCGGACAGGGGGCCGGAGATGTCCGCGCCGGTCACCGCGCCGCGGGGAATCGCGGCCGCGATCGCCACCGTGGCCCGGCCGGTGCCGGAGCCTATCTCCAGGATCCGCTCCCCGTCGGCCGGGGCCAGGCTGTCGAGGAGGTAACCGGAGACCGCGGCGGTGAGCGCTTGCCGGTTCAGCCAGCGCGCCACCCAGACGGGATCGTTCCAGCGGAGCCGTTCGGCCTGGTTGCTCTCCGTTGTGCGCTGCGGCGATGTCATCCTCTTATTGTCACCCGCCGCCTGATCGCGGTCTTGCGACTGGGTGCGTGTTCGCCGGGTCAAATCGGCCCCGCGGCTGGAATAGCCTTCGCCGCCCTTGCGTTCCTACCTCTGTCGATGCGTTAGTGTCCCCCGGGCCTAACCACTGCCTTCATGGAATACCGTCCGGCTGGAGCCATGATGCGCCTTTCGCCGTGAGGCGACCTGCGCAGCGGCACGGCACGCCCTCGCAAGCACACGCTTCCGGGGGCGCTGTCATGTCGGAAACCGTTGCACCCGGCACCTGCTCCTCGCAATTCAAGGCCGCCCCGATCATAGGGATCAGCGCGGTCTTAGTGAGTTTGGCCTTCCGGCCCGCTGATCAGGTTGACGCCAACCGCGCTGGATACCGTCCAGTTGAAGATCACGGCACCGGGAGGGTGCAAGTGCTAGAAGGCGCCCTCAGGATCGGCTCACGCCAGATTCCTGAGGGCGCCCGCAGTGCGTCTCCAGGATTGCTAGCGAGCAACCCCTGGAGGCGTCTGACGATTAGCGAACATCGCGAGCACCTCCTTCCTGATACAGAGGACATATCTTGCCGCGGCGCGCCCATCGTAGGACCGCACGCCGACATGCGGCAACGCATTTACCGGTGACCAAGATGCCCCTCGACCGCTGCGGCAGGCTGTCCGCCCGCGGTCAGCGCGCCGGACGGTCACGGGATGATCCTGATCGAGAGATGCGTTGACATGGAGGACACGACATATCGTGTATGGGGGTAGGCCTGGGCCCTTGAAGATCTCCGGGTCTTGAGAGGTGAGCGTGATGACCGGTTGGTACGCCGAGCGGACGCCGGGCAGGTCGGCCAGGGCCGTGATCGCCGTGACGCTGCTGGCGCTGCTGCTGGTGGCGGCCGTGCCGGTGGCCTTGCTGGCCGGCGTGGTCATGATGATGCTGGGACACGTCGTCGGCGGGCTCGCGGTGTTCGGCGGCTCGATCCTTGCCGCCGTCATAGCTGTCGCGGTCGCGGGCATGAGCGGGATGCGGCACCTGCGCAAGCTGGTCTCCGGGCGCAGCTTCCGTGTCGTGCCGCTGGACGGCAGCCAGTACACCGACGTCGCAGAGCCGGAAGGCGGCGACTACACCAACGTCGTGCAGCTGGACCGCAGCGAGTACACCGAAGTCCGCTGACCTGACCCTGCCCGTTGTGGCGGCTGGGCGCTTCCCTGCGGGAGTGCCCGAGCATTACGCTTTGTACCCTATGGCGGCGAGTCGGTTGAGGCCGGGCAGTTCCGAGACTGGGTCATGACTGCATCCATCCCAGCCGTTCAGCGCCGGATCTTCATCAGCTACCGGCGCGAAGAAACTGCCTACGCCGCCGGCTGGTTGTTCGACCGGCTCGCTGGCCATTTCGGCGAGGGCCAGGTATTCAAGGACGTCGACTCGATCCAGCTGGGCGATGACTTCGTCGAGGTGATCACCGCCGCGGTGGGGTCCTGCGACGTGCTGCTGGCGTTGATCGGCGATCGGTGGCTCACGATCACCGATGAGGAAGGGCGGCGGCGCCTAGACAATCCCGACGACTTCGTCCGGCTGGAGATCGAGGCGGCGTTGGCGCGCAATGTTCGGGTCATCCCGATACTGGTTGAAGGGGCCACGATGCCCAGCGCCGACCTGGTGCCACCTAGCTTGGCCAGGCTGGTGCGCCGGAACGCCCTTGAGCTCAGCCCGAACCGCTTCTCTTTCGATACCGGCCGACTGCTGAAGGTGCTGGAAAGCACCCTTGCTCAGGCGCTACCTCCGCCCGGAGACGGCCTGGCCCAGGAAGCGGTTCAGGAAGCCGTGCCTCATCCCGTTGCCAGCGCGGAGACAGTGCGCCGATCGCGCGCTTCGCAGCAGCGAACTGGCTCGCCGCTGGCCACGATGGAGCACAATGGCGTGGTTTACGCGGCGGCGTTCAGCCCGGACGGTACCCGGCTGGCGACCGCCAGCAAGGACCGGACGGCCCGGCTATGGGACACGGCCACTGGCCGGGAACAGGTCCGGTTGGAACATGGCGGCCCGGTAAACGCGGTGGCGTTCAGCCCGGATGGCGCGCTGCTGGCGACCGCCAGCGACGACCAAACGGCCCGGCTGTGGGACCCGGCCACCGGCCGGGACGTGGCCAGGATGGAACACGGCTGCTGGGTCAACAGGGTGGCGTTTACCCCGGATGGCGCCTGGCTGGCCACCGTCAGTTACAGCTATGGGGCCCGGCTGTGGGACACGGCCACAGGGCGAGAATTGGCCCGCACGCAAAGCGGAGGGTGGCCGGCTGCGTTCAGCCAGGACGGCACCCGGGTGGCTATGGCAGCCGGCGATGGGAACCAGCTGTGGGAGATGGCCACCGGTCGGCCACTAGCCCGGATGGAATCGGGTCCGATGGTTTTTAGCCTGGCGTTCAGTCCGGACGGCACCTGGCTGGCCACCGGCAGCCTGGACAAAACGGCCCGGCTGTGGGACACGGCCACCGGCCGGGAACTGGCCCGGATGGAACACGGTGACGGAGTTCAGGCGGTGGCATTCAGTCCTGACGGCGCCCGGCTGGCCACCGGCAGCAAGGACCGGACGGCCCGGCTGTGGGACACGGCCACCGGCCGGGAACTGGCCCGAATGAAACCCGGTCGCAGCGTTATGGCGGTGGCATTCAGTCCTGACGGCGCCCGGCTGGCTACCGGCGTCACCGTTGGGGCCGGGCTGTGGGAGACGGCCACGGGCAGGGAACTGGCCCGTATGAAACATGGCGTCCCGGTTGAGGTGGTCGCGTTCAGCCCGGACGGCACTCTGCTGGCCACCGGCAGCGAAGACAGCACGGCTAGGTTGTGGTCTGCGGCGAACCTGGAACCGTGACGGCGCCAGATTGTGCCGCCGGGCTCGCCGGTGGCAGGCCCGCCGCCGCCCGGCGGGCCGCGACATCAGCTGATCGGTCAGGAACCCGGGGCGTCGCCATGTCCGAAAGACGCCCGCAGCGCATCGGTCAGCAATGCGGCCAGCGCCTCGAGCTGCACGTCGCCCGGCCGGGAGGCCTCCTGGCCCGCCCCGTCCAGCGCCCGGGCGGCCAGCCCCGCCTTGCCGTCGATCAGCCCGGCGATCCGGGCGTCGATGGTCTGCGCGGCGATGATGCGCCACGCGGTGACCGGTTCGGCCTGCCCGATGCGGTGGCTGCGGTCGATGGCCTGGGTCTGCTCCGCGTCGGTCCAGGACAGCTCGGCCAGCACGATGTTGGAGGCGACCTGCAGATTCAGGCCCACGCCAGCCGCGGTCAGCGAGCACACCGCGACCGCGACGTCCGGGTCGTTCACGAAGGCGTCGACGTTCGCCTGCCGCGCCGTGGGCGTCTGGTCGCCGCGGATCGACGAGAAGCGCACCCCCTGCTCGGCGAAAATCTCTTCGGCGGCGTCCATGACGTCGATGTGCTTGGCGAAGAAGACGACCTTGCCGGCGCTGCGGGCCAGCTGCGTCGCGTATTCCGCGGCCAGTTCGGCCTTCGCCTGGCCGATGCGCCGCATCATGGTGAACACGTTCTCGCCAGACTGCTTGGTCGTCGTGTCCTTCAGCTCCGACCGGGCCACCCGGCGGACGAGGTCGTAGTCGATACCCTCGACGGCGTCGTCGGAGGATCGGTTCGCGAGCGCGTTCTCGTATTGGGCCACCATCCGGCCGGCCAGGTGCCGTTCTGCCGCCCGGATCGACCGGCCGGCCCGTTCGTCCAGCTCAACAGGGAGGTCGGCGATGCGGCGGGCGGGGATGTCGGCGGCCACGTCGAGCTTGCGGCGGCGCACGATGCCGCGGTCGATCACGCACTGGCGCGCCGCGGCGTAGAAACCCCGGTCGGCGGGCGTCAGGCCGGTGTCCTCGAGCGCGTCCATCAGCTCGGCCAGGGGCTTGCTGTCGTCGATCCAGCCGAGGAACTGCCAGATCGCCCGGAAGTCGTCGATGTCGTTGATCAGCGGGGTGCCGGTCAGCGCCATCAGCAGGGGCTGGTCCGCACGGGACCGGATGCGGTCGGAGAGCGCCAGGACGCGCTGCGAGCGCTGTGAGGTCTTGTTCTTGATGAAGTGGGCCTCGTCCACGACCATGCCGCGGAAGTCGAAGTCGCCGAGCCAGCCCATGTGGCGGTCGAGCACCTCGTAGTTGAGCACGACGATATCGGCGAAGCCGTCGACCGCCTCGCCGTCGCCCTGCACCACNNGTCCAGCGGGCCGCCTCACGGGCCCAGTTGGTCTTGACGACGCTCGGCACGACGACGAGCAGCGGGTAGGCGTTCGCTGCTTCCGCGGCGAGCAGCGCCTCGGCCGTCTTGCCCAGGCCCGGCTCATCAGCGAGCAGGAACGTCCGGTGACCGGCAGCGGCCGCGGCGACCACCTGCCCCTGGTGCGGCATCAGCTCCAGGCCCGCCGGGGTGAACCGTGCCGTCGGCGCCGGGAGCGCCATGCAGGCCGGGGCACCCCCGCCGGCCCGCTCGAAGGAACTCAGCAGCGGGCCGAGCAGTTCCCAGCTGGCCAGGCGGCGCGGACGGGAGGTGAGCTGCGGAACGGCGGAGAAGTCGGGGGCCAGAAAGGGGTTCGCCAGCTGCCGGGAGACCACCGACTGCGGCACGACCCGCCGCTCCGTGTCAGCGGGAGCGGTCGCGGTCTCCGTCGGCGCGATCTCTTCGGGCGCCGGCTCGATGCCGAGTTCCCGCAGCATCTCCCGCTTGAGCGCCCGGGCCGCGTCGGAAACGTCGGAGTCCTCGGCGAGCAGCGCCAGTAGCTGAGCATCCCGGACGGCGGTCGTCGCCAGGATGGTCGCGATGCCGTCCAGGCGCCTGAGCTGCTCGGCCCGATGACTTTCGCTTCCGGCCGCCGCCCGGACCCGGGCGCGCTCGTCCCTCAGCAGCAGCGCGATGGCCTGGAACTTCGTGCGCACGGCAGGCGTCACGCGGCCGCGCTGGGCGGCCGCCTCGACCTCACGGGCGTTTCGGGCGAGCACCGACACGACGTCGTCGTGGTGGCGGGCACGTCGCTGATTCCGCGGGGCGGTACGGCGAGCGCCCGTCTGGCGCTGGCCTGGTCGAGCCACAGACTTCTCCTCTGGAATGCCGGGGCACGGTGGCCACGGCAGCATGCCGCGCAGTCCCGCGGCCGGGGCGAGGAACGTCCCGGGCACAGGGCCTGGCCCTTCGAACGCCGAGCCGACTTGCGGATCTCCAAGGATCAACGCAGCAGGCCCCGGCAAGCGTCTCACGCGACCCGGAGCCGCCGGTGGGTGGGCTGGTGACCACGGTACAGAAAACTCGTCGTCCGACGACCGGCTCGGTTCTTGGGTACCGCTCATGTTAACGCATGCAAGGGCACATAATTCCCGGCTTCGTCCTCGCGCGCCGATCAGGGTTCGTCCGCTGTCCCCGCAGCAGGCTCGCGTCAGCCGATCTGCTCGGCCAGGGCGACGATGATGCCCGCGGGGCCGCGGAGGTANNGACAGCGAACATGACGCGATGCAGGCCCAGTGTGTTGGGCGGCGGGTTCCGGCCCGGCGCCGTCCGCCGCCGGGGCGTGGTACCTGGTCAGTTCCAGCTTGCTGTGGCCGTCCGGGGTCCGCATCATCGCGATCTCGCTCCGGACGCCGTCGAGTCCGACGGTGCGGTCCGCAAAGAGGCCTTCGATCTGTCCCTTGCCTTCCAGCTCCATGCCGAGCTCGGCGAAGAATGCGACGGCGGCGTCCAGGTCGTCGACGACGATGGCGACGTTGTCCATCCGCTGAATGGTCATGTCGGCCAGCCTACGGCCGCGGCGAGCCGCCTGTCCGGTGTGAAGGAACCGGCGGCTCTTCCCGGATGCTGCCCGGGAGTATTTCCCGGCTGATCCGGGAAGGCGGCTCTTCTGCCCGGGAACCGTCCGGAGGCATCGTGACCTCACCACAGACTCCACCGGAGGTAACCCATGAACACTCGCACGCTTGCCGTCCTGACCGCCATCGCCGGGATCCTCGCCCTCGGCGAGTTCGGCACCGCCGTCATGATCGGGCTGGGGGAGGTAGGGAAAGATACCGTGACATGGCCCGTCGGCGTCGTGTTCGGCACCTTCTTCCTGGTCGTGGCCTGGCTGCTGCGCAGCGGGCGGATCACCGCGGGTGCCGTATTCGCCGGCACCCTGTGCCTGTTCGAGGTCCTCACGTACCCCAGCTGGTACAAGCACAGCGCCCTGAACTGGACGTACGAGACCGCCTTCGCCGTCGTGGCACTGGCCGGGCTGATCGGCGCCATCACGGTGCTGGCCGGACGTCTCCGCCGCCGGGCCGTAGCCTGAGGCGCTGCGTCGTGCCAGATCAGTGACTCTGGCTGGAGATGCACGCGTGGTGCACGATGAGCGTATGAAGCGCCTACCGCGGGCGGCGGACCGCGGCCGTGTCACCGCGGCCGCGGTCGTCGCGGCGGTCGTGCTCGCTGTGGCCGGCTCGGCCGCCGGGACGGCGTATGACCGGCCCGGTACCGCCGTGTTCGCCGGCACGGTCGCGTTCGCTTTCGCGGTCGCGGTGGTCGCGGTGGTGGGCGCCATCGTGACCCTCGCGGTTCCCGGTAACCGCGTCGGCTGGCTGATGCTGGCTGCCGCCGCCGTCCTGGCCGTCGGCACGGCGTTCACCGAGGCCGGGATCCACGGCGTGGTGACCGTGCCCGGCTCGGTACCTGGCGCCGCGTACCTGGCCGCCGTGGGGCCGGGCCTGCAGGCGGCCGGGCTGGTGATCGCCGTGGTGGGCGTGCCGGCCGTGTTTCCCGACGGGCGCCTGCCCGGGCCGCGATGGCGCTGGTTCGCCTGGCCGGCCGCCGCGGCGGCGGCCTGCCTGTTCCTGGGCAACGTGCTGAGCCCTACCTCAAATGAGAACCGGCTGGCCCGCTGGCACAGCCCGCTCGGCCTGCCGGTCCGCTACGGGAGCGTCGCTGACGCGCTCAGCGCCGCCGGGGTTCTGCTCGCGGTGGCCGCCGCCGCCGGAGCCATCGCCGGGCTCGTCACCCGGTGGCGGCGCGGAGGCCGGCTGGTCCGGCAGCAGCTGCTGTTGCTGGCCCTGGCCACCTGGCCGCCCGCGCTGGTCTTTCTCGTCATACTGATCACCAATGGCGTTCCCGGCTGGGTTTTCAGCGTGGTGCTGCTGCCGCTGCCGGCCGCGATCGCGGCCGCGATCCTGCACCACGGTCTGTATAATCTTCGCCGCGCGGCCCATCGCACGCTGCTGTGGCTGACCATGTCAGCCGCTGTCGCCGGCATCTACGCGGCGGTGGTGATCACCGTCGCCGCGCTGGTGCCCGATCATCACGCCTGGTGGCCTCCTGCGCTGGCGGCGGCGCTGGCCGCGCTGACGCTGATCCCGCTGCGCGAAAGGCTGCAGCGCGGCGTGACCCGCGTGGTCTACGGCCGCTGGCACGAGCCCTACGAGGTCCTGGCCGGCCTCGGCCAGGACCTGGAAGCCGCCGCTGACATTGACCGGCTGCTGGACGCCGCGGTCACCGAGCTCACCACCGGGCTGGACCTGCGCGACGTCAGCGTCCGCGATCTCGACCGGACCGTCATCGCAGGCACGGGGAGTACCGCCCCGAGTGCCGGCGCCGATGCCCACGCGGCCGCCGGCCCGGAAACCGCCAGCATCCCGTTGCTGGCCTACGGCACCGCGGTCGGCTCCCTGACCTACCGGGCGCCGGACCGCCCGCTGAGCGCGGCCGAGGAGCGGCTGCTGCACGACCTGGCCCGCCAGCTCGGCGGCGCGCTGCACGCGCGGCTGCTCCGCCAGGACCTGCAGCGCGCCCGGGAACGGCTGGTCCTGGCCCGGGAGGAAGAACGGCGGCGGCTGCGCCGGGACCTGCACGACGGCATCGGCCCGGCGTTGGCCGGGCTGACGCTGAAGGCCGAGACCGCCCGGGCGCTGCTCCCGCCGGGCAGCGACAGCGCCTCCCGCCAGCTGCATGACCTCAGCGAGGAGATCCGCCGCACCGTCGTCGATGTCCGGCGCCTGGTCGAAGGACTGCGCCCGCCCGCCCTGGACGAGCTTGGCCTGGCCGGCGCGTGCGCCCAGGCCGTCGAGCGGCTGACCGCCGGGTCCGGCCTGGCGGCCAGCGTGCAGGCCAGCGACGACCTGCCCGCGCTGCCGGCCGCCGTCGAGGTCGCCGCCTACCGGATCGTGGTCGAGGCGGTCACCAACACCGTCCGGCACGCCCGCGCCCGCCGCTGCCGGGTGTCGATCGCCTGCATCCCGGCCGGGCTGGCCATCGAGGTCACCGATGACGGCACCGGGCCGGCCGCGTCAGGTCATCACGGCCACGGCCTGGCCATCATGCGGGAACGGGCCGAAGAACTCGGCGGCACCGTCACGGTCCGGGATGCCTCACCGGGCGTCACCATCCAGGCCCGGCTGCCCGCCGTGACCACGCCCGCGCAGCTTCCGAGCGTCCCGGCGGTGCCCGCGTGACCCGGGTCCTGATCGTCGATGACCATCCCGTCTTCCGCGACGGCCTGGCCGGCCTGCTCGCGACCATGCCCGGGGTCGAGGTGACCGGCACGGCCGGCACCGCCGAGCAGGCGCTGGCGGCCATCACGGAAACCGCGCCCGATGTGGTGCTCATGGACATCAACCTGCCCGGCGCCTCCGGCGTCGAGGCGACGCGGCGCGCAGCCCAGATCGCCCCGGCCACCGC
>PMST01000270.1 GCA_003168295.1 Actinomycetota bacterium
TCCTGCCGGCCGAGCTTGAGCCCGGCCCGGCGCTGCAGGACGGCGAGCACCATGCCGACCCGGGCGGCGTCAAGACCGGAGGTGGCGCGGCGCGGCACCTCGAGCGCGGAGGGGCCCACCAGCGCCTGCACCTCCGCGGGCAGCGGCCTGCGGCCCTCGAGGGTGACCGTGACGCAGGTGCCCGGCACCGGCTCGCGGTGCTGGGACAGGAACAGCCCGCTCGGGTCGGGCAGCCCGATGAGGCCGTACTCGCCCAGGTCGAAGCAGCCGACCTCGTCGGTCGGCCCGTACCTGTTCTTCACCGCCCGGACCATCCGCAGTTGTGAGTGCCGGTCGCCGTCGAAGTGCAGCACCACGTCGACCAGGTGCTCAAGGGTCCGCGGGCCCGCCACCGAGCCGTCCTTGGTGACGTGCCCCACCAAGATGGTGGCCAGCGAGCGTTCCTTGGCCACCGCGGTCAGCGCGCTCGCCACCTCCCGGATCTGGGTCACCCCGCCGGGCACCCCTTCCACCCCGGCGGCGGCGATCGTCTGGACCGAGTCGATGATCAGCAGCCGGGGCTGGACCTGATCGACGTGGCCGAGCACGGCGTCGAGGTCCGTCTCCGCGGCCAGGTACAGCTGATCGCTGACCGCTCCGATCCGGTCGGCGCGCATCCGCACCTGGGCGGCGGACTCCTCGCCGGTGACGTAGAGCACCGGCCCCGACTCCGCGACCAGCGCTCCCGCCTCGAGCAGCAGCGTGGACTTGCCCACGCCCGGCTCGCCCGCCAGCAGCACCACGGCCCCGGGCACCAGCCCGCCGCCGAGAACCCGGTCCAGCTCATCGAGCCCGGTGGCCCGCGCGGCGGCGTTGGTGGCGTCGACCTGGCCGATCGGCACCGCGGGCGTGCTGACCGGCGCGGCACTGCGGTAGGAGACTGCCCGGATGCCTCCCCCAAAAGCCCCGGAAGCCCGGGACGCCCGGGCCAGCCGGGGAACTCCCGCTTCCTCCACGGTGCCCCAGGCCTGGCATTCGCCGCACCGCCCGCTCCACTTGGCCGACTGCCAGCCGCACTCGGTGCACCGGTAGCCGGCCGACCCCGCCGTTGCCTTCGCCATGGCCCGCACCTTAGCGGCCACCTCTGACAATCTCAGTAAGCTGAAGGGGAACCTACGGAGGGAGTCCAGCGGTGAGCGGCGAGGCCAAGGCAACCAGTCCGCCCGTCGCCCTGTCTACCTCGTCCGTCTACCCCGAACGCACACCGGATGCCTTCGAGATGGCCGCGCGGCTCGGGTACGACGGGGTCGAGGTCATGGTGTATACCGATCTGGTCAGCCAGGACGCTGACGCGCTGCAGGGACTGCGTGACTACCACCAGATCCCCATCCTGTCCGTGCACGCGCCGGGCCTGCTGCTTACCCAGCGGGTGTGGGGCCGGGAGCCGTGGGAGAAGCTCAGGCGCGCTAAGGACCTCGCCGAGCGCGTCGGCGCCCGGGTCGTGGTGGTACACCCGCCGTTCCGCTGGCAGCGCGAGTACGTCCGGGGATTCGAGAAGGGCCTGGCCGCGATGACGGAAGAAACCGACGTCCTCTTCGCGGTGGAGAACATGTACCCGCTGCGGGCCGGCGGCAGCGAGATGGTGCCGTACGCCCCGCACTGGGACCCGACCGCGCTGGACGTCCCGCACGTCACCCTGGACCTGTCGCACACCGCCGCTTCGGGCTCCGACGCCCTGGTCATGGCCGCCGAGCTCGGCGGCCGCCTGGCCCACGTGCACCTGGCCGACGGTACCGGCAACCCCTCCGGTCCGGTCCCCGACGAGCACCTGGTGCCCGGCCGTGGCAGCCAGCCCTGCGCCGAACTGCTCGGCCACCTGCTCACGACCGGCTACCAGGGCGCGGTGGTGGTCGAGGTGAAGACCACCCGAGCGCCGACCAAGGACGTCAGGATCGCCGACCTGGCGGAGTCGCTGGCGTTCGCCCGGCGGCACCTGGCCCTGCCCGCGAGCCAGGCCAGCCGAGGCTAATTCCTCGCATAGCCCCACCTGGTCGGCGACCAGGATCGGCCGGACGGCGCTCCGGTGATGTTCGGACGCCCCGCTAGCCCGCCGAGACCCACTGACACAGTTTTCGCGCACCTGTGCTAACCCATAAGCCTTTCCCGGGGAGCATTCGGGCTTAAGGGAGTATTTTGTGGTCTATAGTGCACAAAAAGCTCCCTGAAGCCTAAATCCTCCCGGAAACGATGGCCGTCGGTCCGACTCAGGACCGAAGGTCGAGCGCACCGGTCACAGCAGGCTGTACCGGTCACTCCAGGCAGCGCGCCCGCCTCGCCCGCCTCGCCGGCCCGCCCGCCCGCGCCCTGCCCGCCGCGGCCGAGCCCGGCTGCTTGCTGGGTGTTTGCAATTGCAAGCGGGCGGTGGCAAACTGGGGGCATGCCTAAGGTGACAGTGAACTCGATCGGTGAATACATCCGGGAGCAGCGGGAGCAGGCCAAAATCTCGATGCGTCAGCTGGCCCAGACGGCCGGGGTTTCCAACCCGTACCTCAGCCAGATCGAGCGCGGCCTGCGCAAGCCGAGCGCGGACATCCTGCAGCAGATCGCCAAGGGGCTGCGCATCTCCGCGGAAGCACTCTACGTACAGGCCGGGATCCTGGAAGACCGGCCCGCTGACTCCGGCGTTCGTTCGGCTCTGCTGACTGACCCCGAACTTTCGGAACGGCAGAAGCAGGTGCTCATAGAGATCTATGAGTCGTTCCGCCGGGAAAACCTGGCCGCTAGCGAGAACGCGCAAGCAGAAGCCATCGCGCTGGCCGTGGCCGCGGGGGATCCGGACCTCGGCGACGGCGCCCCGGGCGCGGAAGAAGCGTTCATCGCGGAGGCCGAAATGCTGGCCGCCGAGGTGCCAGACGCGCCACCCCCGGGCACCGAAGCAGCGCCGGGCACGGAAACAGCGCAA
>PMST01000540.1 GCA_003168295.1 Actinomycetota bacterium
GCTGATGCTCGAGCTCACCGAGGGTGTCCTGCTCCGCCGCGACGACCGGATCCACGCCGATCTGGGGGAGCTGAAGGCGATCGGCGTCAAGCTCGCCATCGATGATTTCGGTACCGGCTACTCCTCCCTGAGCTACCTGCGCGAACTCCCGTTCGACGTGCTCAAGATCGACAAGTCCTTCATCGACGGGATCGCCACCTCGCAGCAGGGCCTGGCCCTGGTCGAGGGCATCAACAGGATCGCCGAGACCCTGCACCTGTCCGTCATCGCCGNNGCCTGGTCCCCGAGCTCCCCCGGATCAGCGTCTGACCACGATCGGGATAAAACGACGACGGAACGGCACTGGCTCGAGCGCCTAAGCACCGCGGAACCTTCATCACCAGGGCGACGGTGTCATCGCTGCGGCGCCCGCCGCCGAAGCTCAACGTGGCCAGCTGGATGGCTTCCGCCATGGCGACCGCGGTCAGGTCATCGAGCCCCGCGACCAGCCGGCGGAGCCGCTCGTCGCCGTACAGCTCACGGTCGGCACCGCGACGAGCCTCGGTGACACCGTCGGAAAACAGGATCAGGCTGTCGCCGGCCCGCAGCAGGCGCTGCGAATCGTGCAGTTCCGGATGGGCCAGCACGCCGAGCAGGTCGCCCGGCCGGCCGAACTCACGCACCTGGCCGTTCGCGGTCCGCACCAGCGCCAGCGGGTGACCCGCGGAGCTGATCCGCACCATGGTCCCGCCGGGGACAAGCCGCACCGCGGCGTAGATCGCGGTCAGGAACCGCGGGTCATCGGTCGGCCAGTCGAGCAGGACCTGATTCAGGCTGGCCAGGAGCAGGCTCGGCCGGGTCTGCGTGCGGGCCACGGCGCGCAGGGCGTAGCGGGCCAGCGCGGTGCGTTTGGCGGCGGCCGGCCCCTTGCCGCACACGTCGCCGACCACGATTCCCCATGTTCCCCCCGCCGACGGGAACACGTCGCAGAAATCCGCGAGGACCTCGCCCTCCGCGGCGTACCGCGCCGCGACCTGCAGGCCGGGGACACGCGGCAGCCGCGGCGGCAGCAGGCTTTCCTCGAGAGTCCCCGCCAGGGCGACTCGTCCGGCGCTGCGCGCCAACGCGGCTCGCAGCGAAACCTCCTTCCAGGCGACCTGGGCCAGGGTCTCAAGAACCGCGACGTCGCTGGCACTCCACTGCCGTGCCACCTGGTCGGCGACCCAGAGCACCCCCATGACCTGGTCGTCCTGATCCTGGACCGGGACCCCGGCCCAGGCCAGCAGGCGCGCCGGATCGGGCCGGGTCGAGCCGCTCACGCGGCGGTCCACCCGGACGTCACCGATGATCAGCTTGTCGTGCGACCGGACGACATCCGTGCACAGCCCTTGTTCAAACGAGCTCAGCTGGCCGTCGATACGCGCCGCGCCGTTCTGCGGAAGTAAATACGTACCAGCGAACATGGCGGACGCCCGCGGCGCGCTCAGCGCGGCGCCGGCCAGCATCGCCAGCCGGCCGAGCGAGTCCATCAGCCCGGCCGCCAGCAGTTCCGCTGGTCCGGCCGGGGCCAGCCCGTCCAGATCCACCGGCGTTGGATCGCTCACGATATCGGCCGGGCCGGTGACGGGACCAGATGCGCGCTCGGAAACCGACATTTCACCCTGCTTTCGCCCAGGAAAGTGACATTTCGCGCCAATATGGGCGAGGCAGGGTCTGGACCTCGACGGGGCTAAGTCTAATCACACAAAGATTGGGAGAGATGCCGTATTGGCGAGAATTGAAGGTGAATATTTCAAATTCAGAACCCGCTTCATAAGTAACTGAATAACCCGATTGCCAATACTTTGTCGCACTACGCTGATATGCAGCGAAATGCGCATATCAAAAAGACCCGCGGCCGCGCACGCCCGGCGAGCCGCCCGGGCACGATGAGCTCGCAGCTGGGCAGGTGGTCGAGCCGGGACCGTTCGGTAAAAACAACGAGGGTCCGCGTTGATAAGGCTGCAGGGTTGCCTTATCGACGCGGACCCTTCCACGGCGTCCCGTCCCTGTCATCCGCCCGGCCCGCCGTAGGGGGGCGGTCCGCGCTCAGAGCAAGGAACTCTGCTTAACAGCATGCCCCGTCGCTTACTAGAAGCCACCCCGGAACAAGTTCAGGTATGGCTAAGATTTTCGTCCGCGGGTTCCGCCCCCCTCCCTGCCCGCTCCGGGTGGCATGTCGGTAACCTTTGTGTTACGGTAGCTTGATTGTTACCGATGCCGCGAGCGGGAGGGGGGCCGGAGCAGATGATCGAGGCACGCGCTTCCGGGGATCCGTTCGAGGCTCTCGGCGATCCGAACCGGCGGGACATCCTGCGCCTGCTCAGCGACGGCGACAAGCCGGTGCGGGAGATCGCCGCGGCGCTGCCGATCAGCCGTCCGGCCGTCTCCAGGCACCTGCGCCTGCTGAAAGAGGCCGGCCTGGTGGCGGAGCAGGCCCAGGGCACCCGCCGGATCTACCACCTGCAAGAACAGGGGATGCACGCGGTCCAGGCTTATCTCGAGCGGGTGTGGGGTGACGCGGCCCGCCGGTTCCGGCTGCTGGCCGAGAACACCGAGAACACCGAGAACACCGAGAACACCGAATACACCAGGGACAAGCCGCCGAATGACTGACCCGCTGCGGATGTCCTTTGACGTGGCCTGCTCAGCCGGGCACGCGTTCAGCGTCTGGACCTCGGGAATCGCCACGTGGTGGCCGCCCGATCACACCGTGACCGGGCAGGCCGCGCTGGTCGTCCTGACCAGTGGCGTCGGCGGCCGGATCTACGAACGAGCCCCGGACGGCACCGAGCACGAGTGGGGCGAGGTGACGGTGTGGCAGCCCCCCGCCAGGCTGGCCTACCGGTGGTACCTCGGCACGGATCGCGCCCATGCCACCGACGTGGAGATCCGGTTCGTGCCCCAGGGTGCCGCCGCCACCCGGATAGAGATCGAGCACCAGGGCTGGGAACGGCTGGGAACTTCAGCCGGTCAGTGGCGTGACCGCAATCGCGCCGGCTGGCAGACGCTGCTGCCGCACTTCGCGGTGGCCATAGTGAAAGGGGACACCTGATGGCAGCTGGCACCAAGGACGATCCGTGGGAGCTCAAGACCCCGCCGGGCACCTCCAGTTACACCATGTACAAGGACGAGCAAGCTGACCCGCCGACGCTGGTCTGCCAGGTCGGTTCCACCACCCTGAAGTACCGTCTCAGCGCCGTCGAGGACCTGCATGCCTGGCTGGCCAAGCAGGACGACTGGGTCCCGCTCGGCGCGGCCGACGAGAAGAAGCCCGCCGCCGACGGCACGGTCGAGGCGTGGGGGCGATCAGCCGACAATCCCGTCGGAGGCTGGTACGGCCTGCGCAGCGGCTACCGCGGCCGGTTCGGGATGTACCTTCCTCCGCTGCTCGAGGCGCTCGGCCTCGCGGAGGTTAGCCACGACCCTCGCAACAACCGTATGCGAGCGATCTGAGCCAGGCCAGAAACCCGGAGATGACATTATGGGAGTCAGCAAGATCATCCGCTATACCACCAAGCCGGAATGTGCGGACGAGAACGAGCGCCTTATTCGCGCCGTGTTCGCCGAGTTGGCGGACCAAGACCCGAAAGGATTGCGGTACTCCGCGTTCCGGCTTGAGGACAAGGTCAGTTTCGTTCATGTCGCCGTTCTCGACGGCGAAAGCAATCCCCTGGCTGCCTCCGCCGCGTTCGCGGAATTTCAGCGCGGCATCAAGGACCGGTGTGCCGACGGCCCGGTGGCCGCCGACGCGGACATCATCGGCTCGTTCCGGCTGCCGTTCGCCGGCTCCTAGCCCCGCCCCGGGTCGTCTGCAGCGACGTGGGACAGCTGAACCAGGTCGAGCACGAGCTGAGCGGAACTGCCGGGCGCGGCGAGCAGGGTCATGTCCTGCTTATGGACCGTCAGCCGCTCCCTGACCTGGTACAGCGCGCGCACCCCCGCGCTGGCCAGCTGGGTGACGCCGGTCAGGTCGGCGACGAGCGGGACCGTGCCCCCCCGGCTGGCGGAAAGGAGCCGCCGGGCCATCTGGCCGGCGGTGACGATGTCCACGGCACCGGTCACCCGCGCCCGGGCCACGCCGGTTTCCTCGATTGAGGTGTCCACGGTGAAGGGCGGCCCGGGGGAGTAGGCGGCGGCGCGGGCGCTTTCCGGGTGCCAGGCCAGGAAAGCGGGCCTGCGCAGCCGGAGCCGCAGCGACACAACTGTGCCCCCGGTACCCGCCGGGCCGACGTCGGTGCCGACAGGCCCCGGCGGGTGGCTCACCAGCAAGGTGTCGACCACGTGTCCGGCCACCATGAGCCCGTGACCGCGGTCGGCGTCCGAGGCATCGGGCCGCCGCCAGCTTCCGTGGTCGGTGATGCGGCACTCCACATTCCCGTCGTCGGCTAGCGTCGCGTCCAGGGTCACGATCCCGGGCTCGCCCGGCGGGTAGGCATGCTCAATGGCGTTGGTGACCACCTCCACCATGGCCAGGTGCAGCGCCTCGGTGTCCTCGGCGGTGGCGCCGAGCCGATTCAGCCAGTCCGTGAAGGCATCCCTCGCCACGCTGAGGCTGGCCCTTTCGCTGGGCAATTCCAGCCGCAGGGCCGGGACCGGATCGGCCAGCCGCTCGACCGCAAGAGCGGTGACGTCATCGGCGTAGCCGGTACGGGTCAGCAGCTCCACCGTGAGCTGGCACACTCGTTCGGCCGCTGTGGGCGCCGCACCCGCGGTCAGCGTCCGGTTGGCGGCGGCATCCGCGGCGACCTTCGCAAGCTCGACCATCCCCGCCTCGATGGTCCGGTTCGGCCGCTCGATGAGGCCGTCGCTGTAGAGCAGCATCACCTCGCCGGGGGCGAATGCGCCGACCGTCAGCTGCGGCGCTGAACCAGTGCCCAGCGGTCCGGTGCCCGTGCCGGCCAGGAACCTGACCGTCCCATCGGTCCCGACCACCAGGGGCGGAGGATGCCCGCAGGTGGTGTAGCGCAGCGTCCCGTCCGCCGGATCGAAGACCGCCAGGTTCAATGTCGCGGCGCGCAGGGCCGGGGTCCGGGCGGCGTAGGCATCAGCCCGCTCAAGGACCCGGGTGAGATCGGGCTCGGCGGCGAGCAGCTCGGCCAGCACGGCCCGCATCTGCCCCATCGCGGCCGAGGCCTCCAATCCGTGCCCGACCACGTCCCCGACGACGAGCGCGACGCTTCCGCCGCCGAGCGGAATCGCGTCGAACCAATCGCCACCGGCCGTCTGTTCGTGCCCGGCGACCAGATAGCGCGCCGCGATCCGTACCTGCGGCAGCACCGGCAGCGCGGTCGGCAGCAGCGCCCGCTGCAGTTCGGCTACTACCTCGTATCCGTCTTCCGTGCCCTTCGCCCGCCGCCGAGCCGCCCGCCGCTCCGCCACGTGCTCGGTGACGTCGGAAACGATGACCAGAAGGCCGTTTACCGTCCCGTCCGCAGCTCGCCGCGGCGCCACGGTGAAATCGCCGTACACCTCCTGGATCCCGCCGGGCTCACGGTCGATCTGCGCTCGCCACTCCTTCCCCGTCTCCAGCTCGCCGGTGGCGTATACCCGGTCAAGCAGCTCGTAGAGCTGCTGCCCCGCGATCTCGGGGAAGGCTTCCCGATACGGCAAGCCGATCGCGGCCGACCTGCCGGTGAACGCACGGTAGGCCGCGTTCGTCGCCACGATCCGGTGGTCCGGGCCCGCCAGCGCGAGCAAGACCACCGGCATCTGGTCAAAGGCATCCCGTACGGTATCCGCGTCTCCGGCCAGCTGGCCAGGTACGTCGCCGTGCGGAGCACTCGCCAACGCGACCTCCTCCCCTCTTCCGTTGAAGCATCTACCCCGGCAGCGCCCGTCAAACGGGCACCATCAGCAGCAATGTCGCACCCCGCGCACAGGCAAGCTGGCCGGGGCAAAACCAGGGGCAAAACCTGCGGCCAGGCAAAAACCGGCGGCAAGGCGTTACGAACGCCGTCTTGAGGGCAGAGGGGTGCGGACACAACATGTCTTCGATGGAAAGGAACGGCCGTGAGCACTGCTGACAAGGCGAACAACAAGGCCGAAGAGGTTAAGGGCAAAGTCAAGGAGACGACGGGCCGGGCCGTTGGTAACGAGCGGCTCGAGGCCGAAGGCGCCGCCGACCAGACCAAGGGCAACCTCAAGCAGGCCGGCGAGAAGGTTAAGGACGCGGGCAAGGCCCTGAAGCCGTAGCCGGCGGAGGCTTCCCGGCTATCAGCTTATTTCTGGACCGGCTCCGCTGGTGTGAATCGCTGATAGCCGGGTACTCGGTTCCCGTCCTGGGCGGCCATATAGAAAGAAGGAACCCACTCATGGCCCTCATCTTGATTGTTCTCCTGCTCGCCCTCATTCTCGGCGGGCTCGGATTCGCCATCCACATCCTGTGGTGGATCGCCCTAATCGTATTGGTGATTTGGATCCTCGGTTTCCTCGTCCGGATGGGCGAAGGCACATCGCGAGGCCGTTGGTACCGCTGGTTACCGGGCCACCGTCGCTAACCGGCGGTGGTGTCTGGCCCGGCTGACCCGTTGGCGCCGCCCTTCGCGGCGTCGTCGCCTGGGTCAGCCCGGGCAGCGGTAAGGGCCTCGTCGACGTTGTCGTACATCGGCAACCGGTCGGCGAGGCCCGTGATCCACAGGGCCTTGGTGTAGCGGTAACGGGCGCCGGCGAGCAGGAACATGCCGTCAGCCTCCACCTGGCGCCGCCAGTGACCGACGATGACGGCCAGCGCGCTCGTGTCCATGAAGTTCACGCCCGACAGGTCGAGGATCATCCGGTCGCTGCTGCTGCTGGCTTCGGCCAGGCACTCGTCAAACTGCTGGCTGGACGTAACGTCAAGCTCGCCCGCGACGGTCACCACGACGCAAGCTTCTACAGGCTCCATCGAAAAGCGGGGCTCTGGCACCCTGCGCTCCAACATGTCGGCTTGGACGGGACGGTCACTCGAATCGTATGCCCGATCCCGGATCCGACGCCTGTCTCCCGGCAGACCGCTCCGCACTTCCCGCGGGGCCTGCTCCGCCAGCACGGCAAACGGTGGCGTCCGGGTAATCAAGCCAGGCGTGCGGGCCATCCGCGCAGATGTGCAGATGTACTGTTGGCCCGTACGGGGGGAGCTAGTAATCGGCAACCGATGCATAGGAATGCCTACTCATGGACATTGACAGTAGCCAGGCGCGGATGGCCGCCTTTCTACGTGACCATCAGGACAAGATCGTCGGGCGCTGGAGCGAGCTGGTCGTAGCGGGCGTCCGCGGCCGGAGTTCGGTGGTCGAAGCGCGGAGCGAGCTCGAGGACATTTACTCACTGGTCGTCGCGGTGATGTCCAGCCTGGGTGAGCAAGCTCGGGTGGAACTGCGGGCCGTCCTGACCGAGTTCTCCCAGTCCCGGGCCCGGAGCGGGTTCACGCCGAGCGAAACGGCACTCGGATTGTTCTCGCTCAAGGAGGCCGTCTTCGAGCAGATCGCGGACTCGGCTGAGTTCTTGCCCGAGTTCATTGCCTTCTCCCGCCTGATCGACGACCTTGGCCTGTACACCTTCGAGAGTTACGCGACGGCCCGGGAGCGGATCATCACGGATCAGGCCACGAGCATGCTCGAGCTGTCGACCCCGGTGGTCCGGCTGTGGGACGGCATCATCGCGGTGCCCCTGGTCGGCATGCTTGACTCGGCCCGGACGCAGCTGGTCATGGAGAAGCTGCTCGAGACGCTGGTCGCGACCGGGGCGGACCACGCGGTGCTCGACATCACCGGCGTGCCGACGGTGGACACCGAGGTGGCGCAGCACCTGCTCAAGACGGTGAACGCCGCGCGCCTGCTCGGGGCGGAGTGCACCGTCAGCGGTATCCGGCCGCAGGTAGCGCAGACGATCGTGTCGCTCGGTATCGAGTTCGGCGACATCGCGACCAAGGCGACGCTCGCCGACGCGCTGGCGCACGCCCTGGCCCGGGCCGGCCTGAAGGTGGGACCGGCCTGATGGACCGAGTACCGATCCTGAAGATCGGGGCGACGCTGTTTGTCTCCATCCAGATCGACCTGCAGGACGAGACCGTCATCCGGCTCCAGGAGGACCTGGCCGAGGAGCTGGTCGCGACCCATGCGACCGGCGTGATCATCGACATCACCGCGGTCGAGATCGTCGACTCCTTCATCGGCCGGATGCTGACCATGATCGGGTCTATCTCCCGGTTGTTCGACGCCGAGACCGTCCTGGTCGGCATGCGCCCGGCGGTGGCGATTACCCTGACCGAGCTGGGACTGTCCCTGCGGGGCGTGCGCACCGCTCTGAACGCGGAGAAGGGCCTGGCGCTCTTGAGCGGCAGCTCTTGATGGATGAGTTGCCGATCCAGTCGGGAGACGACGTCGTCCGCGTTCGGCAGCACGTCCGGGTGCTGGCCGCCAAAAGCGGGCTTTCCCTGGTGGACCAGACTAAGGTCGTGACCGCCGCCAGCGAGCTCGCCCGCAATGCCCTGGTGTACGGCGGCGGCGNNCCGACGGCTGGACCTCGGGCGGAGGCCTGGGCCTGGGCTTGTCCGGGGCACGGCGGCTAGTCGATGAGTTCGAGCTGACGTCCAAGGCCGGCGCGGGCACCAGCGTCGTGGTTGTCAAGTGGTCGCGCTGAACTGGCCGCTGCAGGCCCCGCCGCCCCAGGACATGCGCTGGCTCGCGGTCGAGGACGCCAGCGCGGTCGTGGCCTGCCGCAATGCCGGGCTGGCGATGGCGAGCCGACTGCAGTTCCCGCCCGCCCGCGCCGACGCCCTCGCC
>PMST01000029.1 GCA_003168295.1 Actinomycetota bacterium
TGTTGCGGGCGCCGGCCAGCCCGGGCGTCCTGGCGTTGACGGCCAACCGCACCCGATCGCCGTCGGCCAGCCCCAGGTCCGGCTCGGCCCGGTCATAGACGACCACGGCGCGGAGCTGACCCGGGTAGTCCTGGGCGAGCACGGCGGCCAGCGCGGTGCGCAGCGGACCTGGCCGGTCGTGCGTCGGCAGGACCACGCCCACCGACGGCCAGCCGGTCACGATCGTGCTCCCAGGTACCCGTAGCCGGCCATCAGCGGCAAGGTCAGGGCGGTCACGGCCCGCTGCTGCGCCTTGGGCATGCTGATCCGCCATCGCTCGTCCCGGCTGATCGGGACCTGGCCGGTGGTGAAGCGCATGGGGTTGCCCGAGACGCCGTGGCCACCGGCGAGCTGAGCCCCCCAGGACGTCCCGTCGGCGGTCAGGAACGGGTAGCTTTCCCGGGCCAGCAACCCGGCGAACCCGGCGATCTGGTGCAGCGTCAGTTCCGGCTCGGCGGTGAAATCCTCGTACCTCAGCCACATGGTGGGGACGCCGCTCCGGGACAGCAGGTGAAAGGCGGCGTTCTGCACGTTCCACTGTCCCGCCGCCATGACCGGCGAATACCTGGTCATGTAGCTCTGGCGGTCGGTGTCGGGGCGGAGCACCTGCCTGCTCCAGGAGTAGGCGACCGCGCGGCTGTCCCTTACCAGGTGCAGGACCCGGAGGTCGACGTCGGGCTGCCAGCGCAGGCAATGAGCCAGCGACGGGTGCTTGCTCGAGTCCACCACGAGCCCACAGCCGCTCACCTGGGTAATCGCAGCGTACATACGCGCGTAGTAGGAAGTGTATTCGGTCAGGACCTGGCGCATTTTCGGGCGGAGGTCCCGCCTCGCGAGGGCGGGAATGAAGCGGTTCCTGTCCACCTGGGAACGCAGGGCGGCGACCCGGCTTACCTCGACCTGGTCCCACCCGTCGAAGGCCGCCTTGCCCACTTGCTGCCAGAACGAGCATTGGCGGAACGGCTCACCACAGCCGCATCGCTCATCGTCGGTGATGCCCCGGTCCCACAGGTGGACAAGCTCACCCACCGCGCAGACCCCGGGAAGCTGCCCGATCAGCCGCTCGATCAGCGTGCTGCCACTGCGACCGAGGCCGCCGACGTACAGCACGCGGACCCGTCCACCTGGCATCGCTGTCTCCCTTAAGTGCTGTACGGAAGGAAGCAGATGCCCGCGTATCCGTAGACGCCTGCGCACATGCTGGAACCGTCGAAGTTGTCGCCGCCCAGCCGAATGTGTCTGATCATGTGCCTCCCGCAACGCAGCGCCACGATGCGCTGCGCCCAGATAATCGGCAGCTGTCTGCTGTTGCGTTACTGAACTGCCCTTGTTACTGGTGATTCTCGTGTCCTCCGGCCTGCTTGCTACGACACCTCTTTCGTCCCGCTCGATTTCCGAACATTTGCTTGTGGCGACCCGGGTAAGTAGGCCCCCCGGCCCTTGGCCACAGCGGCGCAGGTCTTCCACAAGATCTGAAGATCGAGAGCGAGCGACCAGTTCTCCACGTACCGCAGGTCGAGCCGGACGGCGTCCTCCCGGCTCAAATCCGATCGCCCGTTGATCTGCCAGAGCCCGGTCAGGCCGGGCTTGACGACCAGCCTGCGGTATACGTCATCGCTATATCGCGAGGCCTCCACGGGCAGCGGCGGCCTGGGTCCGACCAGGGACATCTCGCCAAGAACCACGTTGAAAAGCTGCGGAAGCTCGTCCAGCGACCAGCGGCGCAGCCATGTGCCGACCGTCGTGACCCGCGGATCTTTGCGCATCTTGAACAGCAGCCCGTCGCCCTCGTCCAGCGCGAGGATCGCCTCCCGGCGCAGTTCTGCGCCGGGCACCATAGTGCGAAACTTGAGCACCGTGAACGGCTGTGCGTCTTTGCCGATCCGGGTCTGGGTGAAGAGAACGGGACCCCGGTCATCAAACACGATGCCGAGAGCGATGAAGGCCAGGAGCGGATTAAAGGCGTAAAGCGCGGCGGTCGCGATGACCTTGTCGAAGAAGCTCTTGATCACGCGCTTAACCCCGGTCAGCTCAGCGTGATCCACGTGCAGCAGCGGCAGTCCGGCCACCGGCCTGATGGTGGTCCGCGGTCCAGCCACGTCCATCAGGGCCGGCGCCACGTACAGGTCGGTGCGGTCCTTCTCCAGATCCCAGGCCAGCCTGCGCAAGGTGAGACCGTCCATCTCGGGACACGCGAGCACGGCCACCGTGTCCGTGCTGGTGCTGCTCGCTACCCGGGCGGCATCGGCGAAGCCTCCGGTAACCGGAACGCCCTCTATCTCGGTCAGGCTGGTGTGATCGGCCACACACGCGTTCACCACTTCCAGCCCGTGGAAGCGGTCGCGGCGTAGCTGCACGATCAGGTCGGCCATCGCATTGGCGTGACCGACGGCCGTCACCCGGCGCATGGAACGTTTATGCGCGCGCTGACGGTGCAAGTGCTTGCGCATCGCATACCTGGCGGCCAGATCGACGGCGACCAAACCCGGAAGAGCAATGAG
>PMST01000296.1 GCA_003168295.1 Actinomycetota bacterium
ATCCGCTCACCCGCGGTCAGCAGCATGTCGAGCTCACGCCCAGGCGGCAGCGGGCTCACCTGCCGGGCCAGGTCCATCAGCTCGTCGGTGGAATCACCCATCGCCGACACGACCACCACGACCTGGTCGCCGGCCTTGCGGGTGGCCACGATCCGCTGCGCGACCCGCTTGATCCCATCCGCGTCAGCAACCGACGAGCCACCGTATTTCTGCACCACGAGCGCCACGGATGCGCCGACCTCCCCGGACGTGGATGAAGGCTTGAGTCTATCCGCGCCCTTTGCCCCCGCCGAATTTCTGTTTACCCTCGGGGGGCTCTGCCCCCCCAGACCCCCCCGGGTACGGGGGGTTCCACCCCCCATACCCCCTGGGGACCCCCGTTGGGGGTCCGGAGGTCTGTGCCAGGCACGGGAAAGAAATGTTGTCCGGGGGTCCGGAAGTCTGGGGGCGGGAAAACCCCGAGGGTAAAGAGTTACGGAGCTACGTCGAGGCTGGCGTGGGCGATCACGGCGTGCAACGCGCGCAGGGCGGCACCGCCGTGGGTACCCCAGTGATTGAAGTACGAGTACTGCCACCACCACAGCGCCTCGAGCGACCGGCCGGCCTGATAGTGCTTGAGCCCGTGGATGAGGTCGGCGGCCACCGCCGCGATGTCGTCGGAAATCCGGAACGGCAGGCAGGAAGTGTCCGCGTACGGGTCGAACACCTCGGCATACTCGTCGACCGAGGCCAGCCGGACGGACAGGCCGGTGCGCAGCGCGTCCAGGTCGGGGTCGGCGCCGACTTCCGGCTCCCAGTTCCCCGGCAGGATCACGTCCCGGCTGGCGCCGAGCTGCGCTCCGGCGAGCAGGATCTGCGACACCTCCAGCAGCAGCATCGGCACCGTCTCGTCGCCGCCACCGCGCGCGAGCGCGTCAACCCCGTCGATGAAGTTCTTGACGTTCACCGCGATCTGGTCCGCTATCGGCCGCCATTCGCCCCCCTGAGCTGGCGGTTCAGACATCAAGCAGTCTCCGTCCCTCGAATGCGCGACCCAGCGTCACCTCATCGGCGTACTCCAGGTCGCCCCCGACTGGCAAGCCGCTCGCGGGCCTGGTCACCCGCAAGCCCATCGGCTTGACCAGCCTAGCGAGAAAGGTGGCTGTCGCCTCGCCTTCGAGGTTGGGATCGGTGGCGAGTATCAGTTCTGTCACCGTCCCGTCAGCTAGCCGCGTCATCAGCTCCTTGATCCGCAGCTCGTCCGGGCCGACTCCGTCGATAGGGCTGATCGCCCCGCCGAGCACGTGATAACGACCGCGGAATTCGCGGATCTTCTCCACGGCCGCGACGTCCTTCGGCTCTTCCACGACGCAGATCACCGCCAGGTCGCGCCGCGGGTCGAGGCAGATCCGGCACTCGTCGGCTTCCGCCACGTTCCCGCAGGTGCGGCAGAACCGCACCTTCTCCGTAACCTCGATCAGCGCGTCCGCCAGCCGTCTGACCTCAGCCTGGTCGACGGCCAGCAGATAAAACGCGATCCGCTGGGCGCCCTTCGGACCGACCCCGGGCAGCCGCCCGAGTTCGTCGATGAGGTTCTGAATGACCCCTTCGTACACGTCAGGTCCTAGGTGTCCTCGTCGTCGTCATCATCTGGCACCGGCGGGGCGCCGATGCCGAGGCTGGACAGGTCGAGCCCGCCGGGCAGGTCGAGCCCGCTCGGCATGCCGGGCATCCCCCCGGGCATCCCGGGCAGCCCGCCACCTTGCATGGCCGCGGCGAACGGTCCCATCTGCTGCTGCTGGAGATCCTCGGCGGACCGGTAAGCGTCGCGGACCGCGGCGAGCACCAGATCGGCGATGGTCCGCGCCGTCTCTTCCGCGTCATCCGTATCCACCGCGGCCGGCTCAATGCTGAGGTCCATCAGCTCGCCCTGNNTCCATCTGGGGTTCCACATCGCCCTCCTCGGAAAGAGCCTACGACCCGCCTGACCCCGATTAGCCGCGGCCAGGTCCAACGAGGGCTCGTCCAACCCGTGCAGCCCGATCCGGTCCGCCCGACTCAACCCTCGATTTCGCCGATCACCTGGCCGCCGAGCTCGCGCTGGATCAGGTCCATCCCGGTGAGTTCGGGCGGCGGCGGAGACGCACGGTGCGAGGACGGCTCGTCCGGCGGCATGTCGTCCTCATCATCGGGCGGCATCTCGTCCGGCGGTTCGTCGTAGTGCTCCATGGCGGAGGGCTGGGCCGACGGCGGGTCTGCCGCGGGCTGATAGCCCCGACCCGGGCCTGCCGGACCCGGACCGGCCGACCCCAGACCCGGCGACGCCGGTGCCAGGCCGGTCCCGCCGGGATCAGGACTCCCGCCGACCACGCCCTTGACCATCACATTCAGGCCGAAGCCGGAACTCAGCACCCGCTTGAGGTCAGCGTCGTAGTTGCCCGTAGTGAACCCCTTGAGGTTTCCGGCGCGCGCGAACTGCAGGGTCAGCGTCCCGTCATCCAGAGACAGTACGGTCGCGTCGGCAAGCAGCATCGACGCCACCCGGCGTTCCCGCTTGACCGCCGCCAGGACCGCGGCCCAGTTCTGCCGCAGCGAATCCGCCGCAGACAGTCCCCCCGGAGCCGGGTCCGCAGGCGGACGGTCAGCCGATCCCCGCGTCCCCGCCGACGCGACAGCGGCCGACGCGGCGGGCTCGGACCTGGCGGCCGGCTCGGACCCGCCGTCCGGCTCGGACCGGCCGTCCGGCTCGGACCTGGGCGTGGGCGCTGGCTGGGCGCGAGCGGCACGATGGGAAGCAGGCTGCTGGCCGGAAGGTGCAACCACGGATCGTTCGGCATCATCGTCACGGCCGGAGTGCGGCGCGCGCGGGGGTGACTGCGGCCTGGACGCCGACGTTCCCCGGGCCGCGGACTCGAGCCGTTCCAGGCGGGCGAGCAGCGATTTCTCGTCAGTGGCGGCGCCCGGCAGCAGGACCTGGGCGCACATCAGCTCCAGCAGCAGCCGGGGCGAGGTGGCGCCGCGCATCTGGTCCAGGCCGTTGCTGATGATCTCGGCCGCCCGGGTCAGCCCGGCCTGGCCGAACTTCTCCGCCTGCGCGACCATCCGCTCCGCCCGGTCCGGTGCCAGGTCCAGCAGCCCGATCTGCGCCGCGTCGGGCACCGCGGCCAGCACGATCAGGTCACGGAACCGGTCCAGCATGTCGGCCGCGAACCGGCGTGGCTCGTGCCCACCCTCGATGACCCGGTTCACCACCCGGAACACCGTCGCGCCGTCGCCGGCGGCGAACCCGTCCGCGATCTCGTCGAGCAGGCTGGCGTCGGTGAAACCGAGCAAGGCCACCGCGCGCTCGTAGCTGAGCCCGGACTCGTCGCTGCCGGCCAGCAGCTGATCCAGGATGGACAGCGAGTCCCGGACCGAACCCGCCCCGGCCCGCACCACCAGCGGCAGCACGGCTTCCTCCACCGCGACGCCTTCCTTGCGCAGGATGTCCTGCATGAGCTCGCGCAGCACGGACGGAGGAACCAGGCGGAACGGGTAGTGGTGCGTGCGCGAGCGGATGGTCGGGATGACCTTCTCCGGCTCGGTCGTGGCAAAGATGAACTTCAAGTGCGGCGGCGGCTCTTCGACCAGTTTCAGCAGCGCGTTGAAGCCCTGCTGGGTGACCATGTGCGCCTCGTCGATGATGTAGATCTTGAAGCGCCCGGACACCGGCGTGTAGAAGGCCCGCTCGCGCAGTTCCCTGGCGTCNNGGCGCGAGGGCGACGCAGGAATCGCAGACGCCGCACGGTTCGGGGGTCGGACCCTTGACACAGTTCAGTGAGCGGGCCAGGATCCGCGCGCTGGAGGTCTTGCCGCACCCGCGCGGCCCGCTGAACAGGTACGCGTGGTTGATGCGCCCGGTACGCAGGGCTTGCCGCAGCGGGCCGGTGACGTGATCCTGCCCTTTGACCTCAGCGAACGTCGCCGGGCGGTACTTGCGGTACAGCGCAAGTCCGGACTGGGCCAGGCTGGCCGGGGCCGTTCCGTCGTCTTCGGACGCCGCTGCTGCCATCAGCTCATCCTCACCGGTAAATAGCGGGACCCCCCGCACACCCGTCAGTGCCCGCGTACCCTTGCTGCCTTCCGGCCCTGGGGGGGTTGGCGGGATAACGCCATGCGGGGGGTCAGGGGTAAGTGTAGTCAGCCGCGGGACCTGATGTTGCGCGAGCCGTATCGCGCCCCGCCGGTCGCGCTCCGTGGCCCGATCCGGCTCCGGCTCCCCCATCAGGAGAGTTGGGCCACCAGCGGGCCTGCGGATTCGGGTAAGCTCTGCGGCGGAGGATTCGCATAGTGGCCTAGTGCGCACGCTTGGAAAGCGTGTTGGGGAAACCCTCAAGAGTTCGAATCTCTTATCCTCCGCTCATGTGACCAGGGACATGTCCACGCTGTCATCAATGACGCTAACAGGATGGTCTCAATTCTGGTCCAGACACCGGCGGCAATATACGCGCTGACCAGCATAAACGCGGGACCTCATCAACTGTAGGGACATTCAAGCCAGGCAGACCGGCTTCGCCGCTGCCAACGCGAGCAGTCATAAGCCCCGGGCCATGGCGCACCACCTGGCGCTGCCGAGCTAGCCGTGTCCTCGTCCATTCGGCCCCGCGTCAAGTTCGCCCGGTCAGGGCCTTCATCTAAGAGGTGCGATACGTGGCGCGGCGGAGCTCGAACCAGCGCCAGGCAGATTATGAGTCTGATGACATAGAACGAGCAATCTGGTCGGCACGGGCGGTAAAGGAATCTGGGGTGGGATGCGTAGTTGGGGCGTGGAGCAGAAACGACGGGAGTTCAGCGAGTTCTACGCCGCCGCCAATGATGATTGCCTGCGGATCGTGCTCGTCAGCGTCGGGGACCGCCAACTCGCCGAGGACCTGGTGGCGGAGGCGTTTACCCGGGCCTGGATGTCCTGGCGGAAGGTGCGCGACCACCCGGCGCCGCGTGCGTGGGTGGTGCGGACGGCGCTGAACGCGCACGTGTCCTGGTGGCGCCGCCGACGGCGGGAAGTGCCACTGGTGGAGTCCGAGTCGTCGGCGACCTGGCAGCCGGCCGGGGTCGACGACGCGCTGATATCGGCCATCCGGGCACTGCCGGCCCGGCAGCGCGAGGTGATCGTGCTCCGGATCTTCTTTGATCTGGATACCGAGGCCACTGCGGCGCTGCTGGGTATCTCGCCGGGCACCGTGGGGGTGCATCTGCACCGGGCTCTCGGCACGCTCCGCACCCACGTACGTCCTTTCTCGACTAGGAGGCCGCCCGATGAATGACGAAGAAATGCTGGTCACACTGCGGAGTTCGCTGACCATGGTCAAGGAGTCCCTTACCGATGTGCACCTGGACCGGTCCGCCGACGCGATCTGGGCCCGGGCCCGCGGCCGCCGGCTGCGCCGCGGCTTGGCGGGGGCGGGCGCGGGAAGCATGGCGCTCGGCGTGGGCCTGGCGCTCGCCGTCGGTGGCGGCTCCGGGACAAGTGCCCGTTCCGTGCATGTCAACCTCGATGCCTGGTCGGTCAATACCCTGTCGAGCGGGCTGGTGTACGTCGATGTCCGCGCGCTGCGCGATCCAGTGTTGCTGCGGCAGACCCTGGCCAAGGCCGGCGTTCCGGCGATCGTCACGTTCGGTCAGTTCTGTACGGAAGCATCTGATGATGCCGCCGGGAATCTTCAGCAGATACTCGGCAAGGCGGCGCCCGGCGGTGAACCGAAGCTCACCATCAATCCCGTGGCGATTCCAGCCGGGAGCGAATTGTCGATCGGAATCGTATCGGTCTCAACAGAGTCGGCGAATGAACTCCAAGCCTCGTTCGCGCTGGTCACGGAAGGCTCGCGGCTCACCTGCGGTAACCCTGACACTGAACCAGGCGCAGGCAACAAGGGTCCCGGGACTCCCGGGGGAACACGAGGGGCAGGCGAGGGCAAAAAAGGGCCCGCGGCTCCCGGGGGAACACCGGGGGCAGGCGAGGGCAAGAAGGGGCCCGGGGCTTTACGGTCCCCTGGACCGTCGAAGTAGTCGTAGCCGGTGAATGTGTCGTCGGACGGGTCGTGCCCGCAACGGGGCAGGCCCGCGGCGCCAGCCCTTTACCACGGATTACGTGGTCCGTTATACTGAGCTGGGTGATCGCATCGTTTCGGGACAAAGGCACCGAGGACCTTTTTGACGGGCGCGAGACCAAGCAGGCCCGGAAGTCGTGTCCGTCCAACCTGGTGCAGGTAGCACGGAGGAAGCTGGACCAACTGAACCAGGCTGTAGCCATAGGCGATCTGCGGGCACCGCCGAGCAACCGCCTTGAGAAGCTGAAGGGCGAGCGAGAGGGACAGTACTCGATCCGCATCAACGATCAGTGGAGGGTGTGCTTCCGGTGGACCGAGTCGGGTGCGGAAGATGTCGAGGTGGTGGACTATCACTGAAGGGAAATGGTGAAGATGGCGCAGGTGAGGATTCCTTCTGACCGGCCGCCGACGCCGCCGGGCGAGATGCTTCTCGAGGAGTTCATCAGGCCGCTGGGAATGACCCAGGCGGCGCTGGCGAACCGGATCGGGGTTTCGTATGTGCGGCTGAACGAGATCGTCAACGGCAGGCGTGGCATCACCCCCTCGACAGCGCTGCGGCTGGCCAAGGCGCTCGGGACCACTCCCCAGTTCTGGCTTAACGGCCAGCTCGCGCTCGATCTGTACGAGGCATCCCACGATGAGGAGGAACTCCGGCAGTTGGAGCGGATCGAGCCGGTTGCCCTCTGAGTCGGATATCCGCACGCTAGGCGGAGCGAACGAGCTGCCATTCATCTCGGCTATCCGCTCGTCTCACTTCTTGTCTCAACGCCGGTCAGCAGGGTTGGAAAGCGTGTCGGGGGCAACCCTCACGAGTGCACTTGACATGTCGGCGGGCAGCCGAGGAAGTTACTACTCCGCGAGCCGACCGCGACGGAGTCGGTCTTGCGTCCACACGACCTCGGTTGGGCGCAGCCGTAGAAGGAGCTTGCTATGCCCAATAAGCGCATCGCCTTGGTCACCGGGGCCAATCAGGGAGTCGGTCTTCAGGTCGCCGGGGAACTCGTGGCGAACGGCCTGACTGTGCTGGTCGGATCGCGCAATTTTGAGCGCGGCGAGGCCGCGGCCAAGGAAATAGGGCCGGGCGCCGTCGCGGTCCAGCTCGACGTGACGGACGGGGATTCGATCGCCGCCGCGGCGGAGCGCATCCGCAACGAGTTTGGCCGCCTCGACCTGCTGGTCAACAACGCGGGTATCTCGAAGACGACACAGGGCAGCTTGAACGTCCAGGAGTACGCAAAGACGAGGTACGCGAGCAACGCGTCCCTCGACGAAATACGCGCGGTCTGGGAGACCAACGTGTTCGGCGTCATCGCCGTCTATCAGGCCATGCTGCCGCTGCTCCGCGAATCCTCGGACGCCCGTATCGTCAACGTGTCGAGCGGGGTTGGCTCGCTGACGGCGAACGCCGACCCGGCCTATCCCTACCACGCGCTCTTCGGTCCCATTTATCCTGCGTCCAAGGCGGCTCTCAACGCGATGACGCTCGCCATGATGATCGAGTTGGAGTCGACCGACATCAAGGTCAATCTGGTCTCCCCGGCCTTCACCAAGACGAACCTCAACGGGTACGCGGGCACGGAGTCTGTCGAGGACGGCTCCCGCGAAGTGGTGCGCGTAGCCCTGCTCGGCCCGGACGGTCCGACCGGCACGTTCACGAGGTGGGAAAACGTAACGATCCCGTGGTGATCAATTCTCACGAAGAAGCGGACCCGACGCCTGGGTCGGTGGGGGCGTGGGCGAAGAGTTACTACTTCGCCGTCCGGGCCGCGATGGAGTCGGTGCTGCGCCCGTACGACCTCGGGTCCACGCAGTGGTACGTGCTGTACCAGTTGGCGAACGACAGACCGACCATGCCGCGGAGCTGGCAACAGCCCTTCGGGTGCTCCAGTCAGCAACACGACGACTCAACGATCACATGGCAGAAGGCAAGCGCAGCGACAACTCCGGGAGGCACCAGAAGCACTGACCGTGCCTGGCGCTCGAGGTCTCGTTTGCTGTCGATCGCCCGCGCCGCTGAGCTGGACGGTTTATTGATCAGGCTCCGGCCGGCCCGGGCCGGGAAGATTCCCGCACGATCAGGCGCCCGGGCAGCAGGCGGGCGCCGGCGGCGGTACCGCCGGCGATCCGGGCCAGCAGTTCGGTGGCCGCGACCCGGCCGATCTCCTCGAGCCGCAGGTCGACGGTGGTCAGAGGCGGACGGCACGAGGCGGCCATCGGCAGCCAGTTGTCCACGCCGACCAGGGCCACGTCGTCGGGCACCTTGACGCCGAGGTCGCGCAGGCCGTCGGCGACGCCGCGGCCGATCTGGTCGCTGCCGCAGAAGACCGCGTCGATCCCGCCTGCCCCGACCCCGGCCGCGGTGAGCGCGGCGGCCGCCTCGCGGCCCCACTCCTCGGACCATTCTCCGTACCGCACGGCCGCGGCGGGCAGGCCGAGGCCGGCCTGTTCGAGCGCGGCCCTCGCCCCGTCCTCGCGGTGGCGTACGGCCAAGGCGCCGGACGGCCCGGTGATATAAGCGACCCGGCGACGGCCGCCGGCCACCAGGTGGCCGACGGCCAGGCGGCCCGCTTCGACGTCGTCGGGCAGAACGGCCCGGTCCTGGGGCTGGTCCGACTGCGCGTAGGCGTAGACGACGGGGACCGGCAGAGACCCGATGCCCGGGCGCACCTCGGTCTTCTTGGCCGTGACGATGATGCCGTCCACCCGCTGGGTGAGCAGGGTGCGCACGTACTTGCGCTCGCGCTCGGTGTCGCCCCGCGCGTCGCAGAGCAGGACGCGGATGGAGTCGGCGCCGAGGGCGTCCTCGATGCCCTGCAGCATGGGGATGCTGAACCGGCCGATGCTGTCGCTGGTGAGCAGGCCGACGGTGAAGGTCCGGCCGCTGGTGAGGCTCCGCGCCTGCGGGTTGGGCTCGAAGCCGAGTTCGGCCGCGGCGGCCTGGACCCGCTGCCGCGTTTCCGGACTGAGCTGGCCAGTGTCGTTCAGAGCCTTGGAAACGGTTCCCCGGCTGACGCCGGCCCGGCGGGCTACGTCGCTGACGGTGGGGCGGGCCGTTGGATCGTTCCCGCGGGGCTGGTGTGAGTCCACGTCAAAAATGGGATGTTTCCTCCGAACGGACGGGTAGCTCATTTTACGTTCCGGCTGCCGTGGCTACGGAGGGTTGACAAAGCCGGAAATTGGGACAATTGTGTTTCGGAAACCGATTTCCTAGCCGAGCTGCCAAGGTCGGAGCGGCCAGCAGCGGCCCGGAAAGGTGTCGCCGATGTCTAGCCTGCTGGGTCGTTCCGGGCCGCGCCCGGGCTCGGTACAGCCGTCAGCTGGGGCCCGTGCTGCCTGCCGCCCCCTCGGTCACGACGCCGTCCGCCTGGATCCCGGAAGCTGGCTGGGGGCCTGGCAGGTCCTCAACCGGACCGCCACCATCCCGCACTGCGTCGAGGAGCTAGCCGAGAGCGGCTCGCTGGATAACCTCCGCCGGAAAACCGGCGAGTTCGGCGGCTCGCGGCGTGGCATGTGGTTCTCCGATTCCGACGTCTACAAGACGCTCGAGGGCATCGGGTGGGAACTCGATTCCGGCGATGAGCCGCGCTCGGCGTACGCCGCCCTGGTCGACCTGGTGGCCAAGGCCCAGGACGAGGACGGGTACCTGCACTCGTGGTTCGGCCTTGACGGTCACGAACCGTGGTCAGACCTGACGAACGGGCACGAGATGTACTGCGCCGGCCATCTGATCCAGGCCGGGGTGGCGGCGGCCCGCGGTGGTGACGGCCGGCTCCTCGAGGTGGCCCGGCGGTTCGCCGACCTGCTCGTCGAGCGGTTCGGCGACGATGACGGAGCGGCCGGACGCTCCGCTGAGGGCGGCCGGGCCGCGATCGACGGGCACCCGGAGATCGAGATGGCCCTGGTCGAGCTGTGGCGCCAGACCGGCCACCGCGGCTACCTGAAACTGGCCGCCCGGATGATCGAGCGCCGGGGTCACGGGACGCTCGGGCCGGGCTCGTTCGGCTCCGGCTACTACCTGGACCAGGTGCCGGTGCGGGACTCCGCGGCCGTGACCGGCCACGCCGTGCGCCAGCTGTACCTGCTCTGCGGGGCGACCGATGTCGCGGTCGAAACGGGTGACGACGAGCTGCTCGGCGCCGTCCAGCGGCTATGGGACGACGCGTACGGGACGAAAACCTACCTCACCGGCGGTCAGGGGTCCCGTCATCGCGACGAGGCCTTCGGGGACCCCTACGAGCTGCCGGCCGACCGCGCCTACAACGAGACATGCGCGGCCATCGCCAGCGTTATGTGGAACTGGCGGCTGCTGCTCGCGACCGGCCGGCGGCGCTACGCGGACGAGCTGGAGCGGGCCCTGTACAACGCGGTCGCGGTCGGCCTTTCCGCGGACGGGGCCCACTTCTTCTACTCCAACCCGCTGCAGCTGCGGGCCGGCCACGACGGTTCGCAGGAGGACAGCCCGTCCGGCCGCCTGCCGTGGTACCGCTGTGCCTGCTGCCCGCCCAACCTCGCCCGGCTGGGAGCCAGCCTGCATCACTACGTGGCGACAGGGGGCGCGGACGGGATCCAGGTGCACCTGTACGCGGGCGGGCGGATCACCGCCGATCTGGACGCCGGCCCGGTCGAGCTCGAGGTGACGACGGACTACCCGTGGCAGGGGACGGTCACGGTCACGGTCGTGCGGTCTCCCGCCGCACCGTGGGAGCTGGCGCTGCGCCGCCCGGAATGGTCCAAGGCCGTCGCGGTGACGGGCGCGGATCTGGCCGACGACGGTGACGGGTACGCCAGGGGCCGCCGGGTCTGGGCCGCCGGCGACCAGGTCACGGTGGACTTCGACATGGCCGTGCGGGCCGTCGCCGCCCATCCCGCCGTCGACGCGGTACGAGGCTGCGTCGCCCTGCAGCGGGGCCCGCTCGTCTACTGCCTGGAGCAGCGCGACCTGCCCGCGGGAGTGTCACTCGACGACCTGAGCATCGATCCCGGCGTACCGGCCGAGACCGTGGTGTCCGCCGACGGCATGGTGACCCTGACGGGCCTGGGCGCCGCGGGCGCGGCGCGCGGCTGGGGCACCGGCCTGTACCGCCGTGCGGACACGCCGACAGCGGACGCCGCCCCGGTCCGGTGGGTGGCCACCCCGTACTACCGGTGGGCCAACCGCGGGGTGTCTCCGATGCGGGTCTGGATCCCGCTGGCCCCAGTTACGGAAAAGAGCTGAGCGATGCGCAGACGCCGAATAGCGCTCGGAACCGGCCTGGCCGCCCTGATCGTGCTCGCCACGACGAGCCTGGCCGGCTGCGGGACCGCGAGCAAGCCCGTCAACACGACCGCACCGGGGTTCGGCGACAATGCGATCGGCACAGTTGTGTTCTGGGCCCGCAGCGACACCATCACGGCGGCCACGCCGCTGGTCAAGGAGTTCAACGCCACCCATCCCCATCTCCAGGTGGTGATGGACTCCATCCAGGACACCCAGGCGGTGACGGAACTGGCCACGGCCATCCGCGGCAACGCGGCCCCCGACCTGGTGGACCTCAACGACATCTACATGCCGATCTTCACCCAGCTCGACGCGTTCGCGAACCTGACCGGCGCCATCGCCGCACTGCCCTACGCCAAGGACCTCAGCCCGGGTCACCTGACCCTCGCCACCTACGACAACCGGGTCTACGGCGTTCCGTATCTGGCTGACCTGTCCGTCCTGTGGATCAACAAGACACTGTTCAAGCGGGCCGGGCTCAACCCGGCCGATCCGCCGCGGACCTTCGCCGAGATCCTCACCGACGCCCGCAAGATCAATTCTCTCGGACACGGAATCAGCGGGTTCTCCTTCGCCGGCGACTGCTCCGGGTGCCTCGGCTTCACTGCGCTGCCTAACATCTGGGCGGCGGGCTCCAATGTCATCCGCGGCCCCGTCGACCACCAGACGGCGGAGGTACAGGGCAACGCGGCCGTGAGCGCTCTGCTGACGTTCTACCGCACGATCTGGAACTCCCATCTCGCACCGCAGTCCGACCTCACCGACACCGGGGCCACCTGGGGCCTCGACTTCGCCGCCGGGACGGTGGGCATCTTCCCCGGCGGCTACGGCACGGTGATCAACGAGGTTCCCGCCGCGAAGCGGTCCCAGTTCGAAGATGTGCCGCTGCCCGGGCCGACCGGCGGTTACGCGACCTTCGACGGCGGCGACGACCTGGCCATCCCCACGGGCGCGAAAAACGCCTCGGGCGCGTGGGAGTTCATGAAGTGGATCCTGGCGATCAAGCAGCAGGACCAGCTTCCCGCCTTCGGCTACACCCCGGTGCGTTCGGACGCCCTGACCCCTGCCTTCGAGCAGGCCAACCCGCTCGACGTCGTGGCCCTGCGCGCGCTGGCCCACGGGGTGGCCCCGGCGACGACCGCTTACAACAGCATTTTCAACCAGGCCGGCGGCCCGTGGCTGACCATGTTCGACACCGCCGTCTTCAACAACCAGGTCAAACCCGCGATGGCCACCGCGCAGAACGGCTTCGATCAGCTGCTCACCGACGAGGCCAGCTAGCTAAGGAGGACCGTCGCCATGGCAGGTGCCACCACAACCAGGCAGACGTCGACCCATGGCGCCGCCCGCGCCGCCCCGGCCAGATACCGGCGCAGCGGGCTTGAGCGAGCCAAGGCCCGCACCGGGCTGCTGCTGGTGACGCCCGCCTTCATCTTCGTGACCGTCTTCGTCCTCATCCCGGTCGGCTTCGCCGTCTACCTCTCGTTCACCAACTACCCGCTGATCGGGCCGGACCACTGGATCGGCTTGCAGAACTGGGCCTCGGTGGGCCAGGACGCCACCTTCGTGCAGTCGGTGCTGTTCACCCTGGAGTACACGGCCATCGTCACCCCCGCCATCTTTGTCGTGGGCTACGGCCTGGCCGTCCTCGTCCGGCGGCGCCGGCGCGGCTCCGCGTTGCTGCGCACGCTGTTCTTCCTGCCCTATGTCGTCGGCCTGGTGACCGAGAGCTTCCTGCTGCTGCTCGAGCTGCAGCCAGGGTCCGGCGGGGTCAACGTGGTGCTGCACGCGCTGCACATCACCAACGGCCAGACCGCCTGGCTGGTCCACAGCGACCTGGCCCTGGCCGCCGTCTGCGTCCTGGTCGTCTGGTTCGCCTCTGGCCTGACCATGGTGCTGCTGATGGCCGGCATGCAGGGCATCCCCGGCGACCTGCTCGAGGCGTCCGCCATCGACGGCGCCTCCTGGCTGGACCAGGAGCTGCGCATCCGCATCCCGCTGCTGCGCAAGGTCATCGCGATGACCCTGATCATCTCGGTGGTCGGCTCGTTTCTCGCCTTCAACCAGTTTTACATCCTGACCCAGGGCGGACCCGGCACCAGCACCGACACGGTCGTCATGTGGATCTACCAGGTGGCCTTCGTGCAACTGCACCTGGGCAAGGCGACCGCCATGTCCCTGGTCCTGGTCGTGCTGGTCGGGTTGATCAGCTTCGTCCAGTTCTTCGCCCTTCGGGACCGCAAGGCATAACTCGGACCAGCAGTTAAGCGACAGGAGGCCGGATATGGCGGCGGCGCCGATCATCACGCGCAGGCAGGAAGACCATCCGGAGGCCAGGACGGCGCGCGTCCTTTACGCCGTCGTGGGCACGCTCCTCGGCGTGCTGTTCGTCGCCCCGCTGGTATGGGCGGTGCTGCGCTCGTTCGAGAGCGAAGCCGCGATCACCAGCGCGCCGGCCATCGCCGACTTCACCCATCTGACCATCACCAACTACCAGCAGCTGATGGGCGGATCGATCCACATCTGGCACTACGTGGGCAACAGCCTGATCGTGGCGGTCGGCACGGCCGTGCTCACCGCGGTGCTGGCGACCGCCGCCGGCTACGGCTTCGGGCGCTTCCGGTTCCGCGGCCGCGGCCTGATATTCGCCCTCACCCTGCTCGCCCTCATGATCCCCTACCAGGCCATCCTGACGCCGGCCTTCCTCGAGCTCAACTTCCTGCACCTGACCAACAGCCTGCTCGGCCTGGTGCTGTTCTACTCGACGTTCAACCTGCCGTTCGGCGTCTTCGTGATGCGCAACACCTTCAGCCAGATCCCCGCTGAGCTCGAGGAGTCGGCCCGGGTCGACGGCGCGGGAACGCTTACCACGCTGTGGCGGGTGATGCGGCCGCTGGTGGCACCCGGCATCGCCACCACCGTCCTGTACGCGTTCCTGTTCGCCTGGACCGAGTTCCTGGCCGCCCTCACCTTCTTGACCCAGCAGGGTAAGTACACCTTCCCGGTGGCCCTGCTCAACGTCGAAACCGGGACCTTCGGGACGGTCAATTACGGCTACCTGGTCGCCGGGGCGGTCATCGCCATGGTCCCCTGCGTGATCCTCTACCTGGGGCTCCAGCGGTACTACGTCCAGGGTCTGATGAGCGGAGCGGTCAAGGGCTGAGCCCCCGCGCGGCAGGCCCGGTAGGATAGGCGCCAGGCCGAGAGGCGCTGCAACGGGCTTGGGCCCGCCACGCTCGGCCTTCTTCTTGCGGTGAAGGGCGCCTCCTACTAGTAGGAGGTGACTGGTGGCAGTAAGTTCACCAGCGACAGGCGCCCGGGAGCGGCTGCGGGAGCTTCTGGACGAGCGCATCGCGGTGCTCGACGGGCCCTGGGGCACGCTCCTCCAGGGGAGGGGCCTGGTCGCGGCCGACTACCGCGGCGAGCGGCTGCGTGACCACCCGCAGGATGTGACCGGCGACCCGGACCTGCTGAACCTGACCCGGCCTGACGTCGTTCTCGACATTCACCGGCAGTACCTCGCCGCGGGCGCGGACATCACCACGACCAACACGTTCACCGCGACGAGCATCGGCCAGGCCGATTATGGCCTGCAATCGCTGGTGCGCGAGATGAACCTGCGGGGTGCTCAGCTGGCGCGGCAGGCGGCAGACGAGGTTGACTCCTCCGGCGCGCGGTTCGTCGCCGGGTCGGTCGGCCCGCTGAACGTCACGCTGTCGCTGTCCCCGCGGGTGGAGGATCCCGCCTACCGGGCGGTGTCGTTCGACGAGGTCTACGCGGCGTACGCCGAGCAGGTCCAGGCGCTCGCCGACGGGGGCGTCGACCTGCTGATGGTCGAGACGATCTTCGACACGCTGAACGCGAAGGCGGCGATCGCGGCCGCGCGTGACGTCGCCCCGGCCCTGCCCCTATGGATCTCGGCGACGATCGTCGACCTGAGCGGGCGGACGCTGTCGGGGCAGACGCTTGAGGCGTTCCTGGCGTCGATCGAGCACGCCGATCCGCTGGTGGCCGGGCTGAATTGCTCGCTCGGCGCCGAGGAGATGCGCCCGCACGTCGCGGAGCTTTCCCGGCTGGCCGGCACGTACACGGCGTGCCATCCGAACGCGGGACTGCCGAACGCCTTCGGCGGCTATGACCAGGCACCGGAGGAGACCGCCCGGCTGCTGGGCGAGTTCGCCGCGGCCGGGATGGTCAACGTGGTCGGCGGGTGCTGCGGGACCACGCCGGCGCACATCGAGCGGATCGCCGCCGCCGTGTCGGGCCGGCCACCCCGCCCGCTCCCGGCGCGGGCGGCGCGGACCCGGTTCAGCGGGCTCGAGCCGTTCGAGATCGGCGCCGATACCGGGTTCGTGATGATCGGGGAGCGCACCAACGTCACCGGCTCCAAGCGATTCAGGCGGCTGATCGAATCGGGTGACTACCAGGGCGCCGTGGCCGTCGCGCTTGAGCAGGTCCGCGGCGGGGCCAACCTGCTCGACGTCAACATGGACGCCGGCCTGCTCGACAGCGAGCGCGCCATGACCACCTTCCTGAACCTGATCGCGACCGAACCCGAGGTCGCCCGGATTCCCGTCATGATCGACAGTTCCCGGTGGAGCGTGCTGCGCGCCGGGCTCGCGTGCATCCAGGGCAAGGGCGTGGTCAACTCGATCAGCCTCAAGGAAGGCGAGGACTCGTTCCTCGAGCAGGCCAGGTACGTCAGGGCCCACGGCGCCGGGGTGGTCGTGATGGCCTTCGACGAGCAGGGGCAGGCCGACACGGTCGAGCGGAAGGTGGCGATCTGCGGCCGCGCCTATGACCTGCTCACTCAGCAGGCCGGCTTCGCGGCCGAAGACATCATCTTCGACCCCAACGTGCTCGCCGTGGCCACCGGCATCTCCGAGCACAACGGCTACGCGAAGGCGTTCATCGACGCGCTGCCGCTGATCAAGCAGCGCTGCCCCGGGTCCAGGACCAGCGGCGGCATCTCCAACCTGTCGTTCTCCTTCCGCGGCAATGATGTCGTGCGGGAAGCGATGCACTCGGCCTTCCTCTTCCACGCCATCCGTGCCGGGCTGGACATGGGCATCGTCAACGCGGGCCAGCTCGCGGTCTACCAGGACATCCCCGCCGACCTGCTCGAGCTGGCCGAGGACGTGATCTTCGACCGGCGGCCGGACGCCACCGACCGGCTCGTCGCGTTCGCCGAGACGGTGAGCGGGCCGGGAACCGCCCGCACCGTGGACCTCACCTGGCGCGAGGCGCCGGTGGCACAGCGCCTCGCGCACGCGCTCGTGCACGGCATCACCGACTTCGTCGAAGCCGACGCGGAGGAGGCGCGGCAGCAGGCCGCGCGGCCCCTGGACGTGATCGAGGGACCGCTGATGGACGGCATGAAGATCGTCGGCGACCTGTTCGGCACCGGGAAGATGTTCCTGCCGCAGGTGGTCAAGAGCGCGCGGGTGATGAAGCGCGCGGTGGCCTACCTCGAACCCTACATGGAGGCGGAGAAGGAGCAGGCGCGGCTCGAGGGGCGCGGCGAGGCCGATCGCGGCCAGGGCAAGATCGTGCTCGCGACGGTCAAGGGCGACGTGCACGACATCGGCAAGAACATCGTGGGTGTCGTGCTCGGCTGCAACAACTACGAGGTCATCGACCTCGGTGTGATGGTGCCCGCCGCGGTCATCCTCGACACGGCGGTCGCCGAAGGCGCCGACGTGGTGGGGCTATCGGGACTGATCACCCCGTCACTGGACGAGATGGTCAACGTAGCCACGGAGATGCAGCGCCGCGGGCTGAAACTGCCGCTGCTCATCGGCGGCGCCACCACCTCGCGCCAGCACACCGCGGTCCGGGTCGCCCCGGCCTATGCCGGCACCACCCTGCACGTGCTCGACGCTTCGAGGGTGGCCGGCGTGGTCTCGGACCTGCTCAGCGACGACCGGGCTCAGGTCCTGGACGGCACCAACCGGGCCGATCAGGAACGACTCCGCGAGCAGCACGAGAAGTCGCAGCGGCTTCCCCTGCTGACCCTGAAGGCGGCGCGGGCGAACCGGGTCCCGGTCTCGTTCGGCGACCTGCCCGTTCCGGTATTTACCGGGCTGCGCACCGTGCAGCCGGACCTGAAGGCGCTGCGCGAGATGATCGACTGGCAGTTCTTCTTCCTGGCCTGGGAACTGAAGGGCAAGTACCCGGCGATACTCGGCCAGCCGGCCGCGCGCGAGCTCTTCGACGACGGGAACGCCCTGCTCGACGAGATCGTTGCCGACGGCCACCTCGACGCCAGGGGTGCGTACGGCTTCTGGCCCGCGCGTTCGGAGGGTGACGACATCTGGGTCAACCCGGGCCCGGACGGCATCCGGCTGCCGATGCTGCGCCAGCAGACCGCCAAGCCGCCGGGCCGGCCCAACCGGTGCCTGGCTGATTTCGTGGCGCCGGCCGGAGACCACCTCGGCGGATTCGCCGTGGCCATCCACGGTGCGGAGGAGCTTTCCGGCCGGTATCAGGACCGCGGCGACGACTACCAGTCGATCATGGTCAAGGCACTGGCCGACCGGCTCGCCGAGGCGTTCGCCGAGCACATCCACCTCCAGGCCCGCCGCGACTGGTACGAACCAGACGCCGACCAGCCGATCACCGAACTGCACGCCGAGCGGTTCCGCGGCATCCGGCCCGCGTTCGGCTATCCGGCGAGCCCGGACCACAGCCTGAAACGAGCCCTGTTCGACCTGCTCGATGCCGGGCAGCTCGGCATGACCCTGACCGAATCCTGGGCGATGACCCCGGCGTCCAGCGTGAGCGGACTACTGTTCGCCCATCCCGATGCGCGGTATTTCAGCGTCGGGCGCATCGGCCAGGACCAAGCCGCGGACTACGCCCGCAGGCGAGGCATCCCGCTCACCGAAGCCGAGCGCTGGCTGCGGCCCAACCTCGCCTACGACCCTCAGTAACTCCGGCGCGCGACCCGGAAAAAACGTGCCCTGCGGGCGTCAGACGTCGGCGTAGACACGCCGGCTCAGGCGGGCGTCGGCGCGGATCTCTTCCTCGTTGGGCGACAAGGCGATGATCAGCGCCAGCATGAAGGTGAGGACGCTCGCGCCGAGTAGCAGCGGGAACAGGAAGCTGTTCGGGGAGGCTCCGGCCACGGTCATCCCTGCTCCTCCCGCGTACACGTGCATCGCGGCCATCCCGGTGTAGTGCATGCCGGTGACGGCGACACCCATGACCAGCGATACCGCGAGACTGGACCATACGCCGCCGACGTGCAGCCCGGCCAGCAGCGCCGCCGTTCCGGCCACGATCGCGATGATCACCGATACCGCGACCAGGCCCATGTTGTACCGGACGGTGTCGGGCATGCTCATCGCGGACATCCCGACGTAGTGCATGGCCGCGACGCCGACGCCGATGATCACGCCGCCGGCCAGCACCGGCAGCAGGCCGCCGAAGTAGCCGACGATGAACAGGCCGATAGCGACCACGATGACCGCGACCAGCAGGCTGAGCAGGGTGATCGGTACGTTGTACAGGATCTGCTGCCCGGGGATCGAGAAACCGAGCATGGCTACGAAGTGCATGACCCAGATGCCGGTGGCCCCGATGGCCACGGACGCGAGCAGCAGCCAGCTGGCGCGCGACCAGCCGGTGTAGGCGCGGGCCCGGGTGAGGCACCGGAGGCCGAGGAAAGAGCCCAGGCAGGACATCAAATAGCCGAGACCCGGATTCAGTAAGCCGTGCGAGAAGTTATATACCTGGACTTGCGCCATTTTGTCCCCTGCGGATGTATTCATACCTTCTGTGAACTGGCGTCTTCCACGTGGTAGAAACTCAGCGTATCAGGCCGATTACGCAAACGTCCTGAAGATGGCGGAAAGAAGCGGCTCAGCGGCCGCCCTTGCTCCAGGCGTCCGTCTGCTTGCTGCAGGCGGCGTAGCGCACCGAGGCGCTCGCGACGACCTGATCCGACGAGAGGCCCTGGCAGGCCCTACTGGTGGCGACGGCGAAGACCGTGGCCACGCTCAGCAGGCTGATCACCATGATGCAGACGAGCAAGGTCCACTGCCACGGGGACCGCTTGGAGATCGCCTCGGTGGCCGGCATGGCGTCTCGCGACGCCACCCGGGCGAAGGCCGCGAACATCGATTTCAGCTGGGGATCGGCCGCCGCCAGAATCCGCTCGATCTGGTCAAGGACCGCTTGCTGGCGGGCGGGCAGGCTCATCTGTTTTCTCCGTGCGTCCATCAGTGGCGCTGCCGTGCCAGTCCGTGCACGTGTGCCTGCTGAGGCCGACTTGGAAGAGACCCGTGCAGCTATCGATTAACTATTACCCGCGCCACGCCAGCGAAACAAACAAACCGGGACGCATCGGGCGGACCTCAGACCGGATGCGGGCCGGTGCCCGGTTCGGCGAGCATCTCGCCGGTCGCGTCCGGGGCGGGTCCGATGGCGTCCTTCAGGCGGCTGATGAGTTCCTCGGCCTCCCTCCGCAGGTCTATATCGAGTATGCGGGCGGCCGCCACGCCGAGGTCTTCCTTCTCGTCGGTGACGTAGGCCCGGGTAAGTTCGCCGAGCCGCTCGAGGTCCCGGTCCATCGCCTCAAGCGCGGGGTAGCGCCCCAGGGCGTCCGCGCCGGGGTAATACTGGTCGCGCGGTGCTGTCATGGCGGTGTCCCGTCTTTGGATGTCTGCGGCTGGCCCGCCTGCGACGTGGTGGTTCAGGACGACGAGGTTCGCTTCTAGCGGTTACGGCCAGGCCAGGAGGTGACCGCCCCGCCCCGATGCGGTGTGCGGCGGCTGGCGATCCGCTTAAGGAGTCAAGTTTGGGCGATCAAGATCATCGGGGCCATCCCCGAATGCGTGGAGCCGCCGGCCTGAGCCGCGCCTGGGTCACCGCGCGACGCGACGGTTCAGGAAGGCACGACCGGGCGCGGCGTGCCGGCCTGTGCGCCGCTGACCCCTCAGCCGGGCTGTTGCGCGCCTGACGGCGGACACGACATTTACCCGCAGTAAGGGGCCGGCCGCCCAGGAACTATTAAGTTCTGAGTATTGTGCTTGACTTTGGGCCGTCTTTATCCCATTGCTCTGCATAACACACCCTCTCAGTACCCGACCCGGCCAGGGATCACCCTGGCCCGGCCAGGTATCGCCCCCCTAAGCGGATCACTTCGGAAGCGTTGTCCGCCTTTACAGGTACGAGACGCGATGGCAGGAAAGGCGGTTTACCCTGTACTCAACCGATTACACAGAGTACTTTGCTGCCCGTGGCTTGCCGCGCGATACTGATAATCCCAGGTCGAAACGGTAATTGGCTACCGGCGAATTACGGTAACCACGATTTCTCTTCTCTCACCACTCCCATTCGACACGATTTGACCGGAATTTCTGCCGTCGGCACGAAGTATGATCAGTCGGATCTGCCCTGCTTTGCCACACAGATATATATTGCATAACGACGGGCAAGGTAACAATGCGTGTTCCCGCTCTGAAGGTATCGCCGCGAGCAGGATGGGCTCAGGGACGCGTCAGTGTTTCGCCGGGCTGATCTGGCTAGAGGGGCGACGCGACTTGGCGGCGTGGGCCCTGCGCTGCGCCGCGGCTTTTGCCGCCGCCCGCGCGGCCGCCCTGGCCGCGGCCAGATCGGCCTTCTCGGCCTGCACGGCTAGTTGCGGCGTCATCCAGTTCAGCATCGGAACAAGCGCTGCGCGCCAGACACTGCCCTGGTGGCCGCCCCCGGGGATGATCACCAACGGCACGCTCGCCACCCGGGTCTCCAGTAGCTGCCGGAAGTTCTTCGCGGCGGTCACATCGGAGGAGTCCTCGGCTCCGGCCGCGAGCCAGAACGTCGGAAGCAAGTCGTTGACCGGCACCCTGGTGACGTAATACTGCGGCGAATTAAGCAGCCGCAGCGCAGGGTGCCCGCGGAACACGTTGACTTGCTCCGGCTTCGCACCGGGCTTGCTGCCTTCGGGTACCTGGCTGTCGATGGGGCTGAAGTATCCCGACATCACGCCCGCGGCTCCCCAGCGTGACGGGAACTGCAGGGCAATGTTGGCGGTGCAGTAGCCACCTTCCGAGTAACCGGCCAGGCCCCAGGCCTGGCCCGGTGGCTGCACGCGAGCGATTCGCGCTATGGCATCGGGCACATCGAGCGCGACGAAGGTCATGTCCTGGATGCCGCCCGGATCGTTAAGGCATTGCAACCCGTACTGCGTGCCGCCATCGGTGTCCGGCATCACCAGCACGGCGGCGTCCGAGGGGCGAGTCTCAAGCAAGTTGAGGAAGGTGGGGATCACGCCCATGACGTCCACCCAGGCCTGAGGGTTGCCGGGCGAGCCATGCAGCAGCTCGATGACGGGGAACTTGGTGTGCAGGTAGGGCTTCTGGAAGTACTGCGGCGGGAGATAGACGTACACGTCACGAGTAATGTGGCTGCGTACGCCGGTAACCGATGTCTGGAAGAGATATCCGACTTGGGCGTCTTCTGCCTGGCTGGTGACCCGGCCGATATTCTTGTCGAAATTCTTGTTCGGCCCGACTCCGGCGGCTGCGTACTTGGGAATACTGCTCACCCCCTGGCCGGTCAGATCGCTGATCATCCCGCCCCAGGTCTGGTAATAGTCGTAGAACTTATTGACGGCGGCAATCCCGAAGGCCATGGCGGGAAGAAAGGCCAGGCAGGCGGCCAGCACGCGAAATACGACTTGCTTGGTCAAAGCCACCCATACCAGCAACGCCGCGAATACCACCATAAGAAACAGGAAGAACCCGGTTCCCTGGGGTCCAAACACTCGTTCTCCTCGCCGCCCTCTGGTCGAGAGGCGGTTGGCCTCTCCGGCGCTGTCCCACCCGATCACCTTGCGAAACGTCCGGGACGTGAGGTTAAGTTCCCCCGTAAGCACGCCAAAGTCGGACACGGCCCCGCTCTCAGCGGTGGAGGTGGGATTTGAACCCACGGAGGGGTTGCCCCCTCACACGCTTTCGAGGCGTGCGCCCTCGGCCACTAGGCGACTCCACCGCTGGTGAGCTTACCCGAATCGGCACGTGGCCTGCGGCACGATTTACCCGCCGTGCCGTCGGCGGAGGGCGAAGAAGTCGCGTAGCACGGCGCCGCACTCCTCGGCCAGGATCCCGCCGATGACTTCCGGACGATGGTTCAGGCGAGTGTCCCTGAGCACGTCCCAGAGCGATCCCACCGCACCCGCCCGGGGGTCTGGGGCCCCGTAGACGCACCTGCTGAGGCGGGCCGCCGTGACCGCTCCGGCGCACATCGTGCACGGCTCCAACGTCACGACCAGCGTCAGGCCGGTCAGCCGCCAGCTGCCGAGGGATCGCGCCGCCTGCCTGATCGCGACGATTTCCGCGTGCGCGGTGGGATCACGGTCCCGTTCCCTGCGGTTGCGGCCCTGCGCGATCACCGTGCCCGTCTCATCGAGGATGACCGCGCCCACCGGGACGTCTTCCAGCCTGTCCGGCTCTTCTCCGGCCAGCTCCTGTCCTGCCAGCCGCGCCTGCGCCAGGGCGAGCCGCATCGCGGGCTCGAAAGCATCGGAGTATCCGGTCACGGGCCGAGCGCGATATCCAGCGCCCGTTCCACCGCGTCCCCGAAACGCAGCCGCTCGGCGATGCCGATCACCGCGTCTTCCGGGTAGAGGTCAAGGTCGGCCGAGATGGCACCGAGTTCCATCTCGTCCAGGCCGAGCTCCGCGAAGATGGAAAGATCACCGGCGGGCAGCACCTGATCGAGCTCGTCATCTGACGGCACCGGGATGTCCAGGGCGTCGAGCACCTGGCGGGCCAGCGGGTAGTCCACGGCCGCGGTGAGGTCGGAGAGGAACAGGGACACGTCTTCGCCGAGGATCCGGACCGCCACGAAGAAATCGTCGCCTACGCCCGCGAAGCCGATGGTCCCGCCGATGCTCGGCTGCCGCCGCAGGGCCCTCAGGAGGCCGTCCAGATCGGCGGTAACCGCGGTGGGCAGCACGTCGGCTTCCCACTGCTCTTCTTCCCGGTAGACGATGATCGCGAAATCAATCTCACCCACGTCTGGCACCGTCATTTCCCCAGCATGCTCTGCACGGTGGAATGCTGTCAGATGGGCACCGGTCGCGGCGGCTAAATCGCCGATCAGGGCCACGAGCGAAGGATCCTGCGGCCGATGCCGGCGCGAACGACACGGCCGGTTACGCATTGCTTCCGCTGATCGGGCATACTGGGGGAGAGACGGGGCATACTCGTGGCGACACGGTAGCTTCGTCCGGTTAGCCTTGGCCGCCTAACCAGCGAGGGCTAACATAGGTTCTCTGGCAAGCAGAACAGGTCTGTGCGCCCCTGGGAGGCGACGTGAGTTTGAAAACCATCCTCGGGTGGCTAGCAGTCGCGTTCATCGTGTGGTGGATTATTGAGCAGCCCGACGGGGCGGCCCACATCGTTCACAACATCGGGACCTTCCTGACCACGGTAGCAAGCGGGCTGTCCCACTTCTTCGCGTCCATCTAAGGCTGAGGTGCCAGGATGAGGCTGGTTCCGAACACCGATACGGTGCCGGCCAAGATCAATAGGTACCTTCTGCCCCATGAACGCCAGGTCATCACCGTTCATCAGCATCCGGCCGTGCTGATCAGGCCGATCTTCGAGCTGCTCGTCGGACTGGCCATCGCGGGCTGGCTGACCAACTCGGTCGCACACGGCAACGGCACCGTGATCCTCGTCATCTGGATCTTGTGGGTGCTGCTCTTGCTGCGCCTGGCCGTCAAGGTCTTCGAGTGGAACGAGAACTACTTCGTCGTCACGTCGCAGCGGATGCTGCTGTCGCAAGGCCTGGTCACCAAGAAGGTGAACATGATGCCGCTCGCCAAGGTGACGGACATGAGCTTCCAGCGGTCCACGCTGGGCCGGATCCTCGGGTACGGCGAGTTCATCCTGGAATCGGCCGGCCAGGACCAGGCGCTGCGCATCGTCGATCACCTCCCCTATCCCGAGCAGCTTTACCTCGAGGTCTGCGGGCTGATCTTCAAGGACAAAGAGGAGAGCCCGGACTAGGGCGGTCCGGGGATAACAGGCCGCTGGGCAGGGACCCCTTGCCCCTCGTTGATGTACCAGTCGCGTGCGGCGACGGCCGAGCCGCGGGCGCCCGCCATGTCCAGGTCGGGGACCAGGGTAATCTCGGCCGCCCTGGCCTGCTCCGCACGCAGCACGGTACCGGCCCGCACCTCGGCGAAGAACCAGTCGCGGAAGTGCGGCGCGGCCTCGACCACGCCGCCACCGAGAAAATAGGCGTCGGGATCCAGGAAGTTCGCGGCGATGGTGAACAGCCGCCCGATCGCCATCGCCTGCTGCCTGAAGATCGCCAGCGCCATCTCGTCGCCGTCTTCGGCGTACTTGCGGATAAGCTTGGCCGCCCTGGCGATCGGCAGGCCGCCGAGTTCGTGCCCTTCGTACTTGGTGAGCCAGTAGGGCAGCAGGTTGTTCTGGATGCCGGTCAGTGAGGCCACGCTCTCCGCATCGCCCGACTGCCCGCAGTTGCAGACTGGCATCGGCTGGCCCGGGTCGAGCAGGCCGTCCAGCGGGATGGGGACATGGCCGAGTTCCCCGGCCATGCCGGCCGCGCCCTTGATCACCTGACCGCCCTCGACGACCCCGCCCCCGAGCCCGGTCCCCACAATCGCGGACACCGAACCGCGCTGGCCCGACTCCACGCCGAACCGCACGTGGTGGGCGTACAGCGCCGCCGAATTCCCGTCGTTGTTGTAGATCACCGGCAGCCCGATGCGATCGGCCAGCGCTCCCCGGATGTCGAAACCGCGCCAGCCTGCGTGGCCGAAGTTCGTCGCGCCCTTGGACGAGATGACCCCGTCCCTGCTGGCAGGGCCCGGCGTGTCCAGACCCACCGCCCGGACCGACGCCCTGGGCACGCCGGTAAGTTCGAGCACCTGATGCACCGAGTCGACCAGCGACTGGATGGCCTTGTCCGGACCCTCCCTGACGTTGCTGGGGGCCTCCACCAGGCGGTCAAGCAGGAACCGGCCGTTGCCATCAAGGATCGTTCCGTTATTCATGGTTCCGCCGTTGTCGAGGCCAACGGCAACCCAGTCGACTGGCATGCGTCCTCCCGGTCCGGTCGCTAAGCCAGGCCTAGTCTATGGAAATGACCTAGCAGAGAGCAATATCACCGCAGGCCGTCACGACCCGCGCGTGTCGGCCGGCTTGGTCGCGGCGGCATCCCGCCACGCCTGCACGTCACGAGGGCTGTCGCCGCTGAGCGCGGTGGCCGCGGCGAGCGCGAGCGTCGCGTGGACCTGGGCGGCGGCGATGGTCTCACTGCGGCCAATCCCCTTCGGCTCGCCGTAGTTGGGGTCGGCCAGAAGCTGCTGCGCCTCGTGGTAGTGCTCGGGCCCCGTCATGGTCGGGCCTCCTCTCCGTCGCTGCTTCGATTACCCGGGCCGATGCCGCCGCGGCGGGCGCCGCAGCACAGGAAACAAAGCAGCGGATTTGCCCGGACTTTGCGGCCGGGCAGGACTGCAGTGCCGATGCGGAGGATCGGGGATTTGAACCCCGGATGGTGTTGCCACCAAACCGCATTAGCAGTGCGGCGCCATAGACCGGACTAGGCGAATCCTCCATCCGCACGAGCGGTGCGGTGGGCCATAGCGTACCGGCCCTGACCGGCCCGGGCAAAGCGTCCCGCCGACCCGGTCAGTGCACCTCGATGATCTCGTAGTCGCCGCGCTGGTACGCCTCGCGCATCTGCCGCTTGGAGAACTTGCCCACGCTGGTCTTGGGCACCTCGGCGACGAAGCACCAGCGCTCGGGCAGCTGCCAGCGCGGGATCTGCTCGGTCATGAAGGCCCGCAGCTTCTCCGCGGTCACCTCGGCGCCGGACCGCAGCACCACCGCGGCGAGCGGCCGCTCGCCCCACTTCTCGTCGGCGATCCCGATGACCGCGGCCTCGGCCACGTCAGGGTGGGCCATCAGGACGTTCTCGAGTTCCATCGAGGAGATCCACTCGCCGCCGGACTTGATGACGTCCTTGGCCCGGTCGGTCAGCCGGATGAAGCCGCGCTCGTCCAGCGTTCCGACATCTCCGGTCTTCAGCCAGCCGTCATGGAACTTGGCCGCGTCGTCGTCCTTGTAGTACGAGCCTGTTATCCAGGGCCCGCGGACCTCGATTTCCCCGACCGCCGCGCCGTCGCTCGGCAGTATGTCCCCGCCGTCTCCGCCCAGCCGGCCCTCCACGGCNNCAGAACAGCCGGCCCTGGCTGTCCCGGTACGACCACGCCTCCTCCTCGCTGACGCCGGGCGGCGGGTTCGCCACGCTGGCCAGCGGTGAGGTCTCCGTCATGCCCCAGGCCTGCAGGATGCGCACGCCAAGCTCCGATTCGTAGCTGGCCTGCAGGGCATGCGGCACCGCGGAGCCGCCGCAGACCACCAGGCGCAGCGAGGACAGGTCACCGCCCTGCGCCCGCATATGCGCGAGCACGCCCGCCCAGATCGTCGGCACCCCGCCCGCCACGGTGACTCGCTCCGCAGCGATCAGCCGCACGAGCGTGGCCGGCTGCAGGTACTGGTCCGGCAGGATCAGGTCGGCGCCGGACAGCAGGCCCGCGTAGGCCAGGCCCCACGCGTTGGCGTGGAACATCGGCACGACCGGAAGCACCCGGTCCCGTTCGGAAATGGCGAAGGCGTTCCCCAGGCAGGCACCCATCGAATGCAGATAGCTGGACCGGTGGCTGTACACGATCCCCTTGGGGTGTCCGGTGGTCCCGCTGGTGTAGCACATCGCGGCGGCCGAGCGCTCGTCGAGCGCGGGCCACCCGAACGAGTCAGCCTCGGCTGCGATCAGTTCCTCGTAGTCGTACACGCTCGCGCCGGTGAGCTCGCCCGCGCCCGGCGTCTCGGCGAGCGGCGCGCCGCTCACGATGACGTTGCGGATGGTCGGTGCCTGCGGCAGGATCTCGGCGAACCTGGGCACCAGCGATGCGTCCACGATGACGGTGTGGTCTTCGGCGTGGGTGGCGATATACGCCACGTCGGCCGCCGCGAGCCGGATGTTCAGCGTGTGCAGCACCGCGCCCATCGACGGCACCGCCAGGTAGGCCTCGAGGTGCTCGGCGTTGTTCCACATGAAGGTGCCGACGCGCTGGTCGCCGTCCACGCCCAGGCGCCGCAGCGCGTTCGCGAGCTGCGCGGCGCGACGGCCCGCTTCGGCGTAGGTACGGCGCCTGGTTCCGTCACCGGTCCAGGTGACGACCTCGCGGTCACCGAATACTGACGTCCCGTAGCGCATGATTGACGCGATCGTCAGCGGGACGTCCATCATCGTGCTGCGCACAGAGCCACCTCCTTGCCGGTGCCTGACCTGCCCATCTGATAGTGCCACGAGTCAGGCGGCCGACAGTAGCCCGGGGCCGCAGCAATAATCTGGCTTTATTACCATAAAGACGGATAAGTCGGTCACTTGGCATTAGGGATCAGAATTCGCGCCGAGTTCCGCGTCGATCCGCAGCCGGGCTACCGCTCGTGACACCGTGCTCTTCACCGTGCCGAGGCTGATGCCGAGGGTCGCGGCAATTTCCGGCTCGGTCATGTCCTCGAAATACCTGAGCATGACGGCGGCACGCATGCGTTGCGGAAGTCGGTCGAGAGCCCGCCGCACCACCTCGGCCATGTCACTCTCCCGCGCATGGTCCGCAACCACCTGCTCAGGCAGTTCATCGGTCGGGAATTCCTCGACCCGGCGGCGACGCCACCACGATATGTGCGTGTTGACCATCGCGCGCCGCACGTAAGCGTCAAGCGCGGCGCGCTCGTTGATTTTGTCCCAGGCCAGATAGGTCTTGGCCAGCGCGGCCTGGACCAGGTCTTCAGCGTCAGCCCGGTTGCCGGTGAGCACGATCGCCATTCTCAGCAGTGCGGCCCCGCGGGTCTGGACGTATTCGCGGAAAGCGGCGTCACGGTCGCTGGCTCGCGATTCCCTGTGGTTGCCGACGCCGCTCATGCTGACTACTTTACTTAAAGTAGTCCAACAATTACGTTGAGTGCTATCCCGGCGTGGTGAGCGGCCCACCGCAGCTATCCGCCAGGGATGTATCTCTGTGTCCTCGCGGCCAAAGGTATCCGAATGACTTGACGTAACTATCCGCGCCAAAGCATGGTCGATCTTGTGGCCCATGCAATCCCACGGAGGGCAAGTGCAGAATTTGGCGGACATTCCCCGTTGGTGCGAGGATGTCACGGATTCCGCCAGTCCGGCACGGTTTGCCCGGCGATCGCTGCTCCGGGCGGCGGTCCTCGGACGCGCGGACGAAACGCGTGCTCCGGTCACAACGACGACCGATGGCGACACCGGGGCCGCGGAAAGATCGTTGTTGTACACGGTCACCGGGCGGATCCTGGACGTCAGCCCGCATGTCCTCGTGCTGCTCACCGGCCGCGGTGAGCAGCGCTTTGCGCTGGCGGCCTCCGCGACGGCCTGGCGAGGCGGGCCGGTATCCCCGGCGGCCCTGCGGCCGGGCGATTACGCGGTTCTGCGGCGGAGCCTCCCCGGCGGACCGGTGGTGGAGCGCATCTGGGCCGGAGTCGGCCGGGTCACCGGAACGATCATCGAACGGGACGGTCCGGCCAGCTTGCTCGTCGACGAGGGCCCGGCCAAAGGACGCCGGATCGTGATGATCGCCCCGGAGGCCAGCGGGCGGATTCAGGTCCGCTTCCCCCGGCTCGAGCCGGGCTACCTGATCGACGTGATCGGCCTGAAGCGTGACGGCTTCCTGCAGGCCCTGATACCCGCCACCGCGCAGCCTCCGTACCGGGCCGGCCACCAGCCCGCCGCGCCGATGGTCAGCGGCCACATACCCGATCCGGTCAGCGGGACCGTGGTCTGGCATGAGCCGGGGGAAGAGCCGCACAACCTGCTCGGGCTGGCTTACCCTGCGCTGGATCCGGAGACGAGCTGCGAGCATGGCTCGTACCTGCCGTCCTCGTTTTCCGGTGACCTGTACGCCGTGGACCCGCACGCTACGGGGCCCGGCTGTGTACGCCTCCCCTACCTGTCGGTGGGAAGCCTGCTCCGGCTGCGCAACGACTGCTCAGAACGCACCAGGCTCCTCCCTGTTACCAGCTGCGGGGCGACGGCCAGGCTGTTCTGCGACCGCTGTGTCACCTGCGGAACCTCGCCCCGGGGCCGGATCGCCGACCTCACCATGGCCGCCTTCGTGGAACTCGGCGGCGCCCTGGAAGCGGGCTGCTTCAACGCGACGATGATGATCGGCGGATAGGAAATGCTCACCGCCCTGCGAGAGGTCCAGATCCCGGTGCTCGCCGTCATGCTCCTCGGCGGTTGCGCGGCCAAGGCGTGGCGGGCGCTGCATGCACGTTCCGCCGCAGCGGGAATGGACCCCACCGGGCTGGTCCCGCTCCATCTTCGGCGCCCCGCCGTGGTCATGCTGTTCCTGGCCGAGGCCCTCCTGGGCCTCGGGCTGATCGGCACGGCCGGCCGGCTCGGCGATGCCGCTCCGCACCTGGCCGCCACCATCGTGCGGACGGCGACCGCGCTGTTCTTCCTCATCGCCGTGGGTGCGCTGAACGAGCTGCGGCAGCGGCGCCCCGACGCGGGCTGCGGCTGCTTCGGCGAACTCAGCGACACGCCGATCGGCCTGCGCACCATCGCGCGTTCCGGTGTGCTGTGCGCCTCAGCCCTCGTCACCATCGGCCTGCCCCCGCTCCGGATGCCGTCCTCGTCGACCGAGGCGGAGATGTGCCTCGCGGTCCTGGCGGTCGAACTGGCCCTGGTCGGCTTCTTGTCGCCGGAACTCGGCGACATCCTGGTCCGGCTCGGGTACACCGAGCCGTGCGAGCTGCAACGGATTCCGGTCGGGCGGACACTGTCGGTACTGCGCGCGAGCTCCCCGTGGCGCAGGTACGCGAGCCAGGTCTCCACCGCGGAGCCAGCCGATGTCTGGCGGGAAGGGTGCTGGCGATTCGTGGTGTACCCGGGAGTCGTGAGCGGCCGGCGAGTAGACATCGTTTTCGCGGTCTACCTGCAGGCCCGTAGGCCTGCTGTCCGCGTGGCGGTTCTCGACGCCGCCACCGACGAGATCCTCGGCCTCGCCGGAGCGCGCCCGTCTGCCGTTCTCTAGGTAAATCTAGGTAATCAACTAGAGAGCCCGATAATCGCCTAGGCCAGCCTCAGCCCGATGGACGCCGTCGGCTAGATCGGCTGGGACCGCAGGAACTTGCCGAAGTGCGGGACCGTGAACGCGATCAGGCCGCGCTCCGAACTGTAGATCAGCCCCTTCTTGATCAGGCCGTCACGCGCCGGCGACAAGCTCGACGGCTTGCGGCCGAGCTCGTCGGCCACGATCGAGGTGGGCACCGGATCATCCCCGGTGGCGGCCATCGCGCGCATGTACTCGCGTTCGGAAGGGGTGGCCCGCTCGTACCTGCTGCCGAAGAAGCCCACGGCCAGCTCCCCCTCGGCCTCGGGCGCGGCCATGCTCACGTCAGCCGCCGTCACCGGGCTGGCCGCGGCCACGTCCCAGGTGACCTTGCCGTAGGCCTGGACGAAGTACGGGTAACCATCGGCGGCGGCGTACAGGGCGTCGAGCGCGCCGGAAGTGAAGGTCACGTCCTCGCGCTCCGCCGGGACGAGCAGCGCCAGGTCGGCGGCATCCCGTTCCAGGCGGTCGATGCGGGTGTACCGGAACAGCCGTTCCGAGTAGCTCTTGCTCGCCGATAGCACCGACGGCAGGTGCGGCAGGCCCGCGCCGACGACGATGAGCGGGCCGCCCGTCTGGGAGAGCTCGTGGCAGGCGGCGCACAGCGCGGACACGTCGGCCGAGGGCACGTCCTGCATCTCGTCGACGAACAGGGCGATCCCGACGCCGAGGTCGGCCGCGACCGACGCGGCCTCGGCGAACAGTTCGGTGAGATCGACTTCCAGGTCACCTGAGTCGGCCCGGCCCCGCTGTGCTGGCACGTCGATGCCGAGCGCGAGGGTGAGAGAGGATCCCTTCGGCGCCTTCGGGTCGTGCTGGGCGAACGCCTTGAGCACACCGAGGAAGTATTCGACCCGGTCCGGGGCGCGATGCCGGGGCGCAAGTTCGCGCACCGCCATGTGCAGCGCGGCCGCGACCGGCCGCCGGATTGACTGCTCCGGGCGGGCTTCGATCTTGCCGGTACCCCACAGCCGCTGCAGGGCCATCGACCTGAACGTGTTGAGCAGCACCGTCTTGCCGACGCCCCGGAGTCCGGTGAGCACCATGCTCCGCTCCGGGCGTCCCCGGGCTATCCGCTCGAGCACCACCTCGAACTGCCTGATCTCCCGGTCGCGCCCGGTGAGTTCTGGCGGTCTCTGCCCCGCGCCGGGGGCGTACGGATTGCGCACCGGATCCATGGCATTGGACTCTATGGCCTGATCTAGCCTCAACCCTAGATTTGCTTAGAAAGCCCTACCGGCGTGTCGCGGACCGGAACGTCTCAGGGCTGCCGGGGTTTGTTAATGCGGGCCAGGAAGGCGTTGTAGGCCGCCAGCTGCTCGTCATCGTCGTCGACGCTTTCCGTTCCGCTGGCCGGGGCGGTCCGCCGCGGCGCGGCGCCGGTGGAGCCGGCGGTGGCGCTGCCGGTGGAGCTGGCGTCGCGGTGCGAGCTGACCAGCGTGGCGAAGTTCGCCCGGCGCGCGACCTCCAGCCACCCGAGTCCTCCGTCGCTGCGCGTCTCCCGGCTCCAGGCGAAAAACACCGCCAGCACCAGCGCGAACATGATCCCGGCGCCGCCCACCCACATCACCGCGCCGCCGGTGTGCACGTCGTTGATCGCGCTGGGCGCCCAGCTCGGCCGCAGCCGCGCCAGCGCGGGGAACGGGTTGCTGCTCTCCGAGCCCAGGATGAGACCGGTGAACGCGTCCACCGGCATGGCGATGAAGAGCAGGAAGATCCGGGACGGATAGGAAACCCGCCACCTGATTGGCTCGCGCCCGATCAGCGGCAGGAAGTACAGGTAACCGGCCGCAAGGTACAGGGCATGCTCGCCGTCGTGGACCGTCCCGTTGGTCAGGACCAGGTTCATGAAACCGGTGAGGTGCGTACCGACAATGGTCGTGAGGTAGAGCACGGTGCCGAACGGAGGCCAGGTAACAGCCGTCATCACCCGCGAGCGCAGCGCCTTCTTGGTCCACGTATGCAGGGGATTGCGGCTCGCGTGCAACAGCAGCGTGGCCGGCTGGCCGACGACGAGCAGCGGCGGCGCGACCATGATCAGCAGCAGGTGCTGGATCATGTGATCCGAGAAGAGCACGTCGTCGTAGCTGCCGATGCCGCTCTGTGTCGCGATCACGACCACGGCCAGGCCGCCGAGGAACAGCCCGGTCCGCCACAGCGGCCACGGCCGGGCCGGATGGCGGCGCCGCACCCGCAGCACGCCCCACAGGTACAGGCCCGCCGCCACCACGACGAAGCCCGTGACCACCGGGGCGAACTGCCACCGGGTGACGACCGGAAGCAGGCCGAAAGGCGGCAGTTGCTGGCTTCCCATGCCGCCGAGACTACTAGGCCGCCATCAGGCCCGGCGGCGCCGGTCCTGGACCCGCGCGGTCTGGCCGGCACGATGGCCCGCTGTGCCGGCCCCAGTCGGCAGGATGTGCCACCGTGCCCCCTGGCCGCCACCTGCCGTCGAGGCTCTGGACGGCATCTGGTGTTACCTGCGGGCCGCGACTTGGCTGGCGAGGATGTCGCGTAGCTCGTACGTTACGCCGTCTGGGTACAGGTCAAGAGTTGCTTCCAGATCGCGCCGCTCGGCTGGGGTTGAGTATGCGCCAAGCTCGCGCTCCAGCTCAGCGCGGCGGGAGCGGGCCGGTTTAGGACTGGCCGGGGCGAGTATGGCGACCACGAGGAACAGCAGTCCCGGGATCATGACCACGCCGACCGGATTGCTACGCAGCATGACGCCGACCACCGTAAGCACGACCCCGGCCCCCAGTCGCCAGTCGGCCTGCACGGCGCGGGCCAACCGGATCACGCCAATAACTGCGAGCAGCGCGCCAGTCCGAATGCAGCTGCGGATCCGCCTCGGGCGTGCGCCCCGCGTGAACCACGGGAGACCGTAGCGGTCCGGCCCGGCATGACTGCTCCACACCACTAGGGTTCGCCGATGTGGTCGCAGCCTCATCGCAGCCTCCTGCACCCCTGAGCTCACTCCGCGTGGCCTTAATGGTACGCTTCCGCGCTCTTTAAGGAACGTCCCGCGGGCCAGCGGAGCTCAGGTTGAGCGGAGGGCGTGGGATTCGAACCCACGGTGACGTTGCCGCCACAATGGTTTTCAAGACCATCGCCATCGGCCACTAGGCGAGCCCTCCTGTGCGTAACAGCCTACGGTAACGCCGAGCGGGACGTCAGCCGGCGCGGCCGGGCCAGCCCGTCGCCCACGATCGCGGCCAGGGACAGGTACGCATCGGCCGTGTCGCTGCCGAGGTATTCGAGTTCGACCTCCGCGCCCTCCTCCAGGTGCGGATCGTAGGGAATTCGCGTTACCGCGCGGCACCGGGCGGCGAAGTGATGCTCGAGCCGGTCGAGGTCGACGGTGCTCTTGCTCTTCGGCCGGATCGCCGAAAGCACCACGACGCCGTTCCGGACCAGGTCGCCGCAATGGTGGGCTTCCAGCCAGTCCAGGGTCGCGCTCGCGCTCCGCGCGCCGTCCACCGACGGCGAGCTGACCAGGACGATCTGATCGGCCAGCCGGAGCACTCCGGACATGGCCGAATGCAGCAGGCCGGTCCCGCAGTCGGTGATGCAGATCGAGTAGAAGTGCTCNNTCGGAGGCGAGCACCTCGAGCCGGCTCGGCGCCTGGGAGGTGAAAGCCCGTACGTCGGCGTAACGGCGGACCTGGTCCCGTTCGTTCAGCAGGTCCCTGATCGTGGCGGCCGTCTCCAGGCGGACCTTGTCCGAGAGCGTGCCTCGGTCGGGGTTGGCGTCGACGGCTATCACCCGGTCGCCGCGCAGCGTCGCGAGCGTGGCACCGAGGCCCACCGCCGTGGTCGTCTTGCCGACGCCGCCCTTAAGGCTCAGCACCGCGACCCGGTGGTGGCCGCCCGCGACCGGGGTCCGCACCTGGTTGATGAGATTGCGACGGCGCATCTCGGCCGGCGATTCGCCGAACCTGATCAGCCCCCCGGTGGCCCGGTAGACGCTGCGGCGCCAGCCCGGTCCGGGTGCCGCCCGCTTGCCGTGCAGCAGCGACTCGGTGGTCAGGGCGTCTGAGGTCTCATGCACGGCGGCTGGCCGCGGTCCCGTCGCCAGTGCAGACTCCGGCGGCGGGGCAAGCTCCGGCGGCGGGGCGAGCACGTCCTCCCAGAGCCCGGCGCGGACGCTGGCCTCGGTCGGTGCCGGGCCGAGATCCCAGCGTCGGCTCGTAGCCTGCGGCGTGGCGGGTCCGGGCGGCTCCGGGATCTCGAGATCGGGGAGCGGCTCCATCTGCGGCCCGGAACCGGCGTCATGGGTGAAGCCGAGGTCGGGCAGGTAACCGCCGCCCTGCGGCCCGTACCCGGGGTCCGGTCCGTACCCGTCCTCTGGCCCGTACCCGGAGTCGGGCTCGTACCCGGAATCTGGCCCGTACCCGGGGTCCTGCGGGTAGCCCAGTTGGCGCGTGTAGCCGGCGTCGAGCTCATACCCAGCGTCCAGCGCGGACCCAGGTCCAGGCCGATAGCCCGGCTGCCCCGGACCCGGCTGATGGTTCCTCGGGCCGGCCTGGTCGGTGGCGACAGGTAGGTAGCCAGGTCCCTGCGGATACTTCAGGTCGTGCGGATAGAACGCAGACTGCGGGTAAGCCGGCGAGATCAGGGCCGGTCCGGGCGGATGAGGGTCGGCTTCCTGGCCGACCACGCCGACTTCGCCGACTTCGCCGACGACGGAGCCGCCCTCCTTGGGCGGCAGCGCACCGGACCGGCCGGCGGCACCGTCGGGCCGGTCTGCTGGGACGTCGTCATCGGAAAAGGCGTCAGCATCCTGGGCCGCTGGGCCGGACATCTTCGGCGTAGGTTTGCGGGTGGTCACGGGTCCCCCTTGGTCCTCATGGGTGGGGCGCATCCGGGCGGGATTCGTGCATCTATCAGAGCCTAAGCCAAAGCACTCGCGATTTCGACACCCAGTGCACTGGCCTGGTGGCACTGAGTGGCGAAACGGGCCCTCACGGCTAAGCGGATACCCGGTGGTGACACAGTGGGCAGGCCCGGCCCGAGCACCGGCCGTCGACCGAAAAGCGAAGAAGCGAAGGAACCAAAGGAAGCGAAGGAGACGTCATGCACGCCGTCGTCATCACCGAACCCGGCGAACCAGAGGTCCTGCGCTGGCTCGAGGTTCCCGACCCGGTCCCCGGTCCGGGTGAGGTGATCGTCGAGGTCGCAGCCAGCGGGGTGAACCGTGCCGACCTGATGCAGCGCGAGGGCCACTACCCGCCGCCGGAGGGGGCGTCGCCCTACCCGGGCCTGGAGTGCTCCGGCCGGGTCATGGCCGTCGGCGACGGGGTCACCGCCTGGCGGCCCGGTGACGAGGTGTGCGCGCTGCTGTCCGGCGGCGGCTATGCGGAGCTGGTCGCGGTGCCGGCCGGGCAGCTGCTTCCGGTGCCAGGCAAAACAGGCGTCATCCACGCGGCGGCGCTGCCCGAGACCGTCTGCACGGTGTACGCGAACCTCTTTCAGGTGGCCGGGCTGGCCCGCGGCGAGACGCTGCTGGTGCACGGCGGCAGCAGCGGGATCGGCACGATGGCGATCCAGCTCGGCAAGGCGTTCGGCGCCAGGGTCGCCTGCACCGCGGGATCAGAGCGAAAGCTGGACCGGTGCCGCGAGCTCGGCGCGGACGTGACCATCAACTACCGCGACGAGGACTTCGTCGCGGCGCTGCGGGACGCGACCGGCGGGGCGGGCGCGGACGTCATCCTGGACATCATGGGCGCGAGCTACCTGGAACGTAACCTGGCCGCACTGGCGATCAACGGCCGCCTGGTCATCATCGGCCGCCAGGGCGGCAGCAAGGCCGAGATTGACCTGGGTGTCCTTCAGGGCAAGCGGGCCAGCGTGCACGCCACGACGCTGCGGGCGCGGCCGGCCCGCGAGAAGGCGGCGGTGGTGGCGGCGGTGCGTGAGCACGTGTGGCCGCTCGTCGAGGCCGGGAAGATCGCGGCCATCATCGACAGGGAGCTGCCTATGTCCCAGGCACCGCAGGCCCACCGGGCGATGGCGGCCAGTGAGCACATCGGCAAGATCCTGCTCGTGGCGAATGACCCCCCCGGGCCTTGGCAGTAGGCGTGATCGGACAGACTAGGGGAATGAGCGACGGGATGAACCCTCAATCACAAGAGCACCCGCAGATCCTCGTGGTGGGACCGGAGGGCATAACGACGGCGGGCAGCGAGCAGGACGAGAACGCCAGCCACGAGCGTCCGGTCACCGAGATGGTCGAGCAGCCGGCCAAGGTCATGCGCATCGGCAACATGATCAGGCAGCTGCTCGAGGAGGTCCGGGCGGCGCCGCTTGACGAGAAGAGCCGGGCCCGGCTGAAAGAGATCCACGAGAGCTCCATCAAGGAACTCGAGGACGGCCTCGCGCCCGAGCTCGTCGAAGAGCTTGAGCGGCTGTCGCTGCCGTTCGAGCAGGGAGGGGTGCCCCCCAGCGAGAGCGAGCTGCGGATCGCCCAGGCCCAGCTGGTGGGCTGGCTGGAGGGCCTGTTCCACGGCATCCAGACCACACTGTTCGCCCAGCAGATGGCGGCTCGCTCCCAGCTCGAGCAGATGCGCCGAGCTCTCCCGCCCGGGATGATGCCCCCGGATCAGGAGGCACAGCAGCAGCGCCCCACATCCGGCCCGTACCTTTAAGACCTTTTTTTCTGAACGGTCGTAGTGCCTCCGCCAGGAAAACCTCGACCGTCCCCGGAAAGCGCTATCCCGACGACACCGCGCTGACGACACCGCGCCCGACCCGAGTGAGGCGGACCGGTGGAACGTAGGGCCGGTTATGCGGCGCGGCGATCGCCGGCCGGCCGATCCTAGTGACGCTGAACCCAGGGTGGCTGCTACCCGCTGCTCCTAGGGGCGGCCGAAGCGCAGCCGTCCCAGCCAGGCGGCGGCCTCGGCGAACTCAGAGTCCGAGGTGCCCGACCGGATCGCGGTGGCGGCGCCGTCGCACCTGGCGTAGCTGCCCAGGAAGCGGACGTCCTGGCAGACCCGGCGCAGCCCCATCAGCGCCTCGCCGACCCGGGCGTCGTCCACGTGGCCTTCGCAGTCGATGAAGAAGTAGTACTGGCCGAGCCGGTCACCGGTGGGCCGGGACTGGATCGTGGTCAGGTTGATGCCGCGGACGGCGAACTCGGTGAGGATCTCGAGCAGGGCACCCGGATGGTCCTCGATGAGGAACGCGGCTAGCGACGTACGGTCTGCCCCGGTGCGCGCGGGCAGCGGGCGGGGCGGTGAGACCACCACGAACCGCGTGACGGCGTTGGCCCGGTCGTGCACGTCCGGGACGAGGACCGCCAGGCCGTACCGGTCCGCGGCGAAGGCGCCCGCCAGCGCGGCGTCCACCTGCCCGTCCGCGGCCTGGCGAGCCGCCTCGGCGTTGGATGCGAGTGGCATCCACTCACTGTCGGGCAGGTGGGCGGCCAGCCAGCCACGGCACTGCGGCATGGCCTGCGGGTGGCCGCCGACCTTCTTGATGTCGCCGAGCGCGATACCCGGCCTGGCCAGCAGCGCGAACGCGATGGGAATCTGCAGCTCGGCCACGATCACCAGGTCATTCCCGGCGGCCAGGTCGTCCAGGGTGGCGGTGACCACTCCCTCGACCGAACTCTCGATCGGGACCACGGCCCGTTCCGCCGTACCGTCGCGCACAGCGCCGAGGGCGGCCTGGATGGTCGGGCAGGACAGCGGCTCGGCCGCGGGGTCGACGGCGCGCAGCGCCGCCTCGGAGAAGGTGCCCTCCGGGCCCAGGTAGGCGTAAGGCATAGCCCACATGATGCCAGCATCGCGGGGATGCGCGGGCCGCGGTCAGCACTCCGTCGTGATTAGGGAAGGTAAACCCGGTGGAACGCGCCGGCCAGGCTCGCGAAGCCTGGCGAAGATGACGAGGAGGGCCAGCGCGGCGATCCCGAACGCGTCTTGGCCGATCCTCGCCACCAGGGCCGGCACGTCGTGCTGGCCCAGCAGGCTCTGGCCCCACCAGGGGATGGTCAGGGCGAAGAAGACCGCGGTTCCCGCCGCGATGGCCACCCGGCGTGGCGACCGCCCGTCGGCCGCGATGGCGCCGATGACCACCACGACCACCAGGAAGTGATGGATCCAGGAGACCGGCGAAAGCAGCACGCCGAGCAGCGCGGTGACGGCGATCCCCTCCATCTCCCTGGACTGGCGGGCCAGCCGCCTGGCCACGGCAAAGCCCGCCACCGCCACGGCCAGCGCCAGGGCGGCCCACACCGCGCCGGGCGCCTGGCCCGGCAGGAACTCCCGGAGCAGCATCCCGCGCAGTGACTGGTTGGAGGTGCCGGAGTTGGACCCGAGCCGACCGGATTGGAAGATCACGCTGGTCCAGTAGGTCACGGAGTCGTGCGGCAGCACCAGCCAGGCCCCGGCGCTCCAGGCCAGCGCCGCGACCGCCGCGGTAACCGCCGCGCGGCGCCGCCCGGATAGCCACAAGTACACGATGAACACCCCGGGCACCAGCTTGATCGCGGTCGCCAGCCCGACCAGCGCGCCACGCGGCCAGCGCGGTGCGCTCGCCGCGCAATCCGCCACCGACATCGCCAGCAGCACCATGTCGACCTGGCCGAACCGCATTTCGTCGCGCAGCGGGAACAGGTAGGCGCAGGCCACGAAGATAGCCGCGAACACGACGGCCCGCATCCGGCCCGCCCGGCGCAGCAGCGGCGCGAACGCGAACCAGATGACCACGGCGAGCGGCCCGTAGATGAAGGGCACCCAGATCAGCTGGGCGGCCGACCAGGGCACCAGCGCAAGCGGCACCGCGAAGAGCGCGGCGACCGGCGGGTAGGTGAAGGGCAGCAGCTGCGGCGGCTGGGTCAGGATGGCGTAAATCGGCTGGCCCTGCAGCACGCTCAGGCCGCCGGTGCGGTAGACGGCCAGGTCCGCCAGCCGCTGGTCAGGCGCGTTCGTCAGGTACCCCCGCACGAGCGGTGCGACGGCGGCGAGCGCCGCGATCCAGGCGAGCACCCCGACCGTCCTGACCGCCCAGGACGGCCAGCCGGCCACCCGTCCGGCCACCCGGCCAGGCCAGCTCGCGGGACCCCGGTGGCCGGCCTGCGCCTCGGCCGGGACTCCGGTGGCGGTGCTCACCCTCCTCATCCGGCCTTCGTCGCGGCGGTTCTGGGGTCAGCGGCGTTACCGGGAGCCCGCGGGTCGCTCGGGTCCCGCCGTCGATGACCAGAACGCACCATCAGCACCGCCAGCCATACCGTCGCCGCAGTCAGGACCGCGGGCGTCACCCCGTGCCTGATCACGGGCTGCAGCCAGGTCAGACCCGCCGGCATCGTCACGTCCGTCGCCCGGGCGGGCAGGTAACCGAAGCCAAGGGCCGCCGTGCGGGCGAGCAGCAGCCAGCCGATCCCGTCGACGACCGGAACGGACACCATGGGGATGAGGGGCAGCAGCGCCCACCCGAGCGCGTCGTACCAAGGCAGCACGTAGGGCCAGGCGAAGAGCCACGCGAGCACCAGCGCGAACGCGACGCCCGCGACCGCGTTACCAATCCCGCCCGGATCGGCGGCCGGTCCTCCCGCGCCCAGATCACGCCCGGCCGGATCACGCCCGGGCAGTATCCCGGGCAACCCGCGGATGATCAGCACCGCGAGCACCACGGCCAGCGCGATGGCCCCGAACCTGACGATGTCGGTCGCGACCGTCCCGCCCGCCACCAGATGAAGGAGGGACCGGATCACCCGCCAGGGCGATCCGATCGACACCATGTCGCTCGCCCGCGACGACTGCTGGAGCATGGCCGACCCGCCGATGGCCACCGCCGCCCCCGCCGTGACCGCGAACCCCGCTCCAAGCGCCACCAGCGGCGCCACCAGCCGCCGCCACTGACCTCTCAGCACGAGCACGAGCCCGATAGCCAAACCCAGCCCGACCAGCGCCACCGTGACCTTAACCGCGAACCCCAGGCCGACCAGTACCCCGGCCATTGCCATTCGCGGCCAAGGGGCCCCCCGGGGACGCCCCCGCGGGCTAACACACCACACCGCGGCGACGCCGAACACCACAGCCTGGCTGTCCACGTGCGCGCCCGCGACGAGCACCTGGAGCAACAGCGGGTTGGCCGCCCACAGCAAGGCGGCCCGCAGCTGGCGGGCCGGCGAATCCCGCGTCATGCGGTGCAGCAGCAGAGCGGTGACGGCGAACGCCATCAGGTTGGCGAGCCCGAGCACGAACACCGTGAGCCGTACGGAGGTGCCGCCGGCCAGCGAGGCCAGCGCCTGGATCGCGGTCGCGAGCGGCCCGTATACCGACGGCGACCCGGACCAGTCCTGGACCGCCCGCGCGACCGGATCACCGAGCGCGGCCAGCTGGGCAGGCGTCGTCGTGTACGGGTTGTGGCCGGTGACGAGCATCCGCCCGTAGGCGGCGTAGCTGAGATGATCCGAGGACCCGAACGGCGGCACCAGGGTCAGCGCGGCCGCCGCCAGCAGCCCCGCGATCAGGACGGCCCGGGCTGGTACGGACCAGCCGTCGCGGCTGGCCCGCAGCACGAGCACCAGCCCGAGCGTGCCGGCCGCGAGCCCGGCCGCGGTCAGCGGGACCACGAGGTAAGCCGAGGGGTGCAGGCCGAGCGACCACGGCGGCTGACCGGGCCGGCCGGGCAGCACCGGCTCCATCACCGAGGGGCCGGCCACCGCGACGGCGAACGTGCACACGATGCTGGCGCCGATGGCGACCAGGCCCGCCCGGCCCGCATCGATTCCCTTAGACCTCGCGCGCCCCGCCGGCCCCGCCGGACCCGCACGTCCCGGCCGTCTGGTCATGGGCGGGCGGCGAGCGCCCTGGCCACATCGGTGAGCTGATGAGCGCGATGCAGCTGGGCCCGCAGACCGGTTCCGGTGGCGCGGTGCGCAAGCTCCACCTCAACCTCGGCGATCCGCAGTCCCTGTCGCAGCAAGTCAATGGTGAGGGCGGTCTCGACCCCCCAGCCGCGCGCCAGCGGCCGCGCGGCCTCGAACGCCGCGCGGGTCAGGCAGCGCTGCCCGTTCAGCGGCTGCCTCGGCTGCCAGCCGGTAGCCCGGCGGATGCCGGCCCCGGAAAGCCCGACCACCAGGCCGTGGCCGCCGAGCTTGACGGTGGCGGCGAAGACGGCGATGGTCATGTCCGCGGTGCCCGCGGTCACCGGGTCCATCAGCGGCCCGGCCTGCCCGGCGGTGTCGGAAAGGTCCGCGTCGAGGAACAGCAGGTGCCGCGGACGGTCGCGATGCTCCCGCTGGTCAACCAGTCGGACCGCCTCCGCGCCGGTCTCCATCGCGGCGCCCTTGCCGCGGTTCCGCGGGTGCCGCATGACGGCGGCGCCGGCCTGCTGGGCCACGGCGGCCGTGGCGTCGCTGGAACCGTCGTCGACCACGACCACGAGCCCGACGCCCGCCAGCCCGGCGGCGGCGGCCACGGTCGCGGCGATCCGGTCCGCCTCATTCCGCGCCGCGATGACCGCCGCGACGTCGCCGGGCATCCACGGTGCTGACATGGCGCCGATCTTAGGTCAACGGGCCCCTGCCCGCGTCCCTGTCCCCTTCACCGCAGCGGACTTCACTGCGGGACCGCTGGCTTCGGCCGACTCATGTTCGCGTCGTCAACCAGGGTGAACACCGAGTCAAGGCCGGTGACCTGAAGTATTTTGCGGACCGCGGGCTTCGGGGAAGCGATCTCTAGCTCGCCGCCCCGTTCGCGCACCCGGCGCAGGCAGGAGAGCANNAGCTCGCTGTGCAGCCGCGGAGCGGTATAGAGATCGATCTCACCGCAAATGGTCACGATTGTGTGATCATCGTGATATCGACTCGAGACATTTAGCTCCACGTGCCGAACCTTATCGCGCCGGGCGTCCAGATTCCAGGCAACTACGCTTAGCGCATCCTGAGAGCTTGCTGGATAAGTCGCCGGGCAGCAGCGCCGGATCCCGGCTGACCGGGCAGCACAAGCTGCGCGGACCTCCGCGGACGCCGCACAATTCACTGCCGGGCACGGTGATCACCTCGACGCCGCATCGTTCCAGCCTGGCGTGGCTAGCCACGTTGCGTTCATGCGAGACCACCAGCCCCGGGCCGAGCACGAGCAGGTTGCCCGCGTCGTCCCACTGCTCGCGGCCCGCCGCCGGGCCGAGCCCGGTCTCGATTACCCGCAGCCGGTCCAGGCCCGCCGCCTGCGCCGCCGAGACCAGGAAGGCCTGCGGATGCGACGCCCGCAGGCCGTCGCCGCCCGGCGTCAGCACCCGGGTGGTCAGGGAGTACGCCGTGGCCGGCCGCATCAGGACCGTGTCCGCGCTCACCATGGTGCACGCGGTGTCCAGGCGCCGGTCCGGATGCCCGAGCGAGACCACGAGCACCGTGTGGGCCAGCCCGGCGTCGAAGACGCGCCTGGCCAGCCGGGCGACTCCCGCTGGCGATGATCCGGCCGCGATGACGCCGGGGGCCACTAGCAGGACGTCGCCGCCTTCCATCGGTTCGGAGTCGGGCCCGTACAGCGACTTGGCCCCCGCGCTCCCGGCGAACAGCGGATGGTGTGCGTAGATGACGTCCGTCAGCTGCGCGTGGATCCGCCGGTCAGGCGCGGCTGGGCTGGCCACCGCGACGCGGTCGCCGATCCACACGCCGCAATCCCGGAAGAACACCAGGTTCGGCAGCGGCTCGATGATGAAGTCCGAGCCGGGCAGCAGCTGGTACACCACGCCGCGGCCGCCGAACTCGCCCGCGGTGAGCCCCGCGATCAGCACTTCGGTGAGCGCCTCGGGATCGAGGCCTTCGAGATGGCGCCGGACCTGGCCGGTGAGCTCGTCGCCGAGCATGACCGCGCCGAGCGCGGCGTCGATCGCCTGCCGCCGAGCCGGGGAGTACTCAAGCACGTCCTGGAGCAACTCGGTCAGGTACAGAACCTGTACCCCATGATCGCGCAGGACCTGCGTGAACATGTCATGCTCCTGCTGCGCCCGGGCCGCCCATGGCAGCTGCGTGAAGAGCAAGTGGCCGGCATCGCGCGGAAGCGCCCGCTTCAGCTCGGCTCCCGGGCGATGCACGATCACCGTCCGGAGGGTCCCCACCTCACTGTCCACCCCGTGAAACCGCGACACCATTCCCCCCGGCAGTGCGTAGTCCCGCTCGTTTGCCTACCCGCTCTCGGCCACCACGGAGACACCGGCCGGCGTCATCTGCGGCGCCCCCCGGCTGATCGGCACCTGCGCCCACACGGTGGTGCCCACGTCGCCGTGGCTAGTTCCCCAGCCATTGGAAAGCTTCGCCACGATCCGCAGACCGCGGCCTCCGGTCGCGCCTGGTGTCGGTTCGCCCAGCTCTGGCCGGGTTTCGCCGCCGCCGTCGGCCACCGAGACCTGGACGCAGTCGGCGTCAAGGCGCCAGGACACTTTGATGTTGCCGCCTGGCAGCGGGTCCGCGTGCCGCAAGGCGTTGCTGAGCAGTTCACTGAAGACGAGCGCGACGTCGCAGACGGCCGAATCGCAGACACCGGACGCGATCAGGTCCGACACCAGCCGCCGGCGTGCCGCGCCGACGCTTGAGGCAGCGAACGGGAGCAGTAGGACGCTCGCCTCAGTCACCTCCATGCCAGCCCCAGCCCGTCTGTCCGAACCTTGTGCGAACCCGGTACGAGCGGAAATGCCCCGTCGCAGCCCTCCGGAAACACGGCAGCCCCTGAGATATCTGGACGGTAACGGCGTCTCAGCAGAAACCCCCGATGGCCACGACACCTGCCGCGGGCACGGTAACGTCTGTCCGTGAAGGTTGTCAGCCCGCTTCCCGGCCCCCCATTCCCAGGCACCGGGCCAGGCCCGCGCGCCGTAGGCTCGCGTCCATGAAGGAGCGAGCACGTGACCAGGGCGGCCCGGGCACGCTGACCGATGAACTGGCGACTCCCGACGTAATCGAGGGGCCACTGCCGGGTGAGTCGCTGGCCGAGCTGGCCGCCGAGTACCAGCTCAGGCCGAGTTCCGCGCGCCCTGGCGTGTTCGCCTACGCCGGGCAGCTCT
>PMST01000643.1 GCA_003168295.1 Actinomycetota bacterium
CCCATCCGCCGGTCCCCCTCGGGAGCCAGCTCGGCCAGCTCCGGGATGAGACGGCCGGCCTCATCGAACAGCTCTTCCGGCTTGTAGCTCTTCATCCAGCTTTCCAGCTGGCCGAGGTGCTCAAGATGATCGGAGTCGACCAGCAGCGGCACCTGATGCGACCGGAACGTGCCTTCAACCTGGAGGCCGTCGACGACCTTCGGACCCGTCCAGCCCTTGGGCGACCTCAGCACGATCAGCGGCCAGCGCGGCCGGGAGTTTGGGTTCTTCGGGGTGGCGCCGCCGGTGCGGTGCGCGTGGTCCTGGATCCGGTGGATGCCCTCGATGGCCTCGTCCAGCGCGGAGGCCATGAGCTGGTGCATCTCGTCCGGGTCATCGCCCGACACGAACTGCGGCTCCCAGCCGCAGCCGCGCAGGAACTGGTCAAGTTCCTCCTCCTCAATGCGGGCCAGGACGGTCGGATTGCTGATCTTGTAGCCGTTGAGGTGCAAGATCGGCAGCACGGCCCCGTCGCTGGCCGGGCTGAGGAACTTAGTGGACTGCCACGCGGTCGCCAGCGGGCCGGTCTCGGCCTCGCCGTCGCCGATCACGCAGGCCACGATCAGGCCGGGATTGTCGAACGCGGCCCCGAACGCGTGGCTGAGCGAGTACCCCAGCTCGCCGCCCTCGTGGATCGATCCCGGGGTCGTGGGCGCGACGTGGCTGGAGATCCCGCCGGGGAACGAGAACTGGGTGAACAGCTTCCTGAGCCCGGCTTCATCCTGGCTGACGTCCGGGTAGATCTCGCTGTAGGTGCCCTCCAGGTAGGTGTTGCCCACCAGCGCCGGGCCGCCGTGCCCGGGACCGGCAATATAGAACATGTCCAGGTCATACTTCTTGATCACCCGGTTCAGGTGCACGTAGATGAAATTCTGGCCCGGCGTCGTGCCCCAGTGACCGACCACGAGCGGCTTCACATGCGACAGTTCGAGCGGCTTTTTAAGCAGCGGATTATCGTAGAGGTAGATCTGGCCGACCGATAGATAGTTGGCGGCCCGCCAGTACGCATCCATCCGGTGGAGCAATTCCTGGGATGCAGGTCCTGTCCGCACGGGATTCATGGTCTTGATGAGTCAGTCCTCCATTGTCGAACGGCACGAAATCATGGAAGGCTGGAGAGGCGAGCCACCGGCCGTCGCTTCGCGGTGACTAGACGTCGATTCACTCGACGGAACAGGTACCGGACGCTCATCAGGCTCTTCCTTGGTGGTTCACTACGTCACCAAGGTCTGGAGCGACGTCCCCCCGGGACTGGCCCGGGCTACCACCGCACGTAGGCGGTCAAACGGCTACTACTCGACCATACGCTTAGCGAACGCCCGGAGCAACGCACCGGCCCAGACGCTCGCCTGCGTAACGGGCCCGGGCACACTCCTGGCCCTGCGGGCTGCCGCTGGAAAAAGCGGATGGACCGCTATCCGCGGCTGAATTAACCCGCGCCGGATCCGGAAATTCGCGAATGAGGGGAATCCGGGAAAGTGTAGTAATATCGAGAATATTGCTCCGGACCCCGGCTGCTGCACCCGCGTGAAATTCGCGGCGGCACGCGGGATCCGGATTTTTTCGTTTATTCGCAGCACCGTCGGCCAGGACGCCACACCGCAAGCTAAAGGAACGGTGAACCGCGGCAGAACAATTCTGCCCGCCGCGCCTACTCAGCCCCACCAACTACCGCACGCATCATCTCGCCGGTGACCAAAGGAGTCAGTCATGGGCATCATCGCATGGATCGCGGTCGGCCTGATCGCGGGATTGCTCGCCAATATGGTGCTTCCCGGCAAAAGATCACGGGGCCTCATACCAGAAGGATCGTCATGCAAGCCCTGATCCTCCTCCTCGTCGTGGTCGTGCTCGTGATCGGCGCGGCGTTGTCTGCCCGGATCATCAAGCAGTACGAGCAGGGCGTGCTGTTCCGGCTCGGCCGGGTCCGCGGCCCCCGCGACCCCGGGTTCCGGCTCATCATCCCGTTCATCGACGTCCTGCACCGGGTCTCGCTGCGAATCGTCACCATGCCGATCCAGTCCCAGGGCATCATCACCCGGGACAACGTCAGCGTCGACGTCTCCGCCGTCGCCTACTTCCGCGTCGTGGACGCGGTCAAATCGGTGGTGGCGATCGAGAACATTCGTGACGCCATCGACCAGATCGCCCAGACCACCCTGCGCAAGGTCGTCGGCCAGCACACTCTGGACCAGACTCTGTCCGAGACGGACACGATCAACCTGGACATCCGCAAGATCCTCGACATCACCACCGTGGACTGGGGGGTGGAGGTGACGCTGGTGGAGCTGAAGGACATCCAGCTCCCGGACACCATGAAACGCGCCATGGCCAGGCAAGCCGAAGCCGAAAGGGAAAAACGCGCCAAGATCATCAACGCCGAAGGGGAGTCCCTGGCTGCCGCCGCCCTCGGCCAGGCCTCCGACACCATGATGGCTCACCCCCTGGCCCTGCAACTACGCAACCTGCAAACCCTTGTCGAAATCGGCGTCGACAAAAACACCACCGTAGTTTTCCCCGCCCCGCTGATGACCACCATCGCCGAACTCGGCTCCTTCCTCGCCCGCGAAAAAGCCGCCGCCAGCACGCCGCCGATCCCCCTCGCCGACCGCATCCCGCCGCCCGCACCCGCCGCTAACGGATCCGCTGCGGGCTAGGCGCGCACAGGCAGTCAGGCACAGCATCCGGCTGGTCGCACCGGCAGGCGAAAGAACGCAGAGATTCCGGATAGGCTGTCACCACGGCCCGTTCGGAATCATGATCTTTTGAATTGAAAGCTGAGCCGATCTTCGGGGCATGGCGGTCACTTCCTTTAGGCTGCGAGCCGGGTAGTCGATCGGAATCTGAATAGATAATGAGCAGCGGGCGTAATAGAGCCAAAATTAGCGGCCTGCCGGTCATATGATAGTGCCGCTGCGGCTATCCAAGACCGTGGCATGGGCGTATTGTGAAGAAAGAACTCATACTGGAAAACGTCCTGCACCAGGCCAGAGTTAAGGTGCGGGCAGCCGCGTCGCCCGGGACCCCGGCGGCTCGACCGGTCATGGCCGGATCGGACCAAAGGTGCCTTAGTCGTGCGTCGGCCGTCAACTCAGCATTTCGCGACCGGAGCAGCTGCGTCACCCGCGGCGCGCCCGGGCGTACTGCCGTGCTTAAGGACATCTACCCGGTACGGTGGAGCGGCCGGCAGGCGGTCGTGACGCTTCCTGAGCGTATCGGCGCGGGTAACGCCGGGCAGATCCGCGAGGAGTTGCTATCGGTCATCAACCGCGGCGCTGAGACCGTGATCGCGGACATGACCACGACGATCTCGTGTGATCACGCGGGGGCGGATGCCGTGGTCCGCGCCTGCCAGCGGGCCGTCATCAGCGGCGCCAAGCTGCGGCTGGTGGTCGCCACCCGGATCGCCAGACGGATGCTCAGCCACGGGGGTCTCGACGGGCTGGTCTCCATCTACCCGTCCCTGGAAGCGGCCGTGGCCGCCGGGCCGTCGGACGGGAACGGCGATGCCGTCCCTCCGGCTGAGCAGGCGCACCGGAGCCTGGAACTGTTTGACACCGTTGTCACCAACCTCTTTCACGCCGGGCTCAGCCTGCATGTGGCCATGGACCTGCCCGCTGACGCGGCCAGGGAGCGCATCGCCGCGGCGGTCGGATACCTCGACGAGACCATCCGGGAGGTCCGCGACTACGCATTTACCGCCCGCGGGCACCAGACCGCGCCCCGCACTTCACCGCACGACGACACCGTGTGATGCCTGCTGGCTGATTCCGGGCTGCCTACCTGAACGCGGACTCGAGTGCCTTCAGCCCGACCTTCAGGTCGAGGAGGCCGCGGTAGATCGGCGGTATTTCCATGTCGACGCCGAAGAGCTGGACATAGTCCCCGTCGGCATCGATGAGCAGCCCGTAACCCCACAGTGTGTAGGTGTCCTCGGGCATGCCCGGGAAGTGCGGCTGGTAGGGGACGACGATCGACATCAGCCAGCCGGAGTCGACCCACGTCATCAGGGCTCCAGTGCCCGGTTCGTCGCCTGAGTACTTGGTAATCCCGTCCAGCAGCGTGCGGTCGTGCTTGGTGAGGGTGAACGATTCCCACTTGTTCTCGTCGATGTTGCCGTAGAACGTATTGGGCCGCCCGAAGTCGGGAGCCTTGCGGGCGACCGAGTCCCAGAAGGCCCAGCCGCCGTCTCGCCGGTCGCGGATCAGGTCAGGCACTGATGTGCGGTCGGCGTAGGACGAGTCGGCCGTGATTGATCCGAGCGTCATGAACAGGTAGTCGTTCTCGCCGAGATCTAGTTCCCTGGCTTCGCCTTTCTCGGTGTAGTACAGCTTGACCGCGCGACGGTGACCGCCTTCGTCGGTGAAGTCGGCGTCGGTGGCCGTCGCCGCGAAATGAACGTCGACGTAGTTCGCCAGCATCCACTCCTGCAGCGGCACCACGATCGAGTCGTACTGGTTGTAGACGGTGCGGCGGACCCCGGACAGCGTGTGGATGCGCGGGAACTCCTGGACGAACCGGATGAAGTAGCGGCGCAGCTCGATCGCGCTGTGCCAGTTCTGAAAGGCGAACGTGGTCCGCCACATCTGCCAGAAGTTGGTCGTGAAGAAATGCCGGGAGAACATCTCATCGATCCGGCGGGCCCCGAGCGCGTGCTCGGAGAGCGCAAGCAGCCGCATCAGCTCCATCCGATCGTGGTTGCTGAACCCGTACGCCGCCGCGTCGAGGACCTCGTGGCCCGAATTAATGAGCCGCGCATGAGCCTGCGTCTTGACCCGGCGGTTGAACTCGACGATGACTTCCCGCGCCGACTTGCTCGGGTCGTCACGGTCGGGGATGCCCTCAAGCAGGTTCCACAGGCAGCGGTACGCCTCGTCTTCAAGCATCCGGCCGCCGCGCGTCACGTAACCGGGCTGGACGGGCGACTCAGCGCCATCCAGCGAGCCGCCCGGTACGTCCAGGGTCTCCAGGATGTGGATGTTCTCCCCTGGGACGCCGGCATCCCGGATCAGGAACGCCGCGGCCGCCATGCTGGCGATACCGCCGCCGACCATCCAGACGTTCGCTTGCAGCGGGTCGACAGTCACGTTCGGTCCTTCCGTAGCGGTGGCCATTCTCGATCGAGGCTGGCGCTAGCTGGCGAGAGCCCAGAACGCGCAGTGGTGTTCGGCGGCGAAGCCGGTCTCGACCTGCGGCCGGGGCGGAACCAGAGACAGCATCTGCTGGCTGGTGCGGTCGAAGCGGGGCCACAGCGAGGCGGGCGATCCGGTCTTGGCCAGGTTCGTCCAGTACTGCTTCATGGCCGCGGCCAGTTGCTGCTGCGGTGCGGTGAGCACGCCGGGGAACGGGGTGTTCTGCAGGGTGAACAGGTACTGGACCTCGGATTCGTGCGCGGCACCGTAGGGGAAGCCGACCGGCGCCAGGTAGCGTTCCGGCGCGTTGCGGTCATTGAACTCATACGCATAGGTCGGCACGTATGTCGACAGCGATTCATCGACGGTCAGTGCCGGGCAGGCGAAGATCTCGTCGGTGCCGACCGCGCCGAGCGCGACCGGGGGGCTCGAATAGGCGCTGAGCGGGTACTCGGCCGCGATGGCGGTCGCGGCCGTAGCGGAGACACTGAGCAGGGCCGCGATGCTGGCCTGGTAGTTCGCCGCGGTGACCGGCGGGGCGCCGTCCAGCTGTTCCTGGGCGACGAACAGCCGCCACTCGTCCCGGTTGGTTCCGTTGATCACCGGCACGCGGTTGAACTGGCCGCTGGCTAGCGCGGGTCCGATCGACTGGGTGAGCACCGTGCCGTCGATGTCGGGCTTGTAGCCGGCGAAGTCCTCGTTGTCCACGATGGTCGAGACCGGCAGGGCACGCAGGCAGGCCGCGCTCTGGCTGGCGCAGCCGACCTTGGCGGCGAAGGCCTGGCCCGCGGTCTCCGCGGTGGCCAGCGTGGCCTGGGTCAGGTCGTAGGTCCCGCTTTCCACGATGGCACGGGAGAACAGGCCACGGGCGCCAGGCGAGACAAGCTGGGACAGGACGCTGAGCCCGCCGGAGGATTCACCGGAGAGGGTCACATTGCGCGGGTTGCCGCCGAACTGGCGGATGTTGGCCTGCACCCAGCGCAGCGCCGCCTGCTGGTCCATCAGCCCGTAGTTCCCCGATGACCCGCCCGGATGGCTGGCCAGCGCCGCGTCGGCGAGGAAGCCGAGCGCGCCGAGGCGGTAGTTGATGGTCACGACGATCACGCCGTGCCGTACCAGCCCGGCGGGGTTGTAGTCGTCGCTCTCGCCGGCGATGAAGGCGCCGCCGTGGATCCACACCATGACCGGAAGGTTCCCGGCGGGCGCCCGGGTGCCCGGCGGGGTGTAGACGTTCAGGTAGAGGCAGTTCTCCGAGGTGCTCGCCACGCCGAACGCCGAGGGCGGCTGCGGGCAGTGCGGCGCGAACGCCGTGGCGTCACGGATGCCGGTCCAGGGGGCCGCGGGCTGCGGCGGCTGCCAGCGCAGCGGGCCCACCGGCGGCGCGGCGTAGGGGATGCCGAGGAACTCATCCGTCCGGCCGGCCGACGTACCGCGGAGTGTCCCCCCGGCGGTGGTGACGACCAGCCCCGGGCCCGGGCCGCGCGGTGCCGCCGGGACCGCACTCGCATGAGCCGCAAGGGCGCCTGCGACCAGGGCACCGAGCGCGATGGCCCCGGCGCCGAGCCGGACGCCCGCTCGCACTCGCCAGGTGCTGCCGTTCTTTGCCATGTCCGGTTCCTTATCTTTTAGCCGGTATGCCCGATACGCGGGCACAGCCTGCCGTTAGCTAGCGTGAGACGGGAGCTGGCCGCAGGTGCTTTCCCTGGACGAGTCCCCAGGCGCGGCCGAGCGCGACAGCAAAGAGCGCAATCTCCAGGTAGGCCACGCTATACACCTCGGTGTGATCCCCTGGGCTTATGACCAGAAGGATGCCGATGACCAGCTGGAACAGGTACGTAGCCAGGCTGAGCGCCAGCATCGCGATGCGCAATTCCTGTCTGGCCATCCGGCCGTGCATTCGCACGGTGGACACCCCGCTGATCACGGACATGATGATGGCGACCACACCGAGACCGGCCGCCGGGATGAGCGCCACCAGGGAGACGAAGAAGCAGTTGGCCAGGCTCATGAACGCGGAGCCCGCCTGTGCCCGCCCCACGGCCCTAGTCGGTCAGGACATTCGCCGCGAACCCTGGGTCCGGAGGTGCGGTGTGTTTCTCTTTTAAACCTACGCTGATAACGGGCGACTAGCAATAAACTTCCAGAATGGTCATTTGAGCTTAGCAAGAGATCGCGGCCGCGATCATCTCGGATACCGGCTATTTCAATCTGAAAATGGCTAAGCCGCGAACGGGCGGAGGAGCTCCGTCAGGTCCGGTGAGTCTGTGATCCGGGCGGCCATGTCGTCGCCTAGGGCCCGCATCTCCGCCCCGGCGTGCCGCGAGTGCGCGGCGAAGCACAGCTCGCCCATGGGCGAGCGCATGGTCCGGGCCCAGTACCGCACCGCAACCGGCATGAGCAGCGGGGTGTGCAAGATGGCGAGATTTCGCGGGACTCCAGCTACGCCGTCAGCGCGCAGGCCGGCGAAGGCTCCGGTGATGGCCCGGCACATGAGGGTGAGTGTCGCGCGGTCCGCGGCCAGGCGGACGGGGTCGGTTCCGCACCGGGCCAGGGCCGCCGCCACGCACGCGATGAAGGCAGCATGGTAGGCGAGCCACCCGTCCATGTCGGTGACCCGCTGGATGGCGAAGCCGCGATCGGACAGGATCGCTTCCAGCGCGAACAGCCGGTGGTCGGCGGCCGTCGGCAACGCCGTGGGCTGCTGCCGGATGCGGACGTAGTCGGCGGTCCGGCCGGCCATGACGCCACCGACGCCGGGAAACCCGAGGTAGACATCGCCGGGCAGGTCGCCGGGGATGGCCAGCCGACCCTCCGGGTTGTTGCCGAAGAAGACCACGGCCGGCTTCCCGGCCAGGACCGCGAGCCCGGCGCAGGCCGAGGCCAGCTGATCACGCCGGACCGCGACCAGGGCGATGTCGTAGTTCCCGCCAGCGTCCGGCACCACGTCGGCATCGGCGTCGACACGTCCCCCGCCGAGGACTTCGCGGGCGCGCAGGCCTCCCGCGTCCACTTCAGCGGTCCTGGGCCCGTGGCTCAGCACCGAGACCTGGTTTCCCGCGGCCGCGATATGGGCGCCGTACACCGTACCGATCACGCCGGCGCCCACGATGAGTATTTTCGTGACGTGCTCCCCCAGAGACCGGATATATGACGGGCACGGTCCCAGCCATAGGTTAGAAGTAGTGCCTGCGTCCGCCGACCGCGTGACCGGCCATGCCGAGGAGCATCAGGATCAAGCCGATTACGACGACAACGATGCCGATCGTCCAGAGAATGGCGATCCCGGTGACGAAGCCGATAATGAGGAGAAGAATGCCGAGGATAATCATGAGGAGCTCCTAGTAGCTGTTGGCTATGGTTAGGGACGGGATTTGGGTATTCATCTTGGGGACGATGCTCACGGTGGCCTGCCTTCCGCTAGCTAGTCCGAGGCGACGGACGCGTCAGCGGGGACATCGGAGGCATCGGGGGCATGCCCGTTTACCGCTGGCACGGACGGGTCGGCTGGGTCGGCTGGGCGCGCAGCGGCGGACCGGGGCCCGAACAGATGCCATTTGCTGTGCTGGCCGCCGTCGGCGGCTGCGTCGGGACCATGGCCGTTGGCCGCCGGGCCGTTACCCAGCGTGTTGGCGTTGTCGGCGCGTGCGGTCTCGCGCTGGTCGATCAGGTCGTCGCGGTCCTGGCTGACGGCGGCGGTCTCGCGGCGGGACCGAGCCAGTCCGTGGCGGGCCTCGCGACCGCGACGGGAGGTGCGGCGCGCCCCGGCCAGCAGCAGGCTCAGCCCGAGTAGGCCCAGCGCCCCGACCACGATGCCGTACAGGAACAGGGTGCCGGTGGAGCCGGTCACGTGATAGCCGAAGACCGCGAAATGGTGGGTGAGCGCGTGCCCGGTGCCGCTATTGGACAGAACGCCGGCTAGTCCGGCGACGACCGCCGCGATCAGGATGACGAGGCCGATAATGATGATCATGACGTACTCCGATGAGAGCTGAGTTACTGACTTACGTGGCAGATGGTGACGCCCGCCACCGTGCCGGTTCCGGGTGCCCCGGATCCGGCACGGCTGAGCGGGCTGGCGCGTCTGCGCGGTTTGCGGGGCGCATCTTGCTGGCGTTGCTCAGCGGCGCGCGAACATGCGGGAACGGGTAGACCGGCGGGAACGGGTAGACCGGCGGGAACTGCTTGACCGCTCGCCGATCAGGTGGAAGATGAGTAGCAGGACGGCCGCACCGGCGATAGCCGTGAGCCAAGTGGACAGGTTGAAGAACCCGTTCAGGGTGTGGACGTGGAACACGCGGGTGGCGACCCAGCCGCCGGCCAGCGCCCCGACGACGCCGATCACGCAGGTCAGGATGAGGCCCTGTGATCTTCTGCCGGGGATCAGCATATTGGCGAGCAAGCCTGCGACCAGGCCGAGAACGATCCAAGCGATGATGCCCATTACCGACTCCTTAAGTCAGTGACCAGGTGATGTACGCGGTAGTCGGTCATGCTGGGTAGATCGCGATAGGGAGAACAGGTTCTCCCGGGGAGTTCTCACCTTCCCCTTGGCCGTAGCGTCTGGCCGGCACCGTGCCGTGTACGAGCAAAAAAAATTCCGGTCCTGCCGCCGCATCCGCTGATATTGCGGGTGCAGCTGCCGGGGTCCGGAGCAACACTCTTATACTACTCCCTTTCCTTACGAATAAGGCATTCCGAAGCCAGCGAGGCCCCGTTTTCGGGATTTCGGACGCACGGACACGGCGTCACGCTCAGGGGCGGCCGGCCGGGGTGGCTTCGCTCGGCGCGGGAGGGGTTACCTTTGTAGAACAGCCATCCGGGCTGCTGACGCGATTCACCATGCGGCTCCCGCCCGACACCCGCCGCTCCGGACCCCGGCGGCACATCCGCTCTCCCGACCGCGATGTGCCCTCCAGGAGTCCCGCAGTGCCGTTCTCCGCTTCAGCCCCGGGTCCGCCGAGCGAAAGCCGGCGGGCAGTAAACGTTAAACCCCGCGGGGCGACTCGCCGAATGTCCCGACTGGCCCGCTTGCTGACCGGCCGGAACGCGCTCAGGCGGCCCGTCGACAGGATCGAGGGCGCGGTCCTGCTCGCGCTTTCCGCCGCCTTCGGTGTGGCCGTGGTCATCGCGTGCATTGTCGGCACCCATACCTATCACGTGCAGCGGGCCGCTACGGTCGGCTTGCGGCCGGCTTCGGCCTTGCTGCTCCAGGACGGCCCCTCCGCCGACGGCATGGGCCGCGTCGGGCAGGCCGAGGCACGCTGGTTCGTCCCGGGAAGCGGCGAGCAATCGGGCGAGCTGACCACCGCGACCGCGCCAGACATCGCCGGCGCGGTCGCCGGCGCCCGGATATCGGTATGGCTGAATCGCTCGGGTCAGCCGGCCGGCCCGCCAGCCGACCAGACCGTCATGATCCTTTACTCGCTGGTCGCAGGCGCCATGGTGGCGGCGCCCGCCGGGATGGCGCTACTTGGCGTCTATGCGCTGTCCCGCCGGGCCCTCGACCGGCGGCGGTTGGCCGCATGGGAGTCCGCGTGGGACCGGACCGGCCCCAGCTGGACTACCCGTCGCTGAACCAGCCGGGATCACGCGGCGGGAGCAGAATTTACCTGGCCAGTATCCGGAAATTCGCGAATGAGAGAATCCGGGAAATCGTAGTACCGTGGAAATGTTGCTCCGGACCCCGGCAGCTGCACCCGCGTAAGTTTCGCGGCGGCACGCGGGCCCGGTTTTTTTGTTTCGGCCCGGGCGCTAAGCGGTGAACCAGTTAACGGCGGATAGAGCGGAAAAGGGAGCAACGGATGTCAGTACAGGAATACGCCAAGGGGCCTCGGATCGTGGCGGGCGTCGATGGTTCGGATTCGTCCCTGAGTGCTCTGCGCTGGGCCATCCGGCAGGCCGGGCTCACCGGCGCGCCCGTCGATGCCGTCGCCGCATGGCACAATCCGGTCGTGGCCGCCAGCTACGGATATGTCCCGGTGGGCACCGGAGAGGACTACGACTTTAAGGAAATCACCGAGAAGGTCCTCGCCGACGCGATCAGCGGCACCGTTGCCCCAGACAGCGACGTCCGCGTGCGCAGCCACGTCATCGAGGGCAACGGCGCCCAGGTACTGATCGACGCCTCGGACGGGGCCGATCTGCTGGTGGTGGGCAGCCGCGGGCATGGCGGATTCACCGAAGCGCTGCTCGGCTCGGTCAGCCAACACTGCGTGCACTACGCGCGCTGCCCCGTGGTGGTAATCCGCTATCAGGACCAGGCCTGACTTCGGGGGAGCACCGTGTCGGCGGCGGGCCGCTCGAGGGACAAGTCTCGGCCTAGAACGTGACATCAGGGCCGTTCCGGCGTGATGGGTACTTTATGATGGACAGCCAGCCGGGTTCCTGACGCCTCGCATCATGCGCTCCCCCGGCACTCGCCGCCCCGGACCCCGGCGGCACATCATCAGCCCGACCGCAATGTCGCGATGTGCCCTCAGGAGTTTTTGCCATGCCATCCTCCGGATCAGAGACGGTGCCTCGCGTGGCCACGGGGCGGATGTCCCGGCTGGCGCGAATGCTGGCCGGGCGCAACCCGCTCAGGCGGCGGATCGACAGGTTCGAGGGCGCGGTCCTGGTGGCGCTGACGGCCGTCTTCGGTGTGGCCGTGGCGGTGGCGGCCATCGTCGGCACGCACACCTACCAGTCACAGCACGCGGCGGCCCGCCTGCGTCCGGCCGTCGCGGTGCTGGTCCAGCACGGGCCGCCGGCCGGCAGCCTGCCCCGTGTCGGGCAGGCACAGGCGCGCTGGCCCGCCCCAGGAGGCGGCGAGCGATCCGGCGTGCTGACCACCGTGACCGTTCCGGCCATTTCCGGCGCGGCGGCGGGAACCCGGGTAGCGGTGTGGCTCAATCCCTCGGGCCAGCCTGCCGCTCCTCCCTCTGGCCAGGCCGTCATGATCATTTACGCGCTGGTCACGGGCGGGACGCTGACCACGGTCGCCGGGGTGGCGCTGCTCATCGCCTACGCGCTGGCCCGGCATGTGCTCGACCGGCGGCGGCTGGCCGGATGGGAGACCGCGTGGGCCAAGACCGGGCCCAGCTGGACGGCCCAGCGCTGACGCGCCCGCGGGCGGACGTGTCACCGCGCCGTCAGCTTCCGCACTCCCAGGTCAGCGTGCCGGTGAAGGTCCGCCCATCATCGAGCAGGCCTTCGCTGTGCTGGCGGGAGAGCCCCGGGCCGGATCGGTAATCACGGATTCTGAACGGGTTTGGTGCAGTTTGTCACGCGCAGGGTCAGCTCACGTGCCCGCCGCCGATCAGGCTGCCCACCGCGAACGTCACCGCGACGGCGACTCCGCCCAGGGCGAGCTGGCGCAGGCCCGAGCGCACCATGGGGCGGCCGGTGAGCCGGCCCACCACCATGCCGCCGGTCAGCAGCGCCACCGCGGCGATGGCCAGGGAAGCGCCCAGGACAGACAGCCCCACCAGGTACGGCAGCAGCGGGATCAGGGCACCGGCCGAAAAAGCGATGAGGGAGGACAGGCCGGCGAAGATCGGGGAGGGCAGCTCGAACGGATCGACGCCGAGTTCCTCGCGGGTATGCACGCGCAGCGCGGTATCCGGATCCTGGGACACCGCCGCGGCCATCCTCGCCGCGGTCTCGGCGTCGGCTCCGTAGCCGGCGAAGGTGTCCGCGAGCTCGGCCTGCTCGGCGTCCGGAAAGCGGGCGTGCATGGTGCGTTCGGTCGCCACCTCGGCGTGGACCAGCTCATTCTGGTTGGTCACCGACACGTACTCTCCGGTGCCCATCGAGCACGCGCCGGCTACCAGCGCGGCCACGCCGGTCAGGATGACGACGTGCGCCGACACCCCGCCCCCGCCCAGCCCGGCGATCAGCGAGGTGTTGGTGACCAGCCCGTCCACCGCGCCGAACACGGTCGGCCGCAGCCAGCCGCCGGACACGTCACGGTGCCGGTGCGACCACCCGGCCGCGAGCGCGGCCTGACGTACCGCGTAGCTCTGTTCAGGGATCTGTTCGCTCACCCGGTGGATTATCCCTTACTTGTCCATTGGGCCAGGAGTTCAGCGGCTCGCGGCCGCAAATCCGGGAGGCGTTCGGCGTACAGGGCGTACCAGATGGTCAGGTGGAGCGATCTGAGCTGCTCGCAGACCGCGAGCTGGGCCGGATCGACCGGCTCGCCGTAGGCGGCCAGGATCTTCTGGCCGTCCAGGCGCTGGCTGGCCGTCGAGGCGGCCAGATCCCAGGCCACCGGCCCGGCGCAGGTGTCCTCGAAATCGTGCCAGACCCATCCGGTGTCGGTGTTCATCAGGTTGCCCGCTCCGGCGTCGCCGTGAAGGGCCTGCCGGGACGGTGCGGCCTGGTCAAGATCGGCGGTGAGCCGGGCGTACGGCGCGGCCAGGGCGGCGGACTCACCCGGGCTGAGCTGCGTCTGCGGGCGGGCCAGGAAGGCCGGGATGTCGTTCAGCGGCGCCAGGACGGGAAGCGTTCCCGGAAAGGAACGCAGCGTGGCGTGCAGGTCCCTGAGCATCGAGCCGATGGTGGCTTCCGACGGCACTTCACCGCCGGCCGATCTCAGGTACCGCCAGAAGGACATCACCTGGCCGTCGCCGTGATAGGTGATGGCCGGCATCTCCGGGCTCGGCGTCATCACCGGGGCACCGGCCGCGGCCAGGAACGCCACGACGTTCAGCTCGCGCTGAAGCCACGCGTCCGTTCCGGGCCGGACGGCGGTGGTGGAAGCGGCGACCTTGGCTACCACCGGTGACGGCCGCAGGTGCACGATCGCGTTGGCGCCGTCGGCCAGCACGACGGGTTCGGAGCTGGAGACGCCGAGACCGGCGGCGACCTTGACCGCGGCCCGCACGGCGGCGCCCGTAACGGAATCGGGCATGGTCAAGTATGGCGGGGGCATGGAGGCCCGGCGCAGCGGGAACGGCTCAGCCGGGCACCGGGAGGATCTGCCGCGGCACGCCGGGACGCCGGGCGCGCTGCTTCCATTCCCGCGGGTAGCCGATCGAGACCTCTTCGAACCGGACCCCGTCGTACCAGGTCACCCGAGGAATGTGCAGATGACCGTAGACCACCGCGGCGGCGTTGAAGCGGACATGCCAGTCGTGCGTGCGGGTCGTGCCGCACCACTGGGCGAACTGCGGGTACCGCAGCACCCGGGTGGGCTCCCGGACTAGCGGATAATGCGTCACGAACACGACCGGGAGCGCCGGATCCCGAGCGGCGAGCCGGCGCTCGGTCGCCGCCACCCGGGCCCAGCACCACGCTTCCCGGCTCGGGTAGGGATCGGGATGGAGCAGCGCCTCATCGGTGCAGACGATACCGGTGTCATAGGCGATAGCCAGGCCCTGTTCCTTGGTCAGCGCGCCGTCCGGCCGGAAGCTGTAGTCGTAGAGCACAAACACCGGCGCGATCGTGACCGCGCCGCCCGGCCCTGCCCACACCGGGTACGGATCCTCCGGCGTGATGACGCCCAGGCGGCGGCACATCTCCACCAGGTACAGGTACCGTTCCTCGCCGCGCAGCTGGACTGGATCGGCGCGGCGCGTCCACAATTCATGGTTGCCCGGCGCCCAGATGACCGTGGCGAACCGCTCGCTGAGGGTACCGAGCACCCACTCGATGTCCCCGGACCGCTCCCCAACATCGCCGGCCAGCAGCAGCCAGTCGCCTGCCGACTCCGGGCGGAGTTCGGCGACGATCTTGCGGTTCTCCGGGTGGGCCACGTGCAGATCGCTGAGGGCGACCAGCCTGGAATGCACGGACGCACTCATGAGATAAGAGCTTAGCGGGGAGACGAGCCGGCGCCCGTTCGGTAAAAATGGGGTTCTATCCTCGGGTGATGCAAGGATCCGTGACCGTCTATTTCGCCGCCCCGCCTGCCTTGGTCTGGGATCTGGTCAGCGACGTGACTCGCATCGGGGAGTTCAGTCCCGAGACCTTCGAGGCACGATGGCTGGACGGCGCGGCCGGACCGAGGGTTGGAGCGCGCTTTCGCGGGCACGTCCGGCGCAACGGGCGGGGGCCGGTCTACTGGACGACCTGCACGGTGACCGCGAGCGAGCCAGGCCGGGAGTTCGCCTTCGCGGTCAACGGGCCGGGCGAGGTGATCGTCAACACCTGGCGGTACCGGCTCGACCCCCGCGAGGACGGCACCGACGTGACCGAGTCCTTCGAACTGCCCGGCACGCTGCCGATGCGCCTGTACTGGAGCGTGGCCGGGCGGGCGCGGCTGCGGACGAACCTGACCGGCATGCGGGTCACGCTGGAGAAGATGAAAGCGATCGTCGAGGGCGGAGCCGAGGCGGGCGCTTAACGGTCAGCGCGGGCGGCCACGTGGTCGGCGGCGGCGAGCATCTCGTGGCCGACCGGCTGCAAGCCGATCCAGGTGCACAGCAGGCCGGTCGACACCCGCTCGACTACGCCCCATTCCCAGATCGCGGTGGCATCCAGGCCACACCGCCGGGCCAGCCACCGGGAGCGCTCGCGGGCATCGCCGCGCATCAGCTCGGCCGGGTCCTCGCGCATGACGATGCCCAGGTCGTATTCGGCCTCGGCCAGCAGGCCATCGGGGTCGACCAGCTTGAAGCCGCCGGGCGCCTCCAGCGCGTTCCACTGGTGCACATCGGCGTGGACCAGGACGGCCCGCTCATCGTCGTGGGCCGCCACCCGCCGGGCAGCACACGCCAGGGCGTGATCGACCGCGCGTTCGGAGCACGGGCGGCCGAGGTCGGTCCAGGTCGCGGTGATGTAGTCGATGAGCCAGCGTCCCTTCTCGGCCCCGGTGGGCAGACCGCAGCCCGCCGCCGGGCGCCACACCTGGCGGGCCGCCGCGCACAGGATCTCGTGCCGGCGCCGCATCGGCAGGCCCAGTTGCTCCAGCGGACGGCCGAGCCGCTCGAGGAGCATCGCGCCCCGGGTCTCGTCCGCCCGCAGTAGCCGCACGCAGCCGTCGCCTTCGGTCAGGCGCAGCACGGCGATCTCATGGCGGGCGTGCTCGCCCGGGCGCGGGATCATCAGCTTGAGCACCGCGGGCGTGCCGTCGGCGAGCGTGGCCCGGGCGACAAAGGCCTCGGTCGCGTCGTCGTAAGGCCGGCCCAGGGTGATCTGCCAGTCGCGCTCTATCCGCGCGACGAGCTCGGGCAGAGCCTCGATCCAGTCCGCCGCGCCGGCGGCCAGGGCCTTGTTGCGCACGACCGGGCTGGGCGTGACCGGGCTGGGCGTGACGGGGATGGGTGCGGCCTGACTGACGGTAGAGGCAGACTGGCCGGGTGTGCTCACCGGCCCAGGGTAGGCAGGCCGGACTCGGGGTCGGTAAGGGTTTTCCCGGCTCGGGGCGGACGTCTTTCCGGCTCGGTACCAGGCCGGGGCCGGGAGCGGGAGGCAGTCCGTGGGTTTTGATGCTTATGGTCATATACGGAAGGGAGTGATCCGTACGCTGACGGTTAAGCGGGCTGCGCGACATCCTCTAGGTGGTCACGGGGATGGTCGCTACGGGGGTGGTGGTGGGGTGGGTGGTTCCGCCGGAGGGCTCGACGGTGATCCCGATCTGGTCTCCTGACTGCACGCCTGAGGCCAGCAGCTGACCGATGTGGTTGGTGCTTGAGAGCAAGCCCACCGAGCGGGCGCCGGACGAATTCATCACCCAAACCTGGTAGACCCGGCTGGAGGATAGGGACGGCATCCCCCTCGTGGTCACGACGGCTTCCCGCTGCAGCGCGGAGACCACCACGGTGACGGCTCCGCCCGCGGTCGCGGACGTGGCCTCGATGCGGGCGTCGGGCGCGTCGAGCACCTTGGCGATGGCGGCGCTCCTGGCCTGGGCCGAATCAAGCTGGTGCTGCGTCGACACCTGGGTGATGCCCAGGCCGACGGCGGCGGCGATGCTGGCGGCGGCCACGGCGCCGACCAACCGCGGTGACCGCAGCCAGCCGTTACTCCAGCCGGTCCCCCCGCCGTTCCCCTGGCCGCGGTTAGAGCGGCGGGCAGCGCGGCGGTTAGAGCGGTGACCGTAGGAAGGATCGGGCTGGTCGGTCGCGAACCGGGCGGCGAACAGCCGGGCCAGCCGGGTTTGGCGGAGATCGCGGCGGAGTCGGTCGCCGGCCAGCGGCGGGAGCTGCCTGGTGCGGTAGGTCGCGGCCAGCACCCGCTGTTCCATCTGAGCCGGCGGCTGGGCCGCCCTGGCTATCGCGAGCCGGGCCGCGGTCTCGCGGAGCCCGCGGACCTCCGCCTGGCAGGAGGGGCAAGACTGCAGATGACGCTCGAATTCGGCTCGCTCATGGGCATCCAGGGCATCGAGGGCGTAGCTGCCGGTGAGCACGTGCATGTTGTCGGGCAGCGCTTTCACGCCATCACCCCCATGCAGTCCCGCATCCTGATCAGTCCGTCGCGGATCCGGGTCTTCACCGTGCCGAGCGCGACCCCGAGCAGCTGGGCGACCTCTGGATAGGAATAGCCGCCATAATATGCGAGCTTGATCGACTCGCCTTGCAGGTCGGTAAGGCCGTCCAGGCAGCGGCGCGCCCGCTGGCCCTCCAGTGACGTCTCCACGGTGTCGGCCACGTCGTCGTATTCGGTCACGGCTTCCGAGGCCACCTTCTGTTCGCGGCGCGAGCCTGCGTTCTCCGAGCGGACCCGGTCCACGGCGCGCCGGTGGGCGATGGTCAGCACCCAGGCGACCCCGCTGCCGCGGGCCGGGTCGAACCGGGACGCGGACCGCCAGACCTCGAGCAGCACCTCCTGGGCGACCTCCTCGGACTGGGCCGGGTCGCGCAGCACCTGCCTGACCACGCCGTAGACCGACCCGGCCAGCTGACCGTAGACCGCCTCGAAGGCCTGGTGGTCGCCGCGCGCTACCTGGGCCAAGAGAAAAGCCAGGTCCTGGGCCTCCCCCTCAGCGGGGCCGGGATCTGGCCGTGCCGCCCGTATCTCTGGCCTGTTCATGCCATCCATTCGAGGCGAACCCGCCTTCGGATTGCTCTAAATCGCGACGGACCTGCACAAATATCAGCGCAACCGGCTGCTAGAGGGGCTTGAGACCGGCACGGATCGAAACGATACCAATCCGCTCCGCCAGGCAGTTGCGAATGTGGCCGTGATCAAAACACCGGGACAAGCCACAGTGCGCCGACTACTGGCGGGCGCATTGGCCGGCTTGCTGACCGCGGCCGTGGCGCTCGGCGTGGCCGAGCTGGCGGCCGCGCTGATCAGCGCGAGCAGTGCCCCGGTCATCGCGGTCGGGGAAACGGCGATCAACCTGACGCCCATCCCGGTCAAGGAATTCGCGATCACGCACTTCGGGTCGCATGACAAGGAAGCACTGCTGGCCGGCATCGTGGTGATGCTCATCGGGTTCGCCGCGGTGATCGGCATCGCGGCGGTCCGCCGGATCGCTTACGGGCTGGCCGGGCTCGCGGTATTCGCCGTCATCGGCGTGTCCGCGGCCATCCACCTGCCCACCGCCACCGCGGTCGACGTGATACCCACGCTGGCCGGCGTGGCCGTGGGAGCCGTGGCGATGGTCATGCTGACCCGGGCCGTCTGGGAGGCCTATCCCCCGGCGGTGCTGTCCCCGGCGCCGGGCGCGGTCTCGTCTGAAGACGTCCTGGCCGCGGGCCCTTACCTGGGCGACCTGGAGCAGCCGGTCGGGAATTCGGCGGGGATGCAGGGACCTCGGCTCGTCGCGGGGACGCCGGATCGCCGCCGCTTCCTGATTACGGGGGCGGGAGCGGCGGCGGTGGCGGCGATCGCCGGAGGCACCGGGGACAAGCTGCTCGGGCGGTTCAGCATCGCCTCCTCCCGGGCTCAGGTGCGGCTGCCCACGCCCGCCATCCGCGCGGCGGCCGTGCCGGCCGGCACGGAACTGCGAATCCCCGGGCTGACCCCCTTCTTCACCTCGAACGCTAGCTTCTACCGGGTCGACACCGACCTGGTGCTGCCGCAGGTGTCGCCGGACAACTGGACGCTGAAGATCGACGGCATGGTCGACCGGGAACTGGAGTTCAGCTTCGCCGAGCTGCTGAAGATGCCGCTGACCGAGGCCGACATCACGCTGGTGTGCGTCTCGAACCAGGTCGGTGGCAGCTACAACGGCAACGCCAGGTGGCTCGGCGTGCCGCTGGCCGGGCTGCTGCGCAAGGCCGGGGTGAAGGCGGGCACGGACCAGGTCCTGTCCACCTCCACCGACGGGATGACCATCTCGACCCCGGTCACCGCCATCATGGACGGCCCCAGCATGCATGGGCCCAGTGCGCTGCTCGCGGTGGGCATGAACGGCCAGCCGCTGCCCATCGCGCACGGCTTCCCGGCCCGCATGATCGTGCCCGGCCTGTACGGCTACGTGTCCGCGACCAAGTGGGTCACCAAGCTGACCCTGACCACGTTCGCGGCGCAGCAGGCCTACTGGACCCAGCGCGGCTACTCGGCGCAGGCGCCGATCAAGACCGAGTCGCGCATTGACGTGCCCAGGCCGCTGTCCCAGGTCAAGGCCGGGCGCATCGCGGTGGCCGGAGTGGCCTGGGCGCCGGCCACCGGGATCGCCGCGGTCGAGGTCAACGTGGACAACGGCCCGTGGCAGCGCGCCACACTGGCCGCCGCCGACGGCCTCGACACCTGGCGGCAGTGGATGTGGGCCTGGGACGCCAGCCCCGGGCTGCACACCCTGGCGGTCCGCGCCACCGACAGCAAGGGCGTGACGCAGACGGCGGCACGCGCCAACCCCGTTCCCAACGGCGCAAGCGGCTGGGACTCCACCGTGGTCACCGTCACCTGACGGGCCGCATCCGGGGTGCGGCACCAAGCCGTACCTCACCAAGTGAACACACATCTCGCAAGGAGAAAATCGTGAAGCACAGCTTCATCGCCGTATCTGGACTCGCCCTGAGCTGCGCCTTCGGCGTGGCAGCCTGCAGCTCCAGCGGTTCTTCGACCGCAGCCTCTGGCTCCGGCTCGTCCACCCCCGCAGCGTCCTCCTCGGCCCCGATGGCGTCGGGTTCCTCCGCGGCCGCGGCCGGGTCTGGCGCGGCCACCACCATGGACTTCGGTTCGGGCTGCGCCTCGGTGCCCAAGTCGGGCGGCGGCAGCTTCACCGGCATGGCCACCGCACCGGTCGCCACCGCGGCCTCGGCCAACCCGCTCCTGTCCACCCTCGTCGCCGCGGTCAAGGCGGCCGGCCTGGTGGACACGCTCAACTCGGCCAGCAACATCACCGTGTTCGCCCCGGACAACGCCGCGTTCGCCAAGATCCCGGCCGCCACCCTGAAGGGGATCCTGGCCAACAAGGCCGAGCTCACCAAGATCCTCACCTACCACGTGGCTTCCGGCCGTTACACCCCCGCCCAGCTGGCTTCCGGCGCCAAGATCAAGACGCTGGAAGGCGGCACCGTCGCCCCGGCCATGATGGGCAGCAACTACACCGTCAACGGCGCGAGCATTGTGTGCGGCAACGTCCAGACCGCCAACGCCACCGTCTACATCATCAACACCGTTCTGACGCCCCCGTCCTCCTAAGGGCACCGTGCTCCTGAGGCACCGTGCTCCTGAGGCTGATAGCTCCGCCCGGTCGCGCTGACGCGGCCGGGCGGGCTGGTGTGCGGGGGGTGGTACCAGTGCCGTTCCGACCAAAAGAACGTGGGTCAGGACAGCTCGACTATGGGATCGGGGTAGTTCAATTGCTTTCGTTCGGCGTCGTCGAGCTGCCATGGGGCCTGGATGCGCGCCGGGTCCAGGCCGGCCAGCTCGGGCAGGTAGCGGCGCACGTAGGCGCCGGACTTGTCGAACCGCTGGGCCTGGCGGAGGGGATTCATCACCCGGTTGGGGCGGGTGTTGTTCCCGGTCCCGGCCACCCACTGCCAGTTGCCCGCGTTACAGGCCACGTCGCCGTCCGCCAGCAGGGCCCCGAAATGCCGGTACCCCTGCCTCCAGTCGATCCCCAGGTTGCGGGTGAGGAACGAGGCGGTGATCATCCGGGCGCGGTTGTGCATGAAGCCCTCGGCGGCCAGCTGCCGCATCCCGGCGTCCACGATCGGGATGCCGGTTTGTCCCGTCCGCCAGGCCTGCAGCGCGCCGGCGTCCTCGTGCCAGGACGGCCCGGGCCGGTAGTTCTTCTGGGCCATGTCCGGGAACGCCGCGGTGACCTGGTAGAAGAAGTCGCGCCAGGCGAGCTGGCGGCAGAATTCTTCGCCGCCAGGACGATCCCGCGCGCCGATCGCGACCTCAAGCGGCGACACGCAGCCGAACCGCAGGTACGCGCTCAGCCGGGAGGTGTCATCGCCCGCTAGGTCGTCGTGGTGCTCGTCGTAGCCTTCTAGCCGGCCCTGGCGCCAGGCGGCGAAGCGCCTCCGGCCGGCCCGCTCGCCGCCCGGGGCCAGATCCGGTGAGACGCCGGGGCCGGGCGCCGGGATCTGGCCGGTGGTATTGACCGCGGGCAGCCGGATCTGCCGCGGCACCGGGTAGTGCTCGCGCCAGCTGGTCGCGCGCCAGGCGCGCCAGTACGGGGTGAAGACCCGGTAGTGGCCGCCGCCGGCCGGCCTCAGGTCGCCGGGCGGCACGACCGTCAGGCCAGGGGTGGCGACGAGGTTCAGGCGGCGCTGGGAGCAGTCGCGTTCCAGTGCGCGGCGGCGGCGGGTCGCGTAGTGCGAGACGTCGTCGGCGACGTAGACGGCATTCGCGTCTACCTGGTCCGCCAGCTTGATCACCTCGGCGGCCGGATCGCCGGTCCTGATCACCAGGTCGGCACCGCGCTCGCGGAGTTGCTCGCGCAGGTCGGCCAGGGCGTCGGCCAGGAAGCGGATCCGGTTTGGCGGCCCGGCGATGGCCGGATCGAGGACGAAGGCCGGGACGACCTGGCGGGCGCGGGCGCACGCCGCATGCAGCGCCGGGTTGTCGTGCAGCCGGAGGTCACGCGTGAACAGCACGATCGCGGTTTCCATCCGCTGGCCCCTTCCTGGGCGCTGCGTTCTTGGGTCCTTCGCTGGAGATTGGCCCTTCGCGGGATACGTGTTCTGCCCGTGAGAGGCTGACGTTATGCGGGAAGCGGGCGGAGAAGACCTCGCGGGCGCCCGGCCGCGGGTGGGCGTGTCGAGCTGCCTGCTCGGCGAGGAGGTGCGGTTCAACGGCGGGCACAAGCGCTACCGGTTCCTCACCGACGAACTGGCCCCGCACGTGGACTGGGTGCCCTACTGCCCGGAGGTCGAGATCGGGCTCGGCACCCCGCGCGAGCCGATCCGGCTGACCGCCGCCGGACGCCTGGTCAACCGCGGCGGCACCGGCGATCACACCGCGGCGATGACGGCGCTGCCGATGCCCGCGGAACTCGACGGGTACGTGTTCAAGGCCAAGTCGCCGAGCTGCGGCATCCGCGCGATTCCCCGGTACCGCGACGACGGGGCGCTTCAGGCGCCTGCCGACCATCAG
>PMST01000083.1:0-847 GCA_003168295.1 Actinomycetota bacterium
GGTGCCCTGGGTCAGCACGCGCTCGATGTCGAGCGAGCCGACCAGGCGGTCCTCGGTGGCTCCCACCGGCAGCTCGGCCAGTGTGACGGGCCGGGTCACGGATGCGGCGCCAGGCGGGTGCGGTCCCGCCGGGCAGGAGGGATCGGGCGCCGCGGGGTCGCATGAGTAGGGACAGCCCTCGACCACGGCCACCGGNNGCCGGCGATACCGCGTTGAGCAGCAGCGCCAGCTTGAGGTCAGCCATCCCCACGATCCCGGTGAACGGGTAGATCCTGTCCCCGGTCGTCGTCATAACCGTCAGTCCTTCCCGGGTTTCCTCGCCCGAAGTCCGGAACATTCGGCAACCGGAGTCTCTGGCTTCCGGGTAAGGCGGTGGCCCCCAGGGGGTCACTCCCGGTCACAGTTGCGGGACAGCCCCGGATTCGCACCGGCGTTCCTCCGCGTTGTTGCCTCCGCACAGCATGGCATACGGGACGGGAGGCTGGCAGGCGTGCCGGCAGGCAGCGGAACGAAGATCACTAAGCCACGAGTACACTGGCCCCGGTCTACCTTCGGTTACACCTGTTGCCAGCCATTCACCAGGAAACTCTAAGCGCGTCCGGGTAGCGTGAGGATGCGGAAACCGGTAGAACCGGATGGCGAATCAAGCCGTCTGCGAGCAGGCGGCCACCGCATGCCGAATACCCCCGCGAACTGGCATGTAGCGACATATGACACACATCCGAAAGTTGCTGAACGGAGCACGCATGGTGAATCGTTCCCGCGTCCTGGTGACCGGCGGGGCCGGCTTCATCGGCCGCAGAGTGGTCCGCGCTCTGGTCGCCGAAGGGCACGAGGTCACCGTGGC
>PMST01000083.1:861-2945 GCA_003168295.1 Actinomycetota bacterium
CGTGATCATCCACCTGGCCGCCATCACCTCGGTGCTGGCCTCGGTGCAAGATCCGGTCGCCACTCATCTGCTGAACGTGGACGCCACCGCCCGGCTGCTGGAAACCGCCCGGGAGAACGAGGTGGGGACCTTCATCTTCGCGTCGACGAATGCGCTGGTCGGCGCGGGCAGCGGACCGGGCGAGGTCATCACGGAGCGCAGCGTGCTCCGTCCCCTCACCCCGTACGGCGCGACCAAGGCGTCGGCGGAGATGCTGATCGGCAGCTACGCCAACTGCTACGGCATCACCGGTGCGGCGCTGCGGTTCTCTAACGTCTACGGCCCGGGGATGGCCGAGAAGGACAGCTTCATCCCCCGGCTGATGCGCGCCGCCCGCGACGACGAAGGCGTCCAGGTCCGCGGCGACGGGAGCATGCTCCGCGACGTGGTGCACGTGGACGACATCGTCCAGGGCGTGCTCGCGGCCTGGGAGGCCGGGCATAACGGCCCGCTGATCCTCGGCGCGGGCCGGTCCGTGTCGGTGAACGACATGGTGGCGACGGCCCGCCGGGTCACCGGCGCGGCCATCCCCGCCCAGAACGTGCCGGTGGAAAGCGGCGAGATGCCCGCCATCGTGATCGACATCTCCGCGGCGAAGGCGCTGGGTTACCAGCCCGGGTACGACCTCGAATCCGGCATGGCGACGGTCTGGCCCGACTTCGATCCGGCGGCCCCGGGTTCACCGCGGAGCGGGATGAGCCCGGCATGAAGTACGCCAACCCGCAGGACGAGCTGGTCGACGATGCCGCCGTCGAGGCCTTTACCGGGTCCTACGGCGAGCGGGCCACGCAGCTGGCCCCGGTCGCGATCGTGATCGCCGCCTACAACGAGGAAGGCGCCATCGGCCCGGTCATCTCCGAACTGCCCGGTGAGGTCTGCGGGCTGGCCACGGCGGTCATCGTCGTCGCCGACGGCTGCGCCGACGGCACCGTGGCCGAAGCGGCCGCGGCCGGCGCCATGGTGTGCGACGTGCCGGTCAACCGGGGCCAGGGCGCCGCGCTGCGGCTCGGCTACCGGATCGCCCGCGAGGGCGGCGCGCAGTACATCGTCACCACCGACGCCGACGGCCAGTACAACGCGGCCGAGATCCCGGCCCTGCTGCAGCCGATCCTCGACGGCAAGGCCGACTTCGTGACCGGCTCCCGCCGGCTGGGCAGCGCGGAGACCAAGGACCCGGTCCGGAAGGCGGGCGTGCTGTTCTTCGCCGCGCTGGTGACCGCGCTGACCGGGCAGAAGATCGGCGACACGACCTTCGGCCTGCGGGCCATGCGGGCCGAGGTGACCGGGGCGGTCCAGCTCGAGCAGCCCCAGTACCAGGCCTCCGAGCTGCTGATCGGCGTCATCACCCACGGGTACAAGCTGCTCGAGGTGCCCGCCACCATCCACCGGCGGGCGGTCGGCGAGTCCAAGAAGGGCCAGAACCCGCTCTACAACCTGCACATCCCGGGCCTGAACAACGTCTTCTACGGCAGCCGGTTCATGCGGGTCGTGCTCGGCACCTGGTGGCGGGAGAGCCGCCGCCGCAACCGCGGCAAGTAGGCGCCTTGGCCGTACGCGAAAGGCCTGGAACTCCAGATTCGTTCCAGGCCTTCGCGTTGCGGTGAAATCAGGGACCGTTCGATATCGGAGAAGGCGGGACCGGCGGCGGACCGGATCGCGGCCGGCGACCTCAGCAGCCCGGCCAGCAGCCTTTCCGGGGTGAGGAGGGGCCACAGCTGGTCGAGCGCGTCGACCACCCCCGGCTCGGACCACAGCCGCTCGCGGGCGTAGGGCAGGTCCTCGTCGTCGAACGGGCGGTCCAGCACCCGGGCCTCGCCGCGGGCGAGCTCGTTGAGCAGCTCGGTGACGAAGAGCTTGCGGGCGACGTTGTGCGGCTTGCGGGTGGAGCGGGCGCGGTCGCGGGCGCGCAGGATCGCCTCGCGCCGCAGCGGGATATGCACCCGGTCGGCGTCGACCTCCAGATCGGCCTTCGGGACCCGCTGCCGGTCGCGGACCGCCTGCTGCAGCACCCGCACCATCCGCTCGTCGCCCTTGACGACGGCGGC
>PMST01000642.1 GCA_003168295.1 Actinomycetota bacterium
CACCTTCAGCCAGCTTCTCCTCGGCGTAGCGCCCGGCTTCGATGCGCTTGGCCAGCTCGGTCTCTTGCTCCACGCTAAGCGGGGACAATTTGCTGACCTGCGCCAGGTAGTCCTTGATCGGGTCCGCATCTGCCCCGGGATCAGTAACGGTACCGGCCTCTTCAGCGTCGTCCGCGGGCCGGCTGAGCCAGGCCAGGAAACGGGCTCGCCCCGCACTCGCGTCGTAACCGCTGGTGTGCTGCGCCGCGAGGTACTCGCCGAGCTGCGGGTAGAAATCCGCCACGAACAAGTCCGCACGTTCCTGGTGTGCGCTTGCGCCGGTTGTCATAGCGCCGTTCCTTCCCCGCTGTCCTTGCCGAACGGGTAGTACCGCTCCAGCCCCGCGATCAGCTTGGCCCGCGCCGTATGCAGATGAGCGTGCACGGTGCCCTCCGCCACGCCCAGCGCGGCGGCGATCTCGGCGGCCTTCATGTGGTCCTGCCATCGCATCACCGAGATCTCTTTCTGCCTTGGCGGCATGTCGTCGATGATCTCCCGCGCTCGTTCGAGCGCGATCGCGTTCAGAGCCTGTGCCGCAGTATCGGCCGAGGTGGCCTGGTACCTGGCATAGATGTCGGCGTGCCGGCGGCGGAACGCCTCCTTGCGCCGGAAATCGCTGATGTTCTTATTCACCAGCGTGCCAAGCAGCCAGGCCCGCTGCCGGCTGCTGGCATGATCGCGCAACACCGCCCACGCCCTGGCTGCCGCCTCGAACGTGTCCTGGACCAGGTCCGCGGCAAGCTCGCGGTCGCCGCGGGTACGCACGCACGCGTGTCCGAACAGCCAGCGGTCATGAGCCGCGAAGAAACAGCTCAATTCAGCGACGTGGCACCGCGGGATCCTCGCCTCACCGCTAGCGTCCATGCGACATCTCCGCCGGCATCCGCCTGAGCCCGCCGCCGATCCTGGCCCCGCCGCCAGGCCGGACCCGACCCCGCCGACCAAGGTTCGCTGAGCGCATCACAACTAATAGTCGCGCGTCGGCCGCAAAACCTTTAGCGCGCGGCTGGAGCCGCGCGTGACGGCCAGACTCCGCGACCGGCGGACCTGAGACATCGCCCGCGTCAAAACGGCAATGCGAACCTAGCGCTCATTTGGTCCGGTCGTCAGCTTCGCTGCGCTTGCGGTACTCCGCGGCTCGCCGACGCTCCTTGACCGCATAAGCTCTGGCTTCGTCAGCCCGCGCGCGCAACCGCTCGGCGTCATCCGGTGGCCGATGATCGGCGACCTTCTCCAAAGTAGCGGCGACGTGTTCCTCAGTGGACGCGATGGAGCCGGCTAGATCGGCAGCCCGGCGGCGGAGCTCGGCGGCCTTCTGCCTCATGCGAGCACGATTTTTGTCGTCAGCTGGGTCAGGCACAATACCTCCTGGCAGACATGCGCTGGATCACCTCGGGGCCGACGTCGGCGGACGCGGACGGATTCTCCCAGCGCTCATGCGGCTTGGCCATCCTCGCTACCCCGAAACTAGGACTCAATCCGGGACTTGCCTTTCCCGAGGAACCGGCGCCACTCGGGGATGCCCCAGGCATCTTTGGAGGCCGGAACATACACCCAGGAATGGTTCGTTTACGGTGGTGGCATGCAGGGCGTGCCTTTGTGGGGTGTGGTCACCTCGGCTGCGGCTCCGGTCCTGATGGTCGGCGGGTGGACGGCGGCCGCCGACCTGCAGCCGCGCTTCGACCCGGTGTCCGAGACCGTCAGCTCACTCGCCGCGCCGGGTGCGACCGACCGGTGGGTGATGACGCTGACGTTCGTGGTGGTCGGCCTCTGCTACGTCGTCACGGCGCTGGCGCTGCGGCCAGCCAGGACCATAGGCCGCCTGATCCTGATCGCGGGGGCCGTGGCCGGCATGCTGGTGGCGGTGAACCCGGAGCACCCGGGAGATCCCTATCCGTGGCCGCACATTATCTGCGCGTCGATCGGGCTCGCGGGGGTGGCCACCTGGCCTGCCGGGGCCTGCCGGCGCGGGCCTGCGGCACCCTGGGCCCTTCGGCCTGCCGTGGCCGCCGGCGCCGTCACCGTGCTGCTCGCGCTGGTCGCGTGGTTCGCCGTGGAACTGGTCACCGGATCCGGCCAGACCGGGCTGGCCGAGCGGGTCGCGGGCGCGGCCCAGGCGCTATGGCCGCTGACCGTGGTGCTCTCCTGCATCCTCCCCGGTCGAGGCGGCAGCGGGCTGACGCCTGTGCTGGGCCTAAGAGCGCAGGCCACGTCAGGTGCAGCCGCTCCTGGCTATGACTTATTGCTTTCGAACCAGAGGCTTCGCCGAAAGGAAGTCAGCTATCCGCGCTCGCAGGCTGACCGCGTCTAGGCCGTGGGCTGCTATGTGCTGGGCCGGGGTGCCGTAGCGGCGCAGTTCCTGTCGCCCGACGCCGAGCGCGAGCACTCGGTGCGGGATGTCCCTCATCGCCTCGGCGACGAACGGCACCGAGGTGCCGGTCAGGTACGGCTCGACCAGCACCACGTCCGGGTTGCTCAGCGTGGCCCGCAGCGTATCCGCGTCAAACGGCCTGATGGTCGTCGCGTAAAGGACGGTCACGTCCAGGCCTGCGGTCGCGGCGAGCACGGCGTCGGCCATCGGCCCGACCGCAAGCACCGTGCCCGCGCTGCCGGTGCGCAGAACCGCGAGTTCGCCGGGGCGTACCGGGAACGGCGCCGCGTTCGCCGGGACCGACAACCGCAGGTAGACCGGGCCGTCCGCCGTCACGGCAGCGCGCAGTTGCGCCTCCGCCTCATCCGGATGGCCGGGAACGTGCACGGTCCAGCCGGGCAGCGTGTCAAGCAGTGCGACATCGCCTGGTGCCTGGTGAGTCCGGCCGTAGAACGGATAGTCGAAGGACCCGCCCGCGCTGACCAGCACCGCGCCGACCCCCTGGTGCACGATGTCGAGCTTGATCTGCTCGAATGGCCGCTCCACCAGGAACGGGACAAACGTGTGAGCGACCGGGCGCAGGCCGGACAGCGCCAGGCCGCTCGTCACGCCGATGAGCAACTGCTCGCGGATGCCCAGGTTGATAACCCTATCCGGGTGCCGCCGCCGGGCAGGCTCGAAGACATCCGCGCCGATGTCGGCCAGCACCACGGCCACCCGGGGGTCGCTGTCGAGCAATTCGCTGGTGACCCGCATGAAGCGGTCCCGCATCGTGTCCATCGTCATGCTCTCCTCGGGTGAGTCAGCTCGGATCGATCACGGCCACGACGAGCCGCGGCACGCCGGGATGGGCCGCGCTGAGCGCCTGGGCCAGCGCCTGGTGGTCCCGGCCGTTGACCCGGGCGGCCGACCAGCCTTCCCGGCTGAACCGGGTCTCCACGCCGCCTGACCAGCCGTAGGTCGAGCTTGAGTTGTCCACCGCGATGACGGCCAGCCGATCCAGGCCCACTGCGCCGGCGAACGCGATCGCCTCATGGTTGGAGCCTTCATCAAGCTCACCGTCGCCGACCAGAACGAAGACCCGGGACGTCTTGCCCCGGGCGCGCAGCCCGAGGGCCACGCCGACACCGATGGGCAGCCCGTGGCCGAGGGAGCCGCTGGAGATCTCCACGCCGGTGATCAGGTTACGGTCGGGATGGTGCCCGAGTATCGACCCGAAGGTGCCGAATCCCGGCAGCTCAGCGGGATCGATGAAACCCTTGGCGGCGAGCACGGCGTAAAACGCCTTAGGTGCGTGGCCCTTGGACAGCAAGAAGCGGTCCCGGTCGTCGTCCGCCACGCTATCCGGGCTGATACGCAGCACCTGGTCGTACAGGACCCACAGCACGTCAAGCGTGGAGGCGGCGGAGTGGTCGTGCTTCTCATCGCCGCTCATCTCCTCCATCAGGCCCGGCAGATCAGCGAAAGACAGCCGCTCTTTCACAAGTTCATCCCTCATGCTGAGAAGCTTGCAACTTAAAGTGCACTTCAAGTCAAGCCGCTACCCCTATGCTGGCGGCCGTGGCATCTTCGCCGGCCCGGCCCAGCTTCCTGACCATCTCCGAACTTTCCGCGCGCAGCGGCGTCGCCCCCTCGGCGCTGCGGTTCTACGAGGGCCTGGGTCTGATCACCGCCACCAGGACCGCCGGCAACCAGCGCCGCTACCCGCGACACGCGCTGCGCCGGGTGGCCTTCATCAGGGCCGGCCGCCAACTCGGCCTGGAACTGCGGGAGATCAGCGAAAGCCTGGCGCTGCTTCCGGCCGGCCGGGCCCCCACCAGGGCCCAGTGGAGCCGCGCCGCGCGGGCATGGCAGGCCAGAATCGATGCGAAGATCGCCGAACTGCAGCGGCTGTCCACAACCTTGAACAGCTGCATCGGCTGCGGCTGCCTTTCGCTCCGCCGGTGCGCTCTCTACAACCCGCAGGACGCCGCCGCCGAACTCGGTCAGGGCGCGCGCTGGCTCCTCGGCGATGAGCCACCAGACCCAGCCGCCGAGTAGCCCTGATCTAGCTGGCTCTACCCCACCTGCTAGGCCGGGTCTACGGTTTTACAGCCCGCTCGCTCCGCCTGAGTCACCCCCCGCTGACCAGCGCTTATGCATTTCGAGGCCGGATCGCGGGCCGCCGCCGTCCGCTGGAGAATACTGGCAGACTGGGAGCATGTTCGAGGGCTTCAAGACGGATCGAGTCGACGTCGGGGAAGCATCGATCTTTGTGCGCCACGGCGGCGATGGCCCTCCGGTTGTCCTGCTCCACGGGCACCCGCGGACCTCGGCCACGTGGCATCGAGTCGCTCCGCGGCTCGTCCAGCGCGGCTTCACAGTCATCTGCCCCGACCTTCGCGGGTACGGCCGGTCGCGCGGGCCGGCGCCGACCGTGGATCACACCGCGCATTCCAAGCGGGCGACAGCGGGTGACCTGATAGCGGTCATGGGTGCGCTCGGTCACCGCCGGTTCGCTCTGGCCGGACATGACCGAGGGAGTTATGTCGCCCTCCGGCTCGCGCTCGATCATCCCGAGGCGGTATCACGGCTTGCGCTGCTCGATGGCATCCCGATCAGCGAGCACCTTTCCCGGACCACCGCCGAGTTCGCCACCCGCTGGTGGCACTGGTTCTTCTTCGCTCAGCCTGAGATCCCCGAGCGGGTCATCAACGCTGACCCTGACAGCTGGTACCGCGGCGATCCCGGAGCAATGGGGCGCGAGAACTACGACGAATGGCGGAAGGCCACGCGAAATCCGGACGTGGTCCGGGCGATGCTTGAGGACTACCGGGCTGGCCTTACCGTCGACCGGCAGCATGAGGAGGCCGACCGGGCGGTCGGGAACCGGGTGCGGTCGCCGCTGCTGGTGCTGTGGTCCCAGCGAGACGATCTCGAGGATCTCTACGGCGACCCGCTCGTGATCTGGGGAGACTGGGCCGACGATGTGCGCGGCCACAGCATCGACTCTGGCCACCACATGGCCGAGGAAGCACCCGACGTACTTGCTGTTGCGCTGGCCGAGTTTTTCGCCCCTCGCTAACGGGTGCGGTGCACCGCCCCGCTGCGCCTGCGAGTACGGTGCCGACAGGAATCGGGTGGGACTGGCTGCAACCCTTGATCGTTGCCCCGTACGTGCCCACCGCCGGTCCTGCCCACCCGGAAGCCGTGGCCTCCGGCCTGTTCACTGACGTCATCGAGATCGCCGGGACCGGCCGGTTCCTGCCGCACGATAAGGACCGCCGCTGGGCCGACCGTAAGGACGAGCGGGTGCTCGCCGGGGCCATCGCCCGGGAACCGGCCTGGTGCTCATCCCGACACTGAGTACGCGCCGTCAGTGCGTCAAGGTCCACGTCTACAGCCAGCAGCCGCTCGGCGTGCTTAGCCGGGCCGCCGATCTGGGCAGACGGCTATGCGACGAGCAAGGGGTTCGCGTCAGCTTCCTGAATGTGCTCCCCGATCACCGTTCCTGGCCGAGGGATCGATGATCATTCCACTGCCGTTCCGGCCTGCGATCGCGGCCGGATGCGCGAGGATCGCCTCCGTGATCAACGCTGCATGGGACCACAACTCCTACTACTACGAGCGCCTGCTGCGGGCGCTGCCCGCGCAGTGCGGACGGGTGCTTGACGTGGGGTGCGGCGCGGGCCGGTTCGCCGCGCGGCTGGCCGAGCGGGCTGACCGGGTGGACGCCCTGGACGTGTCGCCGGCCATGATCGCCGAGGCGCGGCGGATCGTGCCGGCCAACGTGACCTGCCTGCTCGGCGATGCTGCCACCGCGGACCTGCCCGCCGGTGCCTACGACGCGGTCACCAGCATCAGCGCCCTGCACCACATGGACCTGGCCGCCGTGCTGCCGCGGCTCGCCGCCGCGCTGCGGCCCGGGGGCCTGCTGATCGCGGTCTCCCATCACCGGCTGGAGATCCCGCGCGGCCTGCCCGCCGAGGCGGTGTCCGTCGTCGGCGGCAACGCCCGGCGCGCCGTCCTGCTGTGCCTGCCCGCCGGGCGGCGTTACCGGCGGGAGATGTACCGGCGGCACGCGGCCCAGCCCCCGATGCCGGTCAAGGACCCGCAGCTGTCCCTCCGGCAGGTCCGCGCCCAGGCCTCGGCGGCCCTGCCCGGAGCCCGGGTCCGGTGGCTGGTCCACTGGCGCTACGAGCTCACCTGGCGCAAGCCAGGCTGGTAGCCGCGGGCGGCCGGGAAGGGCGAGGATGCCGGGGCAGGTCGGCCGGCGAGGGGCACGCACCAGGATCGTTCCGTGCCTCTGAGGCAGGGAGGGAGTGTTCGCGGACGTGGATGCTAGCGTCAGACGGAAGCTGGCCGAGGGAGTGAGCAGAAGGTGACAGCGAGCATGCCCGCGGTGCGCGCGTTCCCGGTATCGGTCAAGGGCGTCGTCGTCCTGGACGGGGCGGTCTTGCTGCTGGAAAACGAGCGCGGCGAGTGGGAACTGCCGGGCGGGAAACTCGAGCTGGGGGAAGACCCGCCCGACTGCGTGGCCCGGGAGATCAGCGAGGAGACCGGCTGGCAGGTCACGGCCGGGCCGCTGCTGGACTGCTGGCAGTATCACATCGGCCAGGACCGGGACGTCGTGATCGTCACCTACGCCTGCCACCTGCTCAGCGCCGGTCCCCCGGTCGTCAGCAGCGAGCACAAGCGGGCTGGCCTGTTCGGCCCGGCCGAGGTGCCGCAACTGGCCATGCCGGACGGCTATAAGCGCTCGATTACGGCATGGTTTGCCCGCCTGCACGGGCAGGCCGCGGGCTAGAGAGAGGCCGGGCCTCTGCCGGTCACGTTGCCATGTAGAAGAGCTCGAGCTGGATGTTGTCGGGATCCCGGAACACGACCACCGAGTAGGGCATCGGCTTGTCGGCGTCGACCACGCCGGAGTGCTCGATGCCGAGTTCGTCGAGCCAGCTTGCCCATGATTCCAGGCTGGCCCGGTCAGCGACGCCAAAGGAGATGTGGTCCAGGCCGGTCCGGACCTCGTCGAAGAGCTGGCCGGGGTTGCCCTCGTGGTGATGCAGGCCGATCGCGATGCCGGAACGCGGGTCGATGAGGAGCACGGCGTAACCCTCCTCCTCGGCACCGTAATGGGGAAACGTGACCGGCACCCGGTTCATCCCGAAGACCCGCTCGTACCACTGAGCGCTGGCCTCCACATCGGACACGGTCGGCGAGAAGTGATTGAAGCCGGTGACAGCCGGCCCCGCGGTGGTCTCGGTCAAGGCAGGCTCCTTCGTCAGCCGGTAGCTGACGACCATGCTCTCGCGCTTGGCCGGCTCTGTACAGCATCGAACCCAGGGCAAATCATCTGTCTGGGTTGGCTGCGGGCCGAGTCTTTGTATTGCCGCTTCTATCCGCGCGACCTCACCGGCCACCCGCCGCATCATCCGGGCAAGGTCGGCGGGCAGCGGCGTGCCTCGCTGCCGGCAGCGCGCAGCGAACCCGGCTACGACATTTACCGAGGTCCGCAGGTCCAGACTGACCTCAGCCAGGCGGCTCGACAGCTGCTCGGCCGACCGGCGCGCCGAGGCCTCGGCCGCGCGGCTCGTCTCCATCTGTTCTGAGATCGGAATGCACGTCATCCCGGACAGCCAGCGGCTCCGCTCTTCTTCTCCCGGCGGCCCGGCATGGCTTGGCATCATCCGCGACAGGTCCGCGCCCGCGGCCTGTCCGGCGATTTCCGCGACCTCGGCCGCCTGACGCAGCGGTCGCAGGATGACGCGAGTTAGGGCGACCGCCGCGCCGGCCAGCAGCACCAGCACGGTGCCGGCCGCCGCGGCGTAGCTCAGGGCGACCCGCGTGGTGACCGGGCCGATGCCGGCCAGCCCGGTCATGACGACCAGCATGCCGCCGGGGCCATGCCCTGAGTGGCCGCTGACCACGTACCTCACATCGTCCGGCCCGTACACGTACAAGATGCGCTGCGGCTCGTAACGGACCGCCTCAACCAGGACACGCCAGCTCCCGCTGGTCCCGGCACCCGGCACGGTTACTGGCCAGCCCGCATGCGCGGCAGGCCACGAGCCGCCGGCGGGGATAGCCGGGCCCGCAGCGGCACCGGGGGCCAGCGGGGTCAGCAACTGCCCGCCCGCGCTCAGCAACTCCACATCGCAGGAGGCAGGCACCGGACCGGAGACAGGCGCCACCACCAAGCGGTGGCTCAGCATGCTTCTGGCGCAGTTCAGCAGGTCATTGTCCGCTTGGTTTGTCAGGTAGCCCCGGGTCCCCGATACGTCGGCTAGGCCGGCAGCAACCGCCGCGACGGCCACCAGGCTCACGGCCAGGCACGGCAGCAGGACCCGCAGCGGTATCCGGATGCGCGCGCGCATGCTACCCAGTCTCGCCAGTCCTGCTCAGGCTGGCCAGTGGGTGCGTAGCGATCCCGGGGCCAAGGTGCGAAACTTGAGCATGCACAGGATGCTCTGGGATCGAGTGCCTGGACTGTGCTCCGGCTTCCCGCATCGCCCCGTTCAGGGAGGGGCGGGCTGATGTACAGCGACCCTTCCTGGGACATCATGCCCGTGGCTAATCCGGATCTGCCCGAGGGCAAGCGCCGGCGGATGGTCCGCGACAGCCTGGCCAGGGATCCGGTCGGCGTGGCCGAGCCGATGCGTCAGGTCCGTCACCGCAACCAGATCGTCGTGCCTTTCTCCTTGGACCGTGCCTGCCGCCAGCTGTTGCTCCGCGCCCAGGTCGCGATCGACTCGGTTCCCGATCCCGGCGCCGAGCAGGCAGGACTGCCTGACATCGTGGCCGAAGGCACCCTACGCCGGCACGAGTGGGAGATTGCCGTGGCTCTGCGCGACATAACGGAGCTGCGGACCGAGCACGAGTTCAACGCGGCTGACAGCATGGGCCCGATGACCGATGCCGTCCTCCAGCCGCACCAGCGTGCCCTGCAGCTCGCGCACGACGCGATCTCGGCCAGGGTCACGGCGCTAGAACGCTACGCGGCCCAGGTCAGCGCGGCCGGAACGGCCTACCGGGACTGGCAGGATGCCCTGCGGGTTTCGCAGCTGAACGACAAGTACCTTGACCTGGTCGCTCGCACCGCCGCTGACCAGCACGCCGTCATCGAGATCAGCGGTCTCGCCGAGCAAGCCGCCGCGGCCGCCCAGGCATACCGAGACACGGTGCAGCACGTCAGCCTGACCGCGGCGACGCTGGAGCTTCCCGACTCGCAGCCCAGGTAGGCCCGGCCACGCGATGTTTAACCAGCTCAGTGGGGCAACGCGACTGTTTCCGATCATCGGCGACCCGGTCAAATACGCCGAGTCCCCGGTGCGCCTGACCCGCACTTTCTCCGAGCGTGGCCACAATGGCATGTGCATCCCGATGCAGGTATCGGCGGGAGGCCTCGACGTTGTCATGGCGGGTCTTGCGGCCACGCCAAATGTGGACGGAATCCTCGTTACGATGCCGCACAAGCACACCGCGTTCGCGCACTGCACCACNNAGCTCCGCGCGAGCCAGGATGCTCGGGGTCGTGAGCGTCATCCGGCGCAACCCCGACGGCACCTGGCACGGCGACATGCTCGACGGGCTCGCCTTCGTGAAGGCGCAAAAGGACCACGGCGCCAACATTGAGGGGGCGCGGGCACTTCTCGTAGGTGCAGGAGGCGCGGGAAGCGCGATCGCCATCGCGCTGCTTGAGGCGGGCGTCCGCGAACTCGTCATCCACGATACCGACGAGTCGCGGGTCACGGGCCTCCTCGACCTGCTCGAAGACCTCGGCGAGGGACGGGTGGCGGCCGGGCCGCCGGACCCGGCCGGCTGTGATCTGGTGTTCAACGCAACGCCTATGGGCATGGAGGACGGTGATCCGCTGCCGGTCGATGCGGCACTGCTCACCCCGTCCATGTTTGTCGGCGATGTGATCGCCGGACACGGTGTGACGCTGTTCATCGAGGCCGCACAGGCTGCCGGCGGCAACACCGCCAACGGCGGACACATGGTCGAAGCCGGGCAAGACCTCATGGCCGACTTCATGCTCGGCAAGTAGGGACCCCGGCGCCGACGATCCGTAACGCTTTAAGGCGATGGGGATGTCAAGGAGCGACGCCGTACTCTCGCAGCAGGCCCCGGCTGATGATGGTCTTCTGGATCTCTGATGTGCCCTCGCCGATGAGCAGGAACGGCGCCTCCCGCATCAGGCGCTCAATTTCGTACTCCTTTGAGTAGCCGTACCCGCCATGGATGCGGAATGACTCCTGAGTCACTTCCGCGCAGTACTCCGACGCCAGCAGCTTGGCCATGCCCGCCTCGACATCGTTGCGCTCGCCTGAATCTTTCAGCCGGGCGGCGTTGACCATGAGCAGGTGGGCGGCTTCGACCTTGGTGGCCATCTCCGCCAGCTTGAAGGCAATCGCCTGGTGCTCGGCGATCGGCTTGCCGAAGGTCCTGCGCTGCTGGGCATAGGCCACGGCCAGCTCGAAGGCGCGGATGGACATGCCGCACGCGCGGGCCGCGACGTTGACGCGGCCAACCTCGATCCCGTCCATCATCTGATAGAAGCCGCGACCGCGGCCAGCCGGCCCGCCGAGGACCGCGCCGGCCGGCAACCGGACGCCGTCGAGCACCATCTCGGTGGTCTCGACGCCCTTGTAGCCCATCTTGTCGATCTGGCCGGGAATGGTCAGGCCCGGCCTGGTCTCGCCGAACCCGGGCTGCTTCTCGATCAGGAACGTGGTCATGTTCTTATAGGCCGAGCCGCCGTCAAGCTCGTCTTTCACCAGCGTCGCGACGACACCCGCCCGGGCCCCGTTCGTCAGCCACATCTTCTGGCCGTCAAGGACGAATTCACCGTCCGCGGCGCGAGCACGGGTCTTGATGGCCGCAACGTCCGAGCCGCATTCCGGCTCACTCATCGAGAACGCCCCGCGGATCTCGCCGGTGGCCATCTTCGGCAGCAGCCGCTGCTTCTGCTCTTCTGTGCCGTGCTGAGCGATCATGTACGCGACGATGAAGTGGGTATTGATGATCCCGGAGATGGACATCCAGCCGCGGGCAATCTGCTCGACCACCAGGGCGTAGGTCAGCAGCGATTCGCCGAGGCCGCCGTACTGCTCGGAGATCGTCAGGCCGAACAGGCCCATGTCCTTCATCCCCGCCACGATCGCGTCGGGGAATTCGTCGGCGTGCTCGAGCGCCGTGGCGTTCGGGATGATCTCCTTGTCCACGAAAGTCCGGACCACTGACAGGATCTCTGTCTGGAATTCGGACAGGTCGGCAGTTTGGGCGAGGCGTGCCATCGGGTCCTCCGGCTACTAAGAAGGGTTCGTTAGCCCTTGCGGTTCGTGATCTCCTGGGTGAGCTGGGGCGCCCCCTGGAACAAGTCTCCTACGACGCCGAAGTCGGCGAGTTCGAAGATCGGCGCCTCCGGGTCTTTGTTGATCGCGACCACGGTCTTGGAGCTCTGCATGCCGGCCCGGTGCTGGATGGCGCCGGAGATCCGGCTGCGGACCGGCATGGTGGGGGACTGGCTCCTTGAGCTGCTCGACTCGGGCGCGGTGAGCGGTGAGGACCCGGACGCCTGCACCACCACGCTGGCAGCCGGAAGCGCCAGGCTGTACGCGGCCTGCGCCGGGGCTGGCGTCAGGTTCGTGACCTCCGGCGAACTGACCGAGCCGACCGCTATGGCGGCGTGCTCCCCGTTCGTGGCGGTCAACTCGGCGCTCGAGGTCGACCTCCGCGGCCAGGTCAACGCGGAGCGGGGCGCGCGCAGCCGGATCGTCGCCCGGATCGAGTCCGGGACGGTGACCTCGCCGCAGAGCGACGTCGACATCGTCGTCACCGAGCACGGGACCGCTGACATCCGCGCGACCTCGCTCGCCACCCGGGAGAAGCTACTGATCGCGCTGGCCGACGAGCGGCATCGCCCAGCGCTGGCCGACCGGGCACTGGCCGCCCGGCCGCCGGCCGGGCGGACGCCGGCCGGGCGGACGACCGACTTGGCTGGCGCACCGTCGTGACCGCCGCTGTGACTGCCGTTGTGAACGACCCGAAGGAGCACGGATGAGCCAGACCGGCCCGCTTGCAGGGATACGTGTCATCGAGCTTGGCTCCTATATCGCCGCGCCCTACGCGGGTGTCCTGCTGGCCAGCCTGGGCGCCGAGGTGATCAAGATCGAGGTCCCGGGCGGCGGTGACCCGTTCCGCCGGGCCCAGGGCACGCAGAGCCCCTACTTCGCCCAGTACAACGCCGGCAAGAAGAGCCTCGCGGTCGGCCTGAAGGATCCCCACGGAGTGGCCCTCGTCCAGGCGCTGATCAGGGGAAGCGATGTCGTCCTTGAGAACTTCCGGCCGGGCAAGCTCGAGGCGCTCGGCCTGGGACCCGAGGCCAGCCGGGCCGGGCACCCCACGCTGATCTACGCGTCGGTCTCCGGCTTCGGGCCCGGGGGTGAGCTGTCTCAGCGGCCTGCCTACGATAGCGTGGCGCAGAGCGTCACCGGACTGTACGCGCTGCTGAACGACGAGGGACAGCCCCGGCCGACCGGCGCTCCGATGGCCGACCTGATCAGCGGGGTGGTCACCGCGGCCGGCATCCTGGCCGAACTGGTGGGCCGCTTCCGCACCGGTGCGGGCTCGAGAGTGGAGACGTCGATGTTCGAGAGCGTGTCGGCCCTGACGATCGACTCGATGACTCAGCTCTTCGAGACCGGCGTGCCGCCCAGCATGCCATCCCGGCACCCTCAGGCGCAGCTGTTCTGCGTGCGCACCTCGTCGGGGCAGTACCTGACCGTGCACCTTTCCTCGTCGGACAAGTTCTGGCGCCGTTTCGCCGAGGTCATCGGCCATCCCGAGCTCATTGCGGATCCCCGCTTCGCGGACTACGCCGCCCGCGTCGCAAACTACCCGCAGCTCATCGAGGTGGCGAGCGCCGCGTTCGCGACCCGGGACGCGGCCAGCTGGGAAGCCGCCCTGCTCGCAGCCGACCTCCCGTTCGCGCCGGTGCTCGGGCTCGACGAGGTCGTGGCGCATCCCCAGACACAGTGGCTTCAGCTGCTGCAGGACGCTCCGGACGCCGCCACGACCCTGGTCCGGGCACCCTGGCGGCTGAACGGCGAACGTCCAGCCCGCGGCGCCAAGGTGCCCGAAGTCGGCGAGCACACCCGCGAGCTGGCCCTGGAGATCCTGCCGCCGGACGATGTGGAGGTCCTGATCAGCAAGGGCGTGCTCTTCGTCCCGGCCCCTCCCCCGGCGCCGTGACCGACGCGGACGGTGTCCTGGCCGGGCTGCGGGTCATCGAGATCTCCAGCTTCGTCGCCGCGCCGCTGGGCGGGATGACACTGGCTCAGCTCGGTGCCGACATGATCCGCGTCGACCCGGTCGGAGGCGCCGCCGACCAGGCCCGGTGGCCCCGGACGAGCGATGGCGCCAGCCTGTACTGGGCGGGCCTGAACAAGGGCAAGCGCTCGGTCACGATCGACTTCCGCTCGCCGCGCGGCCGGGAGCTCATCGCCGCGCTGGTCACCGCCCCGGGCCCGGACCGCGGGATCCTGCTCACCAACGCCGTCGGCCGCCGCTTTCTCGAGCACGGGACCCTGCGGCGGCACCGGCCTGACCTGATCCAGGTCGTGGTCTCCGGTTACCGAGACGGCTCGCCGGCCGTGGATTACACGGTCAACGCCGCGCTCGGCTTCCCGTGGCTGACCGGGCCGGAAGAACTCGCGGCGCCGGTCAACCACGTGCTGCCCGCCTGGGACATGGCGTGCGGGCTGCACGCGGCGATCGCCATCCTGGCGGCCGAGCGCCGGCGCCGGATCCACGGGACCGGCGGGCTGGTGAACATCGCCCTGTACGACGTGGCCCTGGCCATGGTCGGCAACCTGGGCCTGCTCGCCGAAGCGCAGGTGAACCACGTCCAGCGCGAGCGCATCGGCAACTACCTTTACGGCGGTTTCGGCCGCGACTTCCGCACCCGGGATCAGCACACGGTCATGGTCGTCGCCCTGACCGCCAGGCACTGGAACGATCTGATGAAGGTGACCGAGCTAGCCGGCACGGTCGATCAGCTGGCCGGCATCCTCGGCGCCGACTTCTCGACCGACGACCACCGCTTCCGCTACCGGGAGGTCGTGGCCGGCCTGCTCCGGCCCTGGTTCGAGAGTCGGGACGCCGACGAGATCGAGCGGCAGCTGACCGGCACCTCGGTGCTCTTCTCGCGATACCGCAGCGTCGCCGACCTCGTCGGCGACGGGCGAGAGGAGCTCATCGCCCATCCGATGATGGCCGAGGTAGACCAGCCCGGCATCGGCCGCTTTCTCGCCCCCGGCTCACCGCTGGAGTTCGCCGNNGTGCTGTCGGAGATCCTGGGGCTGTCCGGCCCTGAGCTAGGAGAACTGGGGCGTCAGCGCGTAATCGGCGAGGCGCCGTGACCCTGGCGAAGCAGCTGTCGGGCTGGGCGCCGGCCCCGGTGTCGCGGCGTGAACGGTTCACGGCCCAGCCCGCGGACGCGATGGCCGCGCTGCTCGACCAGCCCTCCCCCGCCCGCGAGGATGGCGACCCGCTACCCGCCGGGTGGCACCGCCTGTACCTGCTGGACTGGCCGCAGCAGCACGAGCTCGGCCCGGATGGGCACCCGGCAGCCGGCGGCTTCCTGCCCCCGGTCCCCGAACGGCGGCGGATGTACGCTGGCGGCCGGCTGGAGATCACCGCGCCGCTGCGCGTCGGCGACGTGGTGACCCGGACCTCCCGGCTGGAGCGAGTCGAGGTCAAACGCGGCAGTACGGGAGAGCTCGCGTTCGTCACCATCCGCGATGAGTTCACCGTCGACGGCGCCACGGCAATCATCGACGAGCAGGACCTGGTCTACCGGTCCGGGGCGCCCTCTCCCGCCGGGCAGGCACCGCAGCAGGCAGCGGGCTCTCCGGAGACGCCAGAGCCGGCCGCCGCCGAGTGGGAGTTCTCGGTTACGCCCGATCCGGTCCTGCTGTTCCGGTTCAGCGCGCTGACCGCCAACGCGCACCGGATCCACTACGACGAGCGGTATGCCACCACGGTCGAGGGGTTCGCCGGCCTGCTCGTGCACGGCCCGCTGCTGGCCTTGCTGCTGCTGGAGCTGCCCCGGCGCCACGCGCCCGGCTCGCGGGTGGCCCGGTTCGGCTACCGCGCCCGCCGGCCGGTCATCGCCGGCCAGCCGGTCGTGGCCAGCGGGGACCGCGGCGACACGCCAGGGAGCTGGAATCTCACGGTCCGGGCCGGAGCGGGCGCCGCCGCGATGACGGGTCACGCCGTTCTGGCCTGAGCACCTCAGGCCAGCTTGTCGTGCAGCTGCTTGTCATGAAGGGGCGGCAGGCCGCGCAGCGAGATCTCGGTCTCCAGCAGCGTGCCGCAGCCGGGGCAGGCGAACTGGCGGAAAACGATATCGGCGTCGTCGACGTACGTCGACGGGCTCACCCAGACCCGGTCGGTCTCGGCCATCGGGGTCTCGATGACCTGGCAGCCCAGCTTGTAGTTCTGGCCGGGCAGCGCCAGCTCCTGGTCGCAGCGGGCGCAGCACGCGTGGCCGGCCGGGCGCAGCACGATGTTCTCGTCCAGCCACCGGCCGCCTTCCGGCAGCCGGGCCGGCGGCGGTGCGGGTACCGGTCCCGAGCCGAGGCGCGCACCGCGGAGCTCCTCGCGCCGGATCCGGGAGCGCTCACGGTCCACCCGGGCGCCGTCGGTGACGGCGCCGTAGACGCTGGCCGCGTGCTCGAGCGAGGTCCGTTCTTCAATAATGTCCTGTTCGATCGCGTCGAGGTCACGTTCAAGCGGGTCGCCGTATCCGCCGCCGCCCAGCCAGCCGGTGGCGAACACGTCGGTCAGCCCGATGGGCAGCATCCCGCCCTGGCCGGGCGGCCAGCTTGACGGGCGGCATCGGGACGCTCTCGACGAAGATGTCCTGGGCGTCGGGAATCAGGCTGGAGGGGCACCGGCCGCCGAGGTTGAGGAAATGCAACGTCGCGCCGACCCAGGCGAACAGCTTGCCGTCGAGGAACACCGGCCGGAGCAGGGCCGTGTCGTTCTGGTGGGCCGCGCCGACCCACGGGTCGTTGACCAGGAACGCGTCCCCGTCACGGATGCCCGGGTTGGCGCTGCGGTGCTCCAGCGTCCACTGGATCAGCCGCTGGACGACCGTTCCGTGGACGCTGATGTAGTCGCCGAGGGCGAACAGGTCGCCCCGGCGCGCTTCCGTCCAGGGGATCAGGACGTACCCGCGCATCGCGGCGGGCGACGCGCCGGTCGACCTCGCCCTCGTGGTGGTACCGGCCGCTCAGGTGCTGACCGTGCTGCGCGAGTGCGCCGACACCGGTGTGGGCGCCGCGGTCGTGTTCGCGTCGGGATTCGCGGAAACCGGACCCGTGGGCGCCGCGCTCCAGCGCGAGATCGCCGAGCTGAGCACCCAGACGCCGATGCGGATCGTCGGGCCGAACTGCCTGGGCACCTTCGCCTCGCCGGACCGTGTCTTCGCGACGTTCTCCTCCGCGTTCGACGACGCTGACACCGCCGTGGTAGACAGCCCGATCGCACTGGTCAGCCAGAGCGGCGCGGTCGGCACCTTCACCTACAGCACGCTGCTCGGCCTCGGTGCCGGCGTCCGCTACTTCGCCAACACCGGCAACGAGGCCGACGTGCACGCGTGCGAGCTGCTCGCCGCGCTGGCCGAGACGCCCGACGCCGAGATCTTGCTCGGCTACGTCGAAGGGGTAAAAGACCCAGCCGCGCTGGCCGAGGGCGCCCGACGGGCCCGCCGCCACGATAAGCCTCTCGTCCTGCTCAAGGCGGGCCGGACCGAGGCCGGCCGGCGGGCGGTCAGCTACCACACCGCCGCCGACGCGGGATCCTACGAGGCGTTCGGCGACCTCGCGGCGGAACACGGCGCCGTCGTCGTCGACGGCATCGAGCCCTGGCTCGACGCGGCCCCCGCGTTCCTGCCGGGCCGCCGGGCCGGTGGCAGCCGGCTGACGATCGTGACCCAGAGCGGCGGTGCCGGCGCCCTGGCCACCGACGCGGCGATCGCGGCCGGACTGGCGGTACCTGAGTGGTCCGCCGGGCGGCAGGCCGGGATCGCGGACGCCGTGCCGTCGTTCGGCTCGGCCCGCAACCCGATCGACCTGACCGGAAGCCTGCTCACCGACCCCGATCTGCTGGCGGGCGTGCTGCAGCGGGTCGCCTCCGACGAGGGCACCGACGTGATCACCGTGGTGCTCGGCAACAGCGACGGCAGCGCCGGCCCGATGACCGAGGCCATCAAGGCCGCATACGGTGCCACCCGCAAGCCGCTGTCGGTCGCGTGGACCGGGGGGAACGGGGTCGCCCGTAGGCGACTGCGGGCCGCGGGCATCCCCGTGTACAGCGACCCCGGGCGGGCCGTCCGCGCCTTGGCGCGGGTGGTCGGGCACAGTGTTTTCCAGCGCCCTGGCTGGGGCAGTTGGGGCGGTTGGGGCGGGCCCGATGACTGACCCAGCGGCCTTCAAAGGCAAGGCAGCCCTCATCACCGGTGGCTCCAGCGGCGTCGGATTCCGCGTCGCGGAACGGCTGGCCGAGGCAGGCGCCTGCGTCTTCATCAACGGCCGCTCGGCCGAGCGTGGCGAGCGGGCCGCCGCGAAGCTCCGCCAGATCAGCCAGGAAGTTCACTTCATCGCGGGCGACTGTGCCTCGTATCCGGATGTGGCTGCCGTCGTCGATACCGCCCGGTCGCTGGCCGGAAGGCTCGACATCCTGGTCAGCGCGGGAGCAGAGGGAGACGCCGGGCCGACGCCATTCGCCGAGATGACCCCGGAGCAGATTGAAGGCGCGTTCCGCAGCCGGCTGCTGCCCCGCATCTTTCCCGTGCACGCGGCGTGGCCCGCGCTGCGCGAGAACGGCGGATCGGTGGTGCTGCTTACCACGGACGCCGCCCGGCACCCCACCCCGGGTGAATTCGTGATGGGCGCGGTCGGGGCGAGCGCCATCTCGATGACCAAGGCCCTGGCCAAGGAATTCATCCGCGACAAGATCCGGGTCAACAGCGTCGCGCTGACGATTACCTCAGACACTCCGTCATGGGACCGGATCTTCGCGCGGGAAAGCTTCCAGCGCGACTTGTTCACCAAGGCAGTCGAGCGCTTCCCGATGGGCCGCCCGCCGTCAGCGGAGGAGGTGGCGGCGGTAGCCGTCTTTCTTGCCTCCGATGCCGCCGCGCAGGTGACCGGTCAGACGATCAGCGTGAACGGCGGACTGTCCTTTGGCGGCTGGTGACGTCAGGACAGGCCGCCTGTGTGCTAGTCGTCCTCGTCCTCGTACTTGAACGAGAGCCGGAGCTTGGTACGGAAGGTGATCTCGCCAGCCTCGCCGATTTGCAGGTCCTGCTCGACCACTTCGGCGACGCGCAGGTCCCTCAGCGTCTTACGTGCGGTGTTTACGGCGCCGGTGGCGGCGTCCTCCCATGACTGGGAACTCGTCCCGATGAGGTCGGTAACCCGGTACACGCTCATGCATCCTCCTCAGCCGCAAAAACCTGAGACCCGCCGAATCGGCGGCTCCTTTGACTCCCGTCCCACTGTGACGAGGATCATAACTGATCTCACCATAGACGCTAGCCGGGACCCGGTCCACGGCTCTGGTGGAAGCGGATCATATGGGCTGGATGGCAGGGTATTCGGGTGTCCACATGGCCTGGGCGACCTGTTTGCCTGGGTCGTCGAGCTGAGCCTGGGCCAGGCCCTCAGCTTGCGCCGCCTGGGCGACGGCGGCCGCGACAGCAGCCGATACCTGGCGCAGGCTGGTGACCGGGGGCAGCACGGCGGCGCCGGGCGTGGCGGTGTCCGACAGGCCGGCCAGGGCGGCGGCCGCGGCGGCCAGCATGGCGTCGCTGACCCGGCGCGCCCGGGCGACGGTGACCCCGAGCCCCAGGCCGGGGAAGATCAGCGCGTTGTTGGCCTGGGCGATCTCATACCGCACGCCGTCATAGGTCACCGGGTCGAACGGGCTGCCGGTGGCGATCAGCGCCCGCCCGCCGGTCCAGGCGATCAGGTCCGCGGGCTGGGCCTCGGACAGCGAGGTCGGGTTGGACAGCGGCATGATGACCGGCCGTTCGGTGTGCGCGGCCATCTCGGTGACGATGTCCCGGGAGAACACCCCGGGCTGAGTCGAGGTGCCGATCAGGATGGTCGGGCGGGTACGGGCCACCACCTCGGCCAGATCGATACGGCCCTGTCCGTCGCGGCGCCAGCTGGCCACCTCGTCGGCCGGCCGGGCGTAGGGAACCTGGAAGTCCCGCATCGTCCCCGCGTAGTCGCTGGTCAGCAGGCCCCTGCTGCCCAGTGCCCAGAACCGGCGCGTCGCGTCGGCCGGGGACAGGCCGTCGGCGATCATCACTTGGCGCAGCACGTCGGCGATCCCGATCCCGGCCGTGCCGGCGCCGTGGATCACCACCGTCTGGTCCCGCATCGACGTCCCGGCCACCCGGACCGCGCCCAGCGCGGCGGCCAGCACCACCGCGGCGGTGCCCTGGATGTCGTCATTGAACGTGCAGCGGGACCCGGCGTACCGGGCCAGGATGCGGTGCGCGTTGGCGGCGCCGAAGTCCTCCCAGTGCAGCATCGCATGCGGGAACATCGCGGTAGCCGTGCTGACGTAGGCGTCGATCAGCTCGTCATAGCGCGCGCCCCGGACCCGCGGGTGCCGGTTGCCCACGTACAGCGGATCATCGAGCAACCTCTGATTGCCGGTCCCGGTGTCCAGCACCACCGGGATGATCCGGCTCGGGTGCAGCCCGGCCGCGGCGACGTACAGGGCCAGCTTGCCGAGCGCGATCGCGATCCCGCCCACCCCCTGGTCGCCGATACCCAGGATGCCCTCGGAATCGGTGGCCACGATCAGGTCCACGTCCTCCGGGCCGAGCCCGTAGTTACCGAACGCAGCCTGGATCTGGCCGGGATGATCCACCGACAGGTACACCCCGCGCGGGCGGCCGTACTCCAGGCTGTACCGCTCGATCGCGGTGCCCACCGTCGGGGTGTACACCACCGGCAGCATCTCGGCGATGTGGTCGGTCAGCAGCCGGTAGAACAGCACCTCGTTGCGGTCCCGCAGGTTCGCCAGGTACAGGTTCTTGGCCAGGTCAGAACGCTCGCGCTGGTACTGCCCGTACACCCGCGCCAGCTGGACTTCCATCGTCGAGACCGCGTCGGGCAGCAGGCCGGCCAGACCGAGTGCCTGCCGCTCCGCCGCCGTGAAGGCGGTACCCCGGTTGAGCAGGGGCGCGGCCAGCACCGAACGACCGCGCAGCCGCACCCGCGCCACCATGCCGTCAGGCGTCCAGGCCAGCTCATATAGGCGTGACAGACTTCGGTCATTGTCGTACTCGCCTGTGTTCACCAAGACCCTCGTCTCTCCCGGGGGTTACCCTTCACAGCCGGGACCACTACGAAAAGGTCAGCGCTACAGCCGGCGTTGTGACTCACCATTGAACTATCCACGCTAGCGTCCTGCCGGGACATCTGCGCCAGGACATGTTGAGGTTAATTGTCAGGCAGACCGGCCTGAGCAAGACTGAGCTTAAGGGCCGGACGACGAGCAGGGAGCTTGCGTGATGCGACAGCTGAGCATGCAGATCGGGGCCGAACGACGCCGGGGAACTGCCACGTTCGAATCGATCGATCCGTATACCGGCGAGCCGTGGGCCGTGGTGCCCGAGGCGACTAAGGCCGACGTCGAGGACGCGGTCGCGGCCGCGCGCGCCGCGTTCGACGGCGAGTGGGGCGCCCTGACCGGCACCGCGCGCGGGCGGCTGCTGCACCGGCTGGGCGAGGTGATCGCCGAGTCCGCCGACGATCTCGCGATCGCCGAGACGCGGGACAACGGCAAGCTGCTGCGCGAGATGGGCGGCCAGGTTCGCGGCCTGCCGGCCTGGTACGACTACTACGCCGGGCTCGCCGACAAGATCGACGGCCGGGTCGTGGATACCGGCCGGGGCGATTTCTTCGGGTTCGTGTCACGGGAGCCGGTCGGCGTCGTCGCCTCGATCCTGCCGTGGAACTCGCCGCTGCTGCTGCTCACCTTCAAGCTCGCTCCGGCGCTGGCCGCCGGTTGCACGATGATCGCCAAGCCTTCGGAGCAGGCTCCGGTGTCGATCCTGCTGCTGGCCGAGCTCTTCGAGAAGGCAGGCTTCCCGCCCGGCGTCTTCAACACCGTCAGCGGTGCCTCCCGGCAGGTGGGTGAGTGGCTGGTCGCTCACCCGGGCGTCGATCACGTCTCGTTCACCGGTTCGGAGGCCACCGGCGCCGCGGTGGCCCAGGCGGCCGCGGGCCACCTCGCCCCGGCCACCCTCGAGCTCGGCGGCAAGTCCGCGAACATCGTGTTCCCAGACGCGGACCTGGCCGCGGCGGCGAACGGCCTGGTGGCCGGGATCTTCGCCGCGGCCGGGCAGACGTGCATCGCCGGCTCCCGCGGCCTGATCCACGAGGACGTCTACGACGAGATCCTCGAGCGGGTCGCCGAGCGCGCCACCAGGATCGTGATGGGTGACCCGCGGCAGCCGGGCACCGAGATGGGCCCGATCTGCTTCCCCGGCCAGCTGCAGAAGATCCAGAAATTCGTGCAGGAAGCCAGGGACTCCGGGGCCCGGATCGTCACCGGCGGCGACGACCGGGACCTGGGCGGGCTGTTCTTCGCCCCCACGATCATCGCGGACGTCACCAACGACTCGCCGGTCTGCCAGGAGGAGATCTTCGGCCCGGTGCTGAGCATGCTCCGGTTCAAAGACGAGGAAGAGGCGGTGGCGCTGGCCAACGACTCGCGCTACGGGCTGGCGGCCGGCCTGTGGACGCGGGACATCCAGCGCGTCTTCCGGATGACCAAGAAGCTGCGGGTGGGCACGGTGTGGGTTAATGCTTACCGGACGCTGAACTTCGCCATGCCGTTCGGCGGGGTCAAGGCGTCGGGCTTCGGCCGTGAAAACGGCAGTGAGGGATTGCACGAGTACCTTCGGGACAAGGCGGTGTGGATCGAGACGACCGGAGGCACCCGCGACCCCTTCGTCCTCGGCTGACCCGGCGGCTGACGGGCCTCTCCCGCTCGCCGGCATCACACTGGTCTCGGTCGACGAGCCAGCGAGGCATCCAGATCGCTGACGGGCACCTTCAGATGGTGAATCCCCTGCAGGGGCGGCAGACGGTCGTCATCGGTCATGCGGGGCATCCTTCCTGGCTCCTGACGCGCTTACCCCAGCCCGGTGAGGCGTTTTACCTGGCGCCTCGGGCAGGAACGCTAGCTGACGTGGCAGAGTAGGCTCATCGCGGCCCGACGGCAACGGGGGACGCAGCGCGCATGCAGCGTTAGTCCAAGCCGTTGTTCCTTCTGCGCAAGGTTGGTCATGGTATTTCAGTCTCCGTCCGCCGCGCTGCGGCACCGGTACGAACGGCGTTCGCGGCGCCTGGAACTGGCCAGGGAAATCCGTGAATCCCTGGTGTCGCTAGCTGGGCTGCTGGGACGCTCGGTGCGGAACAGCGGCGGTGAGGTGATCGGCAAGGTCGTGGATCTCATCGTCCGGTGGGATACCGACGAGCCGTACCCGCCGCTGTCGGGCGTCGTGGTCAAGGTCGGCGCGCGTCGCGCGTACGTGCCCGCGAGCGCGGTCGCCGCGGTACACCAGCGGGAGGTGATCCTGGCGACCGCCCGGCTGAGCCTGCGCGATTTTGTGGCCAGGGAAGGGGAAACGGCCCTGGCCAGCGGGGTACTCGACCATCAGCTGGTAGATATCGACGGGGCCCGCGTGGTGCGGGCGGCGGATCTGTACCTGGCCACCATCGGCGCGGAGGTCCGGCTGGTCGGGGTCGACGTCGGCTTCGGGTCGTTGGTGCGCAGGCTAGGCCCGGCTCGCTGGCGTACCCGTCCCACCCCGGAGGCGGTGATCGACTGGGCGTCGGTGCATTCCTTCGGGCCCGATGAGAGCGAGGGCGGGGCACGGCTGGCCCGTCACCGCGGCGAGCTGAACACCCTGCGGCCCGCGGAGCTGGCCGACCTGCTGGAAGACCTCGGCCGCCGGGAACGGCACGAGCTGCTGGACCTGGTCGAGCCGGAGACCGCGGCGGACGCGCTGGAAGAGATGGACCCGAAGGAACTCCACCAGCTGCTGGCGGAAACCGACATCGGAAAGGCCGCCCGTCTGGTCGCCCGGATGGAGCCCGACGAAGCCGCCGACGCGCTGCGCGACCTCAGCGAGGAGGACCGGTCAGCGCTGCTGGCCGCGCTGCCGGCCAAGGACGCCGCGGCGCTCCGGTCGGTGCTGGAGTTCCCGGCCGATTCCGCCGGCGGGGCGATGACCACCGTCCTGGTGCTCGCTCACCCCGAGGATACGGTCGCCGACGTGCGGCATCGCCTGATCGGGCAGGCCGAGCACGTGGTGGACCTGGACGCGATCATCGTGGTAGACGGCGAGGGGCGGCTGGTCGATGACATCACGCTCGTCGAGCTGCTGCTGGCCGAACCCGATACCCGGCTGGCCGACCTGATCGGCCCGCCGTGGCCGGTCACCGTCACCACCGAGGCGGACGTGCGCGAGGTGGCGGACCGCATGATCGACGCTCGGCGGCTGTCGGTCGTGGTGCTGGACGAGGCGGACCGGCCGCTGGGCCGGATCCTGGCCGATGACGTGCTGGACGCGGTGATCAGCGGGCACCGCCGGTGGCAGTTCCCCCGAACGCGCTGATTCCCAGCCAGATCGGAAAGGGCTGCGAGCTGAGATGGCACCACCCACGACCCCAGAGCAGGCTGCGGCCAGCGAACGGGAATCACCGTCCTTCCCGGTACGGCCACGGCGGCGCCGCTGGTGGAAGCGCGCGCTGCTCGCGGTGGCATTCGCCGGCCCCGGCCTGATCGCCGCGAACGCGGGCAACGACGCCGGCGGCATCGCCACCTACGCCTCAGCCGGGGCGCAGTTCGGTTATCAGACCCTGTTCCTGATGGTGCTGATCACCGTGGCGCTGGTGGTGGTGCAGGAAATGTGCGCCCGCCTGGGCGCCTTCACCGGCGAAGGGCTCGGCGCGCTGATCCGCGAGCAGTTCTCCCTGCGCGTGACGGCGTTCGCGCTGCTGGCCTTCCTGGTCGCCAATGTCGGGCTGGTCGTGTCAGAATTCGCCGGCATCGCCGCCGCGCTTGAACTGGTCGGCGTCAGCAAGTACATATCGATCCCGGTCGCGGCGGCAGTGATCTGGGCGCTGGTGGTGTACGGCTCCTACCGGTACGCCGAGAAGGTCTTTCTCATCTTGTCCCTGGCGTTCCTGGCCTACCCCATCGCCGCTATCCTGGCCCACCCCAACCTGACCCAGGCGGGCAGCGATCTCATCTGGGCGCACTTCACCGACAGCAAGGCGTTCCTCCTGCTGGCCGTNNGCCGTCGGCGGCGCGATCTTCGCCGACCTGATCAGCATCTTCATCATCGTGGCCACGGCCGCGGCCATCAAGACCCGGGCACCGCTCGCCTCCGCCCAGCAAGCCGCCCAGGCCCTGCGCCCGGTCGCCGGGCGGTTCGCCGCGGAGCTGTTCGCCCTCGGCCTGCTCGGCGCCTCTTCCCTCGCCGCCGCGGTCGTGCCCCTCTCGACGGCCTACGCGCTCAGCGAAGCCGTCGGGGCCGAACGGTCAGTGGGCAAGAGCTTCCGCGAAGCCAAGCTGTTTCTGGGCCTGTTCACCGGACAGGTCGTCATCGGGGCGGCTGTCGCCCTGATCCCGGGGAACCTCATCCAGCTGCTCGTGCAAGCCCAGGTGCTCAACGGGCTGATCACCCCTATCCTGCTCACCTACGTCCTGGTGCTGGCCAACCGCCGCAGCGTGCTGGGGACAGCGGCGAACGGGCTGATCTTCCGCGTCATCGCCACCGTCTGCGTCGTCGTGATCGCCATCATGGCCATTGCGGTCCTGGGCTTGACGGTCGGCGGCTGGTTCGGCATCGGCTAACCTGGTATTTCTGGTCTGTTAAGTCGGGTTTGACTGGCGGCTGAGTGGATACGATCTCGCCGATATCTGATCCGTTTTGTTCTGGGGAGAAAGCATGAGCAGCACCGATACCTTTGTCACCAACTCCGGCCGGTACGCCGCCAACTTCGATAAGGCAGACCTGCCGCTGCCACCCGCTTCGCACGTCGCGGTCGTCGCCTGCATGGACGCCCGCCTCAACCCGTACGGCGTGCTGGGGCTGTCCGAGGGCGACGCCCACGTCATCCGCAACGCCGGCGGCGTCGTGACCGATGACGTCATCCGGTCCCTCACCATCTCGCAGCGACTGCTCGGCACCAGCGAGATCATCCTCATCCACCACACCGACTGCGGGATGCTCACCTTCCACGACGACGACGTGAAGGCCCAGATCGAGGCCGACACCGGCATCCGGCCGCCGTTCGCCCTGGAGGCCTTTCCCGACCTCGAAGGCGACGTCCGCCAGTCCATCGCCCGGATCAAGGCCAGCCCCTACATCCCGAACAAAGACTCGGTCCGCGGCTTCGTCTACGAGGTGGAAACCGGCCGCCTGGTTGAAGTCAAGGGCTGAACCAGGCTTCCCGCGCACCTGACCATCCGCGCCCGCGTCGCCCGGCGACGCGGGCGCTCTTGGTATCGTGACCCAGTGACGGCCGTAGCGGAAACGAACGAATCAGGCGGGGCCGCCGCAGCCGGGCCGGCCCGGCTGCGCCATCTGATCGTCACGGTCTACGGGCTGTACGCCAGGCGTGACGGCGGCTGGCTGTCGGTGGCGGCCCTGATCAGGCTGCTAGCCGACCTGGCGGTAGACGAGCCCGCGGTCCGTTCGGCCATATCGAGGCTCAAGCGGCGGGGAATCCTGCTGCCGCGCCGGCACGGGGGCTCAGCGGGGTATCAGCTGTCTGCGGAGGCCCTGGCCATCCTGCGTGAAGGTGACGCCAGGATCTTCCGGCCAGGCCGTGCAACGCCCGCCGACGGCTGGCTGCTCGCCGTCTTCTCGGTACCGGAAACCGAACGCCACCGGCGTCATGTGCTGCGGTCGGAGCTGGCCCGGCTGGGGTTCGGGATGGTCGCGCCCGGGGTCTGGATCGTGCCGGCTCACCCTGGCGACACCACCGCCGAGACCCTGCGGCGGCTGGAGCTCGACTCCTACGCCGACCTGTTCCACGCGGATCATCTCGCCTTCGGCGATCCGGCCAGCAAGATCCGCCGCTGGTGGGACCTGGACGAGCTCGAGCGCCGGTACGAATCGTTCCTCCGGACGCACGAGCCGGCCATGCGCCGCTGGGAGCACGTCCAGGAGCAGAACGTCCCGGCCTGGACGCAGGTCGAGGCGTTTGCCGATTACGTGCGGGTGCTCACCGACTGGCGGCGACTCCCCTACCTCGACCCCGGCCTGCCCGCGGAACTGCTGCCTGCGGACTGGATCGGCATCCGAGCCGCCGAGGAGTTCTTCGCCTTGCGCTCGATGCTGGAGGAACCGGCCCGGGCCTATGTACAGCGGATCATCAGCGGCTGACCGCCGCGATGCCCTGGATCTCCACCAGCGCCATGGGGTCCCACAGCCGCGTCACGCCCACGCCGGCCATGGCCGGATACCCGGTCCCGGCCAGCCGTCGCCATACGGCGCCGATCTCGCGGCTGCGGGCCTGGTAGTCCTCGATATCGAGGAGGTAAATGGTCAGGCTGACCAGGTCCTGCGGCTGGCCGCCGGCCGCGGCCAGCGCGGTGAGCACATTGGCCAGCGCCTGCTCGAACTGCGCCACCACGCCGCCGTCGACGATCTTGGCGTCCCGGCCGGTTCCGAGCTGGCCGGCCAGGAACACCATCCGGCTAGCGGTCGCCGACACGGCGTGCGAGAAGCCGGAGGGCCGGCCGAGTTCAGGCGGATTGATCCGTTCGGAGTCCATGACGGCACCATAGCGCGCGCCTCTTCGCTATATCGCGCTTTATTGACGACCGTAGAAGTTCCGGCATAGCATCGGGCCCGGGAGGAAGGGATGGGCGCCATGCGTATCGCGGTCCTTGGCGGTGGTCCCGGCGGCCTGTACTTCGCGGCGCTCGCCAAGCAGCTCGACGCCCGGCATGAGATCACCGTCACCGAGCGAAACGCCGCCGACGACACCTTCGGTTTCGGGGTCGTGTTCTCCGACGAGACCCTCGGCGGCATCGAGCACGCCGATCTGGAGATCTTCTCGGCCATGCGCCGCGAGTTCGCCCGGTGGGACGACATCGACGTGCACTTCCGCGGTACTACCTTCACCTCCGGCGGGCACGGTTTCGCCGCGATGAGCCGGAAGCGGCTGCTGGCTATCCTGCAGGCCCGCTGCACCGAACTCGGCGTGCGGGTCCTGTTCCGCACCGAGGTCACCGACATCGCCGGCCTGGCCGCGACCCATGACCTGGTGGTCTCCGCGGACGGGATGAACTCGGCCACCCGCGCCAGGTTCGCGGCCAGCTACGGGCCCGAGCTGGAACGACGGGCCTGCAGGTACATCTGGCTCGGGACCAGCCGCGTCTTCGACGCGTTCAAGTTCTACGTCCTGGACACCCCGGCGGGGATCATGCAGGTGCACGGCTACCCGTACAGCGACCAGGCCAGCACCTTCATCCTGGAGATGCACGAAGACGTGTGGCGCCGGGCCGGATTCGCCGATGCCGCCGCCGGTCACCTGGCGCCCGGCCAGAGCGACGAAGGCTCCATCGACCTCATCCGCGGCCTGTGCGCCGACGTGCTCGGCGGGCACCGCCTGGCCGCCAACAACTCCCGCTGGACCACGTTCACCACCGTCAGGTGCCGGACCTGGCGGCACGAGAATGTGGTGCTGCTCGGCGACGCCGCGCATACCGCGCACTTCTCGATCGGCTCGGGTACCAAGCTGGCCATGGAAGACGCGCTGGCCCTGGCCGCCTGCCTGCACGAGCAGGTCCCGGCCGGGCCGGGCACCGTCAGCGCCGCCCTGGCCGCCTACGAGCGGGAGCGCCGCCCGGTGGTAGCGTCCACCCAGCGAGCCGCCCAGGCCAGCCTGGAGTGGTTCGAGAACATCGGCCAGTACGCCGGCCAGGACCCGCACCAGTTCGCCTTCAACATCGTCACCAGGAGCCGGCGGGTCAGCTACGACAACCTCCGCCTGCGCGACCCCGAGTTCGTCGCCGCGCTGGACACCTGGTTCGCGCGAAGCCAGGGGGAGCCCGGCAGGGCCCGGCCGCCGATGTTCCAGCCGTTCCGGCTCGGCGGGCTGGAATTGCCCAACCGCGTGATCGTCTCCCCGATGGACATGTACTCGGCTCGCGACGGGGTACCGGGTGATTTCCACCTGGTCCACCTCGGCAGCAAGGCGCTCGGCGGTGCCGGGCTCGTGCTGACCGAGATGGTCTGCGTCTCCCCCGCGGGCCGGATCACGCCCGGATGCACCGGGATCTACACCGCCGGGCAGGAAGAGTCCTGGCGCCGGATCACCGCCTTCGTACACGGCCGCACCGGGGCCAAGATCGGTATCCAGCTCGGCCATTCCGGCCGCAAGGGCTCGACCAGGCTGATGTGGGACGGCATGGACACCCCGCTGTCCGAAGGCAACTGGGAGGTGTGCGGTCCTTCCGCGATACCCTACGCGGCCCGCAGCCAGACACCGCGCGAGCTCACCGCGGCCGAACTCGACGAGATCAGGGGCCAGTTCACCGCGGCGGCCCGGGCGGCGGCGCGGGCGGGCTTCGACCTGCTCGAACTGCACTGCGCGCACGGCTACCTGCTGTCGTCATTCCTGTCTCCGCTGACCAACCGGCGTACCGACCGCTACGGCGGCTCGCCGGCCGCCAGGCTCCGCTACCCGCTGGAGGTCTTCGACTCGGTCCGCGCGGCGTGGCCGCAGGATCGGCCGATGACGGTGCGGATCTCGGCGACCGACTGGTGCGAGGGCGGCCTGGACATCGACGACACCGTCGAGATCGCCCGTGCCTTCGCCGAGCACGGCGCCGCCGGAATCGACGTGTCGACAGGGCAGGTCGTCAGCGAGGAAAGACCCGCCTTCGGCCGCAGCTACCAGACGCCGTACGCCGACCGGATCCGTAACGAGATCGGACGCAGGTACGGTGTCGCGGTGATCGCGGTCGGGGCGATCTCATCCTACGACGACGTGAACTCCCTCATCCTGGCGGGCCGGGCCGACCTGTGCGCCCTGGGCCGGACCCATCTGTACGACCCGCAGTGGACCCTGCACGCCGCGGCCGAGCAGGGATACGCGGGCCCGGGCGCCAGCTGGCCCGATCAGTTCGCCGCGGGCAGCCGCCCACCGCAGGCCGGCCGCAGCCAGGACCCGAGACCGCGGCTCGACCTCATCCGCGCCGGGGCACCTGGCACCGGGCACGCCCGCTGGCGCCCCGGAGCGGTCGCCGCGGCGACCGAGACCCAAGCTTTACCGGCGAAACGCCGGAGCCTGGTTGGCCGTGCCCCGCTGCCGAGGGTACGGTTTGTGTCGACGCACGCGATCCCTCGGCCGAAGACGATACGGGGACGAGGAATCAAGACACTCCGTCGTCGCTGGGGTTCGGCGTTTTCGCGGTGGCCGCCGGGAACGGTGAGGCCTTGGCCATACGGACCAACCGTCGGTCGCGTGATGACCACACGGCGGCGCACGCAGGCTCACGGCAAGGAGCAGCGGCATGATTGAGGTGCGTGACCTGACCAAGTTTTACGGGGGCAAGGCGGCGGTGGACCACCTGACCTTCACCGTAGAGCCGGGCCGGGTGACGGGATTCCTCGGGCCCAACGGCGCGGGCAAGTCCACCACCATGCGCCTGATCCTGGGCCTGGACCGGCCCGCCAGCGGTACCGCGCTCATCGACGGCAAGCCCTACCGTGACCTGCACGATCCGCTGCGGACGGTCGGGGCTTTGCTCGAGGCCAAGTCCGTGCACCCGGGCCGCAGTGCCCGCAATCACCTGCTGTTCCTGGCCCAGACCCAGGGCCTGCCGGCCCGCCGGGTCGAGGAGGTACTGGGCCTGGTGGGCCTGCAGGCCGTGGCCGGCAAGCGGGCAGGCGGCTTCTCGCTCGGCATGAGCCAGCGGCTGGGCGTGGCCGGGGCCATGCTCGGCGACCCGGAGATCCTGCTGCTTGACGAGCCGGTCAACGGGCTCGATCCCGAGGGCGTGCTGTGGATCAGGAACCTGATGAAGCAGCTCGCCGGCGAGGGCCGGACCATCTTTGTGTCCAGTCACCTGATGAACGAGATGGCCGTCACCGCCGACCACCTGATCGTCATCGGCCGGGGCAAGCTCATCACCGAGTCCAGCACCGAGGATGTGATCGCGCGCAGCACGGACCAGTCGGTCCGGGTGCGTACCCCCGACGCGGACCGGCTGGCGGGCCTGATCGCCCAGGCCGGCGGCAAGGCGGCACCTGGCCCCTCGAGCCCGGGCGCCGGGCTGCTCACGGTCACCGGGCTGCCGGCGTCCCGGATCGGCGAGATCGCCGCGTCCGGGGGGGTCGTGCTGCACGAGCTGACCCCGATGGCCTCGCTGGAAGAGGCGTTCATGGAGCTGACGTCCGGCAGCCTGGAGTTCGGCACGCACGGCGCGGATCCGGTGAACGCCGGAGAAGGGACCGCCCGATGACGACCACGTCCGTTACCCCGGCCCGCAGGCCCGCGGGCCCGGCCACCGGAGGCCGCGCCGGGTTCGCCAACCTGATGCGGGCTGAGTGGACGAAGATCCGCTCGGTGCGTTCGACCGTCTGGACGCTGCTTATTTTCATCGTGGTGTGCGTCGGCCTCACCGCGCTGATCACCTGGCTGACCGAATCACACTGGAACGGTCCGCACGCCGCGTCCCGGGATGCCAGCGCCCTGTCTGACCCGGTCGGCTTCATCCTGGGGGCGGGGGTCGGACTAGGGCAGCTCGCGATCGCCGTGCTCGGCGTGCTGGTCATGACGAGCGAGTACTCGAGCGGGGTTATTCGTGCCTCGCTGCTGGCCGTGCCGCGCCGGATACCGATGCTGGCCGCCAAGGCGGTGGTGTTCGCCCTGCTGCTGCTCGTGGTGACGGAGATCGTGGCGTTCTTCTCGTTCTTCGCCGGCTCGGCCATCCTGCACGCCCACGTCGCGGTGTCGCTGGGTGAGGAGGGCGTGGCCCGCGCGGTAGCCGGGGCCGGCCTGTACCTCACCGTGCTCGGGTTGTTCTCGCTGGCGATCGGGACGATGATCCGGCACACGGCCGGCGCCATCTCCACGGCCATCGGCGTCGTTTTCGTGCTGCCCATCCTGTCCGGCCTGCTGCCGGGCAGCTGGGGCGCCCACATCAACGCCTACCTGCCCGAGCAGGCCGGGACGCTGATCACGCACACGCAGGAAGTGTCCGGTGACCTGCTGTCACCGTGGCAGGGGTTTGGCGTGCTGTGCATCTGGGCGGCGCTGATGCTGGCGGCCGCCGCCTACCTGCTCGCCCGCCGTGACGCCTGACTCCGGTAAAACAGCTGAATTAGCCGCGGCGCGCCCGAAGGTGTCCCTTATCACAGCCCGGAGCTAGCACTTCGACGGCATGCCCTGGCTATTCTTAGGTATATATACCTCATCGTGGTGGACGCGGATAAAGGTCGGCCGCTGTCCGCAGGTGATAGTTGCCTGGCATCGACGACACGAATGATCTCGTGGAGCGTGAATGGCCGGAACCGCATACTCGCTGGTGAGGCACCACATCGCCGCGAGACACGACCACCTGGGTCCCCATGGTGCGGGGATCTTCGGCTCTGTTCTAGGCGCATTGCCACCCGGCAATAATGGACTAGACCATTTATAGCGTAACCACCGTCGGACAGGACTACTCCGGGTAAGTCCTATGCAGGAGAGATGGAAATGTTCAGCGCGGACGTTATTGACGATCAAAAACAGACAAGCTTCCCCGAGCTGGCCAAGTGGGTGCGAGACATCGCGCAGCTGACCAAGCCCGACGAGGTGGTCTGGTGCGACGGCTCGCAGCAGGAGTGGGAGCGGCTGACCAGCCAGCTCATCGAGAGCGGTACGTTCACGCGGCTGAACCCGAAGCTGCGGCCGAACAGCTTCTGCTGCGCGTCCGACCCCGGTGACGTGGCGCGGGTGGAGGACCGCACCTTCATCTGCTCCGAGCGGGAAGCCGACGCCGGCCCGACCAACAACTGGATCGCGCCNNTTCGCGGAGATCTTCGACGGCTGCATGCGCGGTCGCACCATGTACGTGATCCCGTTCAGCATGGGCCCGATCGGCAGCAGCATCTCCCAGCTCGGCGTGGAGATCACCGACTCGCCCTACGTGGTCACCTCGATGCGGATCATGACCAGGATGGGAACGCCGGCGCTGCGCGCGATCGAGGAGACCGGGTCCTTCGTCCGGGCGGTCCACTCGGTCGGCGCGCCGCTCGAGCCTGGTCAGGCGGACGTCCCGTGGCCGTGCAACACCGTCAAGTACATCTCTCACTTCCCTGAGACCAGGGAGATCTGGTCCTACGGCTCCGGTTACGGCGGGAACGCGCTGCTCGGCAAGAAGTGCTACGCGCTGCGGATCGCGTCGGTGATGGCCCGGGACGAGGGCTGGCTGGCCGAGCACATGCTCATCGTCAAGATCACTCCCCCGGACGCAGAGCCCAGGTACGTCGCGGCGGCCTTCCCGTCCGCGTGCGGCAAGACGAACCTGGCCATGCTGCAGCCCACCATCGCCGGCTGGAAGGTCGAGACCGTCGGTGACGACATCGCCTGGATGCGGTTCGGCCCGGACGGCAGGCTGTACGCGATCAACCCGGAGGCCGGCTTCTTCGGGGTCGCGCCCGGCACGGGCATCAAGACCAACGTCAACGCCGTGAAGGCCATGGCGGACAACAGCATCTTCACCAACGTCGCCCTGACCGACGACGGCGACGTGTGGTGGGAGGGCCTGACCGAGGAGCCGCCCGCGCACCTGACCGACTGGAAGGGCCGGGACTGGACCCCGGACTCCCCCGAGCCCGCGGCCCACCCCAACGCCCGGTTCACCACCCCCGCCGACCAGTGCCCGATCATCGCACCGGAGTGGGACGACCCGGCCGGCGTGCCGATCTCGGCCATCTTGTTCGGCGGCCGCCGCGCCAGCACGGTGCCGCTGGTGATCGAGTCCTTCGACTGGGATCACGGCGTGTTCCTCGGCGCCAACGTCGCCTCGGAGAAGACCGCCGCGGCCGAGGGCACGCTCGGGGAGCTGCGGCACGACCCGTTCGCGATGCTGCCGTTCTGCGGCTACAACATGGGCGACTACTTCGCGCACTGGCTGAAGATAGGCCGGACGGCCGACCCGGCGAAGCTGCCCCGGCTGTTCTACGTCAACTGGTTCCGCAAGGACGCCAACGGCAGGTTCGTGTGGCCGGGCTTCGGCGAGAACATGCGGGTGCTGAAGTGGATCATCCAGCGGGTCTCCGGCGACGCCGAGGCCGTGCCGACCCCGATCGGCAACCTGCCCGCGCCGGGTTCGCTGGACCTGGACGGCCTGGACCTCAGCCAGGCCGACCTGGACCTGCTGCTCACGGTGGACACCCAGGCCTGGAAGGCGGAGGCGGAGCAGATCCCCGCGTTCTTCCGCACCTTCGGCCCTGAGCTGCCCGCCCGGCTCTGGGAGCTGCAGCAGGACCTGGCCGACCGCCTCGGCTGAGAAGGCCCCGGCGGCCGGCTAGCCGCGCTGGTCCCGGATCTGGCGCTTGATCCGGGCCAGCATCGCGGCCATCCCGCGCAGCCGCAGCGGGCTCACCAGGTCCTGCAGCCCGAGCTGGCTGGTGAACTCGCCCGGCGTAGCCAGGATCTCGTCGGCAGGCAGGCCGTCCAGGCCCGCGTGCAAGATGCTGGCGAAGCCGCGGGTCGTCGGCGCTTCGCGCGGGGCCTCGAAGAAGAGGTGGACGGTGGCGTCCGGTTCGACCTCGACCGCCAGGAAAAGCGGCGACTGGCATTCCGGCACGGGCTCGAGCAGGCTGCGGTCCTTGGCGTAGCGATCAGGCAACGACGGTAGCTCCTGGGAAAACTCCAGCAGCAACTGCAGCCGTTCGGAGTCCGGCATGGCGTTGAAGTCGTCGACGATTTCCTGCAGCCGGGGGTTGAGCGTGGCGGGTGTCATGGGTTCTCCCCGCGGGTGATCGGGACCCGGACGGTGTTGCCCCACTCGGTCCAGGACCCGTCGTAGTTGCGTACGTGCGGGTAGCCGAGCAGGTGCTGGAGCACGAACCAGGTATGGCTGGACCGCTCGCCGATGCGGCAGTAGACCACCACGTCGTCCTCGGGGCTCAGTCCCGCCTCGCCATGGTAGATCGCCTCGAGCTCGGCGCGGGTCCTGAAGGTGGCGTCCTGCTCGGCGGCCCGGGCCCACGGAACGTTCCTGGCGCCGGGGATGTGCCCGCCGCGCAGCGCGCCTTCCTGCGGGTAATCGGGCATGTGCAGCAGCTCGCCGGTGTACTCGCCGGGCGACCGCACGTCGATCAGCGGCTGGCCCAGATGAGCCAGGACCTGGCCGGCGAAGGCGCGGATCTGCTGGTCATCGCGGTCGATGACGGGATAGTCGGCCTGCGGGCGCTTCGGCTCGCTGGTGCTGAGCTCGCGGCCCTCGGCGATCCACTTGGCCCGCCCGCCGTCGAGCAGCCGCACGTCCGGATGGCCGAACAGGGAGCAGACCCACAGCGCGTAGGCCGCCCACCAGTTGTTCCTGTCGCCGTAGAGCACCAGCGTGGTGTCCCGGCTGATCCCCTTCTCCGACATCAGGGCGGCGAAGCCGGGTCCGTCGACGTAGTCGCGGGTGACCGGATCGTTGAGCTCGGTGTGCCAGTCGAGCTTGACCGCGCCGGGTATGTGGCCGGTCTCGTACAGCAGCACATCCTCATCGGATTCGGCCACCACCAGGCCCGGGTCGTCGAGGTGCTCGGCCAGCCACCCGGTCGACACGATCATCTGCGGGTGCGCGTACTGCAGGAACTTGGCCGCAGAATCGTAGGGCAGTGCCACGGTTTTGACCTCGCCTTCGCTCGTCATCGGGCTCGTGGGGGCTCCCGGGTCTCCGCCGCCCGGGGCCCGCCGCATGCGGACTCAGCAAATGTAACGCGACGGCCCGCCGGTTCCGTCCCCGGCACGAGACCTCTGGCGCTCCGGCTGCTTGCCCGCGCGCGAGTATGGCGGAGTCTTGACTGTCGTCACGAAAGGTAAATACTGGTGATCTACCGTACCGGACGCAAGGAAGTGGGGCCAGATGCGGCATGCCCCTTCGGCACACCTCGACACCTTCTGCCTGGACCAGCTCCCGTCCCGGGACCAGTGGCCCGAGTTCCGCTTCGACCTGCCGGAGCTCAGGTATCCCGACCGCCTGAACAGCGCGGCAGAGCTCCTCGACGTGACCGCGGACCGGTACGGTCACGATCGCCCCTGCTTGCGCTCGCCGACCGGAACCTGGACCTACGGCGAGGCCGTCCGGCGGACCAATCAGCTGGCCCGGGTGCTGACCGAGGACTACGCCCTGCGGCCGGGAAACCGGGTCCTGCTCCGCGGCCCGAACGGCCCGTGGCTCGCCGCGGCCTGGCTCGCCGTGCTCAAGGCCGGCGCGGTGGCGGTCACCACCATGGCTCTGCTGCGAGCCCGGGAGATCGCCGCCATCGTGGCCCTGACCGAACCGAGCCTGGCCCTGTGCGATCACCGCTTCGCCGGGGAACTGGCGGCCGCCGCGCCGGCGCTGACCACGGTGCTCTACCGCGGGGACGGGCCCGACGAGCTAGCCGCCCGCTGCGCGGCCAAGGACGGCTGGTTCACCGCGGTGCGCACCGCCGCCGACGACGTGGCCATGCTCGCCCCGACGTCGGGCACGACCGGCCAGCCGAAGGTGACCATGCACTTCCACCGGGACATCCTGGCCACCGCGGACACCTTCTCGCGCTACCTCATCAAGCCCTGCCCGGACGACGTGTTCACCGGCACGCCGCCGCTCGGCTTCACCTTCGGGCTCGGCGGCCTGCTGCTGTTCCCGTTGCGCGCGGGCGCCTCGACGCTGTTCCTCGAGCGGGCCACGCCGGATGAGCTGGCCGACGCGATAGCGGCCCACGGGGTGACGGTGCTGTCCACCGCCCCCACCGCCTACCGGGCCATGCTGGCCGCCGGGAAGGCGGCCGCGCTGGCGAACCTGCGGCGCTGCGTCTCGGCCGGCGAGCACCTGCCGGCGTCGGTGTGGCAGGAGTTCCGCCAGGCGACCGGCCTGGAGATTATCGACGGCATCGGCTCGACGGAGATGCTGCACGTCTTCATCGCCGCCGCTGACGGCGACATCAGGCCCGGTTCGACCGGGAAGGCCGTGCCCGGCTACCGGGCGGCGATCCTGGACGACAGCGGGAACGAGGTACCCGACGGCCGGCCCGGGCACCTCGCCGTGCAGGGCCCCACCGGCTGCCGCTACCTGTCCGGCCAGCGTCAGCAGGCCTACGTGCGGCGCGGCTGGAACGTCACCGGCGACACCTACGTCCGCGACGGCGACGGCTACTACTGGTTCCAGGCGCGCAGCGACGACATGATCATCTCGGCGGGCTACAACATCGCGGGCCCGGAGGTCGAGGAGGCACTGCTCGGCCATCCCGACGTGCTCGAGGTGGCCGTCGTCGGCGCGCCCGACCCGGACCGCGGCATGATCGTGCACGCGTTCGTCGTGCTCCGCGAGGGCGCCTCGGCGGACCCGGCCAAGGCCGCCGAGCTGCAGGACTTCGCCAAGAAGTCGATCGCGCCTTACAAGTACCCGCGGGCCGTCGAGTTCGTCGCCGAGCTGCCCAAGACCGCGAGCGGGAAAACCCAGCGCTACCGGCTGCGCAACCTCGCCGAGGACAAACATCGCGCCCGTTCGGGATGACCGAGGATGAACCCTCCTCAGCCGTCTCGCAGGCGGGCGACCAGGGCATCGGACTGCTCGACGGTGAACCCGCCGGTGAGGCTGGGCATCGGCAGCACGCGGTGGCCGCCGGCCAGGAAGATCACTTTATCGGTCAGGCAGGCGCGCAGGTCGGGATGCCGCTCGGCGATCGTGACCTGCTCGCGCATGATGGCCTCGCGCTTGACGGCGAGGGCCGGCAGCACCCGCTCGTTGACTGCACGCTGCACGCGGCGGCTGATCTTCCCGCCGACGAACCGCGCGGCCGCGCCCAGGACCACGTCGGCGACACCATCCTCGAGTGAGGACGCAACATCCCCGATGCCTGGCCAGTCCGTGGACCGCATGAACTGGCCAGGCTGGCTGGACGGGCCCGACTGGCTGGGCTGGCCCGGCCGAGCCGAGCCGGTGTATCCCGGCGGCGGCGGTCCCTGATACCCCGGCGGGGGCGGCGGACCGTAGCCCCCCTGCGGCGGCGGATTGAAGCCCGGGGGCAGATCGTAGTGCGGGGGTGGCGGATCGTAGCTCGCCTGCGGCGTCGGGCCGTTGCCCTGCTGCTGGCCCAGCTGGTTCCTGGCCAGCGCGGCCAGTTCCTCGATAGAATGCACGGCGGCGGCGCTGCCGCATTGCGGGCACACGGCCCCGAACTGGCCATCGTTCACCCGCCCCATTGTGCACTCCTGACTGGCCCGCTGGGAAGAGATCGGGTCAGGAGCCGCTTGGCCTCGGGGTGGTGCAGGAGATTTTCGGGTTCAGGCCGACGTAGTTGAGCGGACCGGCGGCAACCGTCAGCGCGATCGTCGCTCCCTGGGTGCAGCCCAGGTTGGGCGTACCGTAGTAGCCGCGCTGGCCAGCCGCGGCAGCGCCGATGATCAGCCACAAGAACAGGATTACTGTCCCCTTGCTCATGTCTCCTCCGCCGGCCAGGGGCACAAACCTAGCTAAAAGCTCCTTGCGATAGTAGCCTCCCTGACCCCGCTCGCGGCTTTCGCCGCGCCGGCCCGCGCGTCTGGCGCCCGCGGAGCGTGTTTGTCACGGAGGCGTGCTTGCCGGCGGTGACGTGCTTGTCAGTGGCGGGGCCGAGGTGGTTGTCTAGACCTGTGACCCGCGCTCCTGTCTTGCCCGCCCCGGCCGCCGGGCCCAGGTCACCGGCCCACCTGATTTCCTACCTGCTCGAGCCCAAGAACTGGCTGATCGTCACCGTGCCCCTGATCGGCGCGCACGCCGACGGCCTGGCCGGCGTCGGCTGGGGACTGCTGGCCGTGTTGTTCGCGGCCGTGCTGCCGACGCTGTTCATTTCCCACGGCATCCGGCACGGCCGCTGGGCGGACAGGAACGTGGGCGCGCGACGGCCCCGGCTGATCGTGCTGGCGTTCATCACGGCGTCGGTCACGGTCGGGCTGATCCTGCTGATCGTCCTCGGCGCGCCCGTCATGGTGACCGGATATCTCGCCTTCATGCTGACCAGCGTGGCGGTGCTCGCGGTCATCACCACGGTGTGGAAGATCTCCATCCACTGCGCGGTGGCCTCGGGTTCGGTAGCCATCCTCGCTCTCACCTACGGACCGCTGGTGCTGCCCGGGTTCCTGCTCGTGGCGCTGCTCGGCTGGTCCCGGGTGTCACTCAAGGATCACACGACCGCCCAGGTGGTGGGCGGCATGGTTCTGGGCGCGCTCGCGGCCGGCATCGCCTACGCTGCGTTGGCCGGCAGAGCGGGCTAACCGCATCTGCCTGGTTGTGGTGCGCTTGTGCCCTCGTGCGCGAGCCCTGGGTACGCTTGAGGAGCAGGTGAGCTGACACCACGTGCGTTCCGTTCGGGTACCTGTAAATCTGGCCGGGAGAGAGCACCGGGCTGATGGAACGGTCAACTCCGGGAGCGAGGCCGGAGGCGAGAGGGCAGGAGGATCCGAGATGGGCAAGGCATTCGCGGATCGCTGGGGTGTTCCCGTCCGGGCTGCCAGCCCCGAGGCGGTGATGCTGCTCGATGAGGCCATCGAGGAGCTGGCCGCGCTGGCCGGGGACCCTGTCGCGGACGCCGAGGCGGCGGTCGCCGCCGACGACAGCCTGGTGCTCGGCCACATCTACCGTGCCTACCTGCAGCTATACGCAACCACGGCCGAGGGCCTCGCCGTCGCCAGCGAGATCTTGAAGCAGCTGGACAAGACCGTGATGGGCGAGCGGGAGGCCCATCACATGCGCGCCGCCAGGCACTGGGCCGACGGCGACTGGGAGGCCACGACCCGCTCGCTGGAGCGGGCCCTGCTGCGCCATCCGCGCGACCTGCTCGCGCTCAAGGTCGCCCAGGACCTCTACTTCTTCCTCGGCAACCGGCTCGAGCTGCGCGATAGCGCCGCCCGGGTCCTGCCCGCCTGGCCCCGTGAGCAGCCCGGCTGGGGTTACGTCCAGGGCATCTACGCCTTCGGCCTGGAGGAGAACGCGGACTACCGGCAGGCGGAAGCCCGTGCCCGGGCCGCGCTGGACCGCAATCCCCGGGATGTCTGGTCGGTGCACGCGCTGGCGCACGTCTTCGAGATGGAAGGCAGCCAGCGCGACGGCGTCAAGTTCCTTACCGCTTCGGCCGGCGACTGGTCGGCCAGCTACTTCGCCATCCACAACTGGTGGCACCGGGGCCTGTACCACCTGGAGCTCGGCGAGATCGATGAGGCACTCGCGCTGTACGACGACCCGATCCGCGCGGGCCGGTCCACCGAGTGGCTCGACGTGGTGGACGCCTCCTCCCTGCTCTGGCGGCTGTCGCTGTTCGGCGTCGACATCACCGAGCGCGCCGAGCAGCTCGCGGCCGACATCAGCGGCCTGGTCAGCAGCCCCGTCTACATCTTCAACGACTGGCATGCGGTGATGGCCTTCGGGCTGGCCGGGGACCACGCGCGCAACGAGCTGGTGCTCGCGGCGAACCGGCACCTCACCGCGCCCACCAACCGGGGAGCCGTCGAGCGGGCCGGCCTGGACCTGCTCGATGCCTTCAGCGCGTTCGCCGCCGGCCGCCCCGACCGGGCCATCGACCTGCTCATCGATATCCGGCCACGGGCCAATGCCGTCGGCGGAAGCCACGCGCAGCGTGACGTCATCGACCTCACCCTCATCGCCGCCGCGGCCAGGGCCGGCGATGATGCCCTGGTCCGGGCCCTGGTAGCCGAGCGGGTGGCCCGCAAGCCCTCGGCCGAAGCCGCGGCCCGTCAGCTGGTCGTAGCGAATGGCGGTTCACCCGACCCGCTTCGCTGGTGAGACCGAAGCTGTCCCCCGGCTTCGGCTAGCGCCCCCGCCATTGAGGGCTCCTGCCCTCCGCCATCGCCTGGATGCCCTCCTTGAAGTCCTCGGACGCCAGGCAGCGGATCTGCTCTTCCGCGGCCACCCTGAGGCTGTCCTCGGGACTGCGGTACCACGCCGCGTCGAGTGCCCGCCGGGCCCCCCGCACCGCCAGCGGCGGCTGGGCGGCCAGCCGCGCGGCAAGCTCGGCCGCGGCGGCGTCGAGGTCGGCGGCGGCGACTACCTGGCTGGCCAGCCCGATCCGCAGGGCCTGGTCGGCGTCGATGACGTCGCCGAGCAGGATGAGCTCGCGGGCCCGGCTCTCACCGATGATCCGGGGCAGCCGGACCGTGGCGCCCATGTCAGGCATGATCCCGTAGCGGGTCTCCAGCAGCCCGACCTTGGCGCCCGCCGCGAAGATGCGGAAATCGCACGCCAGCGCCAGCTGCAAGCCAGCGCCGTAGGCGTGGCCGCGTACGGCGGCGACGCTGGCGCAGCCGAGGTCCGGGATCCAGCTGAAGGTCCCCGCCGCGGTCTGGCCCACGGCGCGGGCGTTCTCGTCGCCGGGCCGCCCGGCTATGTCGGCCAGCATCCCGGCCATGCCCTCGACCAGGTCGATGCCGGCCGAGAAGGTCGGCCCGTCGCCCGTCACCACCAGGCAGCGGAGGGTCTCGTCGGGCACCAGCTCGGCACCGAGCCGGGCGAGCTCCGCCCACATCAGCGGGTTCTGAGCGTTGCGCTTGCCGGGTCGGGCCAGGGTCAGGGTGCCGATGTCCTGGTGGCGCTGGTAGCGAATGGTCTGATAGTCGTTCATGCGTCCTCCGCGCCAGCCGCCGGTACGGCTTAAATGCCCCACGGCATCGCGATCGAGCCGGGGGCGGTCGAGGCGACGGTAAAGACCTGGACCTGAGCGGCCGGCCCGGCGGTCAGGATTACCTCATAGACGGCCAGGGACTTGGTGACCTGGGTGGGAGCATCGGCGAGATGCAGGAACAGGGCGCCGCCTGCCTGCGAGATGACCGCATTAAGCGGCGGCTGCTGAGGAGTAAAGGCGCAGAAGTACTTCTGCACGCCAGCGGCGTACTGATAGACCCCGAAATTGAGGGTCACGGCCGTGCTGGCGGTCTGCTGGCTCAGGATCTGCTCGAGCACGCCCCGGTTGTCAGCGGAGACAAAGAAGGTGAAGGATACCGGCGCCTGGATGGTTTCCTCCCACTGGACCTGCGTGAGCACGCCGACCGCGGGCGTGCTCGCGTTCGTGACCGGATCGGTGACGGTCAGGTCCGCCTTAAGGGTGGTGCCGCAGATGGTGGCCGCGGTCAGGGAGCCGACGGAGTCATGAGAACCGGGCGTGAAAGTAAAGCCTTGGGCAGTATCGAGGGCATAAGACAGCGTCACGTGCGAACTCCTTTGGTCGTTCGCGGGCCAGCCGGTGCCACCAGCCGCATGACTTGTCCGCACCGCTCCGCTCTATCGTCGACCCGATCCTACGGCTCCTGGCCGCAAATCAGCGCTAATGACCGGCAGGGACTTTGCCGCGGCCCGACCCCAAGGCACGGATGCCGTGACCGTCAATGCCGTCCGTGGCATGCTTGCGACTGCGACAATCCTGCTGGTACTCCCGGCCGCGATCGGCGCTGGCGGACCGATGAGGGGAGCGGGCGCGCGATGGACATGTCCCGGAGCGAAGGTTTCAGCCAGGCGTCGATCCCTGAAGGTTATGAGAGGTTCCTGCTGCACCAGCTGTTCGAGCCGTGGGCCCGGGTGCTTGTCGGCCAGGCGCATCTGCAGCCCGGATGGTCGGTGCTTGACGTGGCCAGCGGGCTGGGCCCGGTGGCCAGGGAAGCCGCGGCGGCGGTCGGGCCGTCCGGGCGACTGGTGGCCAGCGACATCAGCGAACCGATGCTGGCCCTGGCCGCCGCCCGGCCGCTGCCGGCCGGATCGGCGCCGATCGAGTTCATGCCGGGTCCGGCGTCGGCGATTCCCGCCCCGGACGACACCTTCGATGCGGTGCTGTGCCAGCACGGACTGCAGTTCTTTGCCGACCGGGCGGCGGCGATCCGGGAGATGCACCGGGTCGCGCTGCCGGACGGCGTGGTGGTGCTGTCCACCTGGGCCGCCGAACGACCGCTCGGCCTGTTCGGCCCGATGGGCGAGACCCTGCAGGAGCTCGGCGTGGCCGAGCCCTTCCCCCGGGCGTTTGATCCGGGTAGCTACCGCATGAGCGCCGCCGAGCTGACCGGCCTGCTGCGGACCGCAGGCTGGCGCGGCGTCCAGGTGCAGACCATCGAGCTGGACGCCAGCTGGGCCAGCGCGGAAACCGCCGCCAGCACGCTGCTCGGCACCCCTTTCGGTCCGGTCGTGTCGGCTCTTCCCGGGGACGCCCAGGATCAGGTCCACAACCGCCTGATCACCAAGCTGGGCGGATCCGCCGGCCGCGTCACCGTGCGGACCGTGAGCAACATCGCCCGTGGCGTCAAGTAAGCGGGCTCAGGTCAGGCTAGCCAGCCCGCGTGGTGCAAGGTTCAGTGCACGGCTGCGGGCGGCGGCCGCCAGTGCTTCCAGCCAGGGTCCACGGCGATCAGCCTCGAGGGCCCCGGCGGGACGCCCACCAGCTGCGCCCTGGGGTATAGCGTCAGCCCGGCCGGAACAGGCTCCCACCATCGCGCACGCCGGAACAACCTGCTGAACATCTCGGGCGTCCGGGAATCTTGGGTCACTTGGGGCAGGTCCGCCGCGGAAGCCCGGGGGCCGAGGATGAGCTCGGCCGGGACCGGCTGGTCCGGCCGCTGCCAGCGGAAGTCGCCGGAGATCCGCAGCGCCGAGCCGTGGTTGGGCAGCGCGGCGTGCGGGGTCAGGCAGTGGAAGATGATCGCGTCACCCGGCTCGTAGCTGGTGGTCGCCCAGCCGCGTTCGGCCGGGCTGAGCGGGCGCGGGCGCCTCGGCGGGCCGAGATGACCGCCGGGCTGAACCGCCAGGCCGCCGAGCCGGACCGGGATCTCCATCAGCGGGATCCAGCTGGTCAGCATGTCCTGGACGCCGGATACCCCGTAGTCGTAGTGGACGTACCGGCCGCGCGGACGGGCCTGCGGCCGTTCCGGGTACACGGCGCGCAGCACCTTCGCCGGGTAGGAGAACGCTCCTGGCCCGAGAACGTGGCGGATGACCTGCCGCAGCGCCGTCAGGTACGGAATCTGGTTGAAGGCGGGGCCGAACATGGCGGCGCGGAACGCCGGGTCGGCGAGCGCGTCCATCGAGTTGACCGCGCGCGGTTGAATCGAGGGTATCGCTCGGTCGTCCACCCACCCGCCGGCGTGCAACTCCTCCAGGACGGCCTGGCCGATCGCCCTGATCTGGCCGGCCGGCAGCAGGCCGCGGAAGAACAAGTACCCGTCCTCGGCCAGGCGGCGGCGCAGCCCGCCGGCGTCACCGATCAAGCCGCCCGAGTCGGCCAGCTCATCCACACGCTCACCATAAGCACAGGCGGACAGCGCCTAGGACATCTCACAGCGAGCTCTCATCGCCATCTGAACTCAGCCCGCGGTTCTACCCGGCCATCGTGGCCGGCCCCGGGTCGGCCTTCGGGATCCACTGGTCGCCCCTCTTCTCGAACTTCTTCTTGAGCTCCGTGTAAGCCTGCCGGGACGCCTGGTCCCCCTCGCCGTGGGCCTGCACGGCGCTGTCGTGCGCCTTGATGAACGCCTCCTGGGCTTCCTTCGACGAGCGCCGCAGTGTGCCCGGCAGCTTCTCGCCGCCCGGCAGGCCGCTCCTTGTGGACCTCGGCATCGTTACCCCTCCCCTTGGTGGAAGTTCAGGTCATGATTCCTTTCGCTTCCGTTCATGTGCCCGAGCTGACTACCCGGGGTGACTTGGGCTACACCACATTGAGGTGAGACCTGGGCTACACCGCCCGCATGTGCGGGGGCGGCCCGGGTAGGTGGGCGCCATGATCAAGGACCCGACGGGCGCGGACACGCTCGCGCGTACAGATGGTTTCGCTCCGATCGAGTCCTACGGGGTCATCGGGGACGGCGAATCGGTGGCCCTGGTCGGCCGCGACGGCGCCATCGACTGGTGGGCCGTTCCGGCGATCGACTCACCGCCATTGTTCGCGGCCCTGCTCGACCCGAGGGACGGCGGCTGTTTCACCCTGGAACCGACCGTGCCTTACGAGGTCAAGCGACGTTACCTGCCTGGCACCAACGTTCTTGAGACCACGTTCAGCACCGACGACGGAACGGTGCGGGTGATCGATTCGCTCAACCAGAGCGCGAGCGGCCTGCTGCCGTGGGCCGAACTTGCCCGCGATATCCGCGCTGAGGACGGCCGGGTGCCGATGCGCTGGCGGATCGCGCCCGGCACGCTGTTTCACCAGGTCCGGCCGTGGGCCAGGTTCCGCGAGGTGCCACTGCTGCACGCCGGTGACCTGATGATGGCCATCGTGGCCGAAAGAACCGGCAAGGCCCAGCTCGAGCTCGGCGCCTTCAGCGGCGAGTTCGTCGCCAAGGCGGGCCAGGACGCGCTGCTCACGCTCATCGTTGCGGATCACGCGCCGCTCGTCGTCCCTTCCGTGGCGGAGGTGCGCCAGCGGCGGGAGGCGACCGAGGTCGCCTGGCGCGAATGGTGCGACACGGTGCCCTACCACGGCGAGGACCGTGCGGTTGTGCTCCGCAGCATGCTGGCGCTCAAGCTCCTCACCTACGCGCCGACAGGCGCCATGGCGGCCGCCGCCACTACCTCGCTGCCCGAGCAGATCGGCGGCGAGCGCAACTACGACTACAGGTACGGCTGGATCCGCGATACCTCCTTCGTCCTCGACTCCTTCATTCAGCTCGGCCTGACCCAGGAAGTGCAGGGCACGCTGTCCTGGATGCTGCATTGCATTTCCGCGACCGCCCCGGTGATCCACCCCTTTTACGGCCTGCACGGGCATGTTCCCGATGAGGAGACCGAGTTGCAGCTGCGCGGTTACCGCGACTGCCGCCCCGCCCGGGGCGGCAACCGTGCCGTCGACCAGCCGCAGTTGGGGTGCTACGGTGACTTGCTCGAGTGCGTGTGGCTCGCCGTTGACCGGGCGGGGGCCCATCTGGACCCGGCCAGCGCCGACCTGCTCGACGGGCTGGGCAACCACGTGTGCGACATCTGGACCGAGCCGGACTGCGGGATCTGGGAGCTTGCGGAACGGCAGCACAACACGTGGTCCAAGGTCGGCTGCTGGGTCGCGCTCGACCGTCTGATCAGGCTGTCGGAGCGAGGCCAGGTTTCCGACCGGGACGTGGACCGGTGGAAGGCCGAACAGCAGGCCATCCGCGCGTGGATTGAGGAGAACTGCTGGTCGCAGGCCAAGCGCAGCTACGTCAGCCACGCCGGGTCCGACAAGCTCGACGCCTCGCTGCTGCTGCTCGCGCGCTCTGGCTTCACCGGCGGCAAGGACCGGCGGTTCACCCAGACGATCAGGGCGATCCGCGCCGAGCTCGGCGAAGGCCCGCTGCTCTACCGCTTCAGCGGCGCGGACAAGATCGAGGGCACCTTCGTGGCGTGCTCGTTCTGGCTGATCGACGCCCTGGTGCGGAACGGGCACAAGCCCGCGGCCAGGAAGCTGTGGCGTGAGCTCACCGCTTACACCAGCGAGCTCGGCTTGCTGGCCGAGGAGATCGATCCGGACACGGGCGCGTTCCTCGGTAACCTGCCGCAAGGGCTGTCGCACCTGGCCCTGCTGAACGCGGCCGCCCTCCTGGACACCTAGCGGCGCGTGTTTCTCCGTGCGGGACGCGGTTTGCGAACGCGGTCCGGGGGAAGCGAGCTGGGCCTGACAGATACTCAGGCCTGGAAGAACGTGCAGGTCGAGGATATCGAGGGTTGGGGCGGACGAGGAAGGAGCACGCGATGAGGCTGGCCGACTTCGTCAGGGTGCAGAAGTTTCTTGGCGGTATCAAGTACCCGGCGACCAAGAGACAGCTCATCGACTATGCCCGCGGTAACGCCGCTGACGACGACGCGCTTGCTACCTTGCGGGACATTCCCGAGCGCGAGTACAGCGGCCCGGATGAGGTCAGCCAGGCCGCCTGAGACCGACGGGCCGGGGCCTGGAGGGGGATCTGAGGGTTCAGGCGGCCGGCGCGAGTGAGCCAAGCAAAACACAGACCTGCGGAACGAGGACGGCCACCGGCACCCACGAAGGCGACTGCGTGGCCGCCAGGGAGCCGAAGATCGCGCCGACCACCAACGCGAGGATGACGCCCACGCTGCGTTGCCACTCCTCTGGCAGGCGCCAGGTCGCCAGCGCGGCGAACAGGCTGGTCAGGGTACTGGTGAGGTAGGTGGAAGACATCTGGCCGAGGCGGCGCACGGCCGCGGTCTGCACCCCCATCGCGGCCGCCGCGAGCACCAGCAGGACCATCCGGGTCGCGGTGCCGCGGTGTGAACCGGAGACAAGCCATCCGGCGCTGAACACGATCAGGATGCCCAGCTCGACGGCCAGGGTGACGGTGACCCGGCGCGGCCAGACGGGCTGGCCGCGTTCGGCGGTCCCGGCGAAGAAGGTGCCCAGCACGACACCGGCCGCGTAACCTGCCAGCGTCAGCCCGCCGTTGGCGGCCAGGCCGCCGTTCTTCTCGCCGACGGCGATGCCGAGCAGCGCCAGGTTTCCGGTGATGACGCTGCTGAACACCCTGCCCAGCCGGAGAAAGCACACCGCGTCCAGCGCGCCCGTGCACAGCGTCAAGATGACGACCAGCACATCCCGGTGACGCGTCCCGCGCGGCGTCAGGTAAGCCCTTTTCAACAAATCGCTTCTTTGCACGGGATCATTGAACTATGAAAGCCAGCACGCCGCCGACACACGCCAGGCCCAGGACGACCCAGGTGACGTAGTCGTTGACCACTCCGCTCTGGAAGCGCCGCAGGGGCGCGGTCAGGCCGGCGCCCGGCTCGTAACCCCGGCGCAGCAGCGGCAGCCGCCGCCAGTACAGCGCCAGGAAGGCCAGGATCAGCGCCCCGACGGCGGAGCCGGCCCCGGTCAGGACATCGGTGGCGGTGATGCCGGCGGGTTCCGCGGCGGCAATGGCCACCGGATGAGTAATGTGCGCGCCTGCGAGCACGGTGGCGTTGTATCCGGCCTGGTCCTCGAACCGGATCGCGGCCGCCTGGACCGCCGGGCCGAGCGGCGTGAGAAATCCCATGACGATGGCCGCCACGACCAGGACGGCGGGCGGGATGATCATGGTAAGCGGGGTTCGCTGCCGGCCCGAGTCGGTCTCGCTCTTCTCCTCGTCGGCCGCCTTGGCCATCCCGGGGTCCTCAGACGGCGCGTCGCCGAGGCCGTAGAACACGCCCCCGGCGACGCGGAGCACCGCCCCGCCGGTCAGGATGCCGCAGACGATGAACACCGCCAGGGTCCACGGCACTCCGTGCGCACCTGCGCTGGTGTCGATGTAGCCCTTGCCGAGAAAGGTCCCGAACGGCGGCAGGTCCGCCAGCCCCAGGCCGGCCAGCGTGAACACCACGCCGGTGACCCGCAAGGGCCGGCCGCGACCGTGCAGCCAGGTCTCGTTCACCGAGCCCAGCCGGTGCAAGATGATGCCGGTGCACAGGAACAGCGCCGCCTTCACCAGGCCGTGACCGGCCACGTAGACGGCGGTGCCGGCCAGGCCAAGCGGCGTCAGCAGCGCGATGCCGGTCAGGAAGATGCCCGCGTGGCTGATGGTGGAGAAGGCCAGCATCCGCTTGATATGCCGTTCACGGAAGCAGAACAGCGCTCCGACCACGGCCGTCAGGACACCGAGCGCGAGGAACAGGTGCGAGATGCCGGCCCGGTGCCCGAGGGCCTGGCCGAACATCGACCAGTAGACCCGGGCGATGCCGTACAGGCCGAGTTCCACCATCACGCCGGAGAACAGCACGCAGACCGGCGTCGGCGCCACCGCGTGCGCATCCGCGAGCCAGAAGTGGAAAGGCACGATGGCGCTCTTGATCAGCAGGCCCGAGATAATCAGCAGGAACGCCACGACCACCAGCCGGTTCGGCGGATGACGGTCGATGTACTCGCCGATCTGGGCCATGTTGAGCGCCCCGGTGCGCCCGTAGATCAGGCCGATGCCCGATAGCGACAGGTACGCGCCCACGCTGTTGGTGATGGCGAAGTTGAGCGCGCCCTGGATGGGCCCGCGCTCCTCGGGCCTGTAGGCGGTCAGCGCGTAGGCCGCCACCCCCATCAGCTCGAACCAGACGAACATGTCGAAGATGTCACCGGTGAGGCAGAAACCGACGATGCCCGCGAGAAAGATCAGCATCAGCGTGTGGAAGTAGGTGGCGACCCGCTCGAAGTANNGGCCTCGAAGTCGATGCCGATCGCGATGCCGCGGGACGGGCGGAACCCGGCGAACCAGTAGACCTGGTCCCCGCCGACGGTCCGGAACATGATCACCATCAGCATGACCGCGACCGACGCCGCGACCCCGATCGCCACTGCGTCCAGGAGCTGGCGCCTGGCGCGCAGCAGCGGTCCGGCCGCGGAGATCGCGGCCGCCGCGAGTAGCGGCACGACCACGGCGAGAGCGAGCAGCTGGTCCACGCCCGGCTAGCCCTTCAGCGAGGCTAGTTCGGCGGGATCCAGGGTGCCGAACCGCTTATGGGCCTGGATCGCGAAGGACAGCAGCAGCGCGGTGACCGCGGCCTCGACCACCACATCGGTGAGCGCGAGCGCTTGGACCACAGGATCGACTGCGGGGGTGTGCACCGGGACGTCGTAGAAGTACGGCGCCACCGCGCCGGTCACGTACCCGACGCCGAGCAGCAGGACGTAGGTCGATGACTGGACCACGATCAGGCACATGATCAGGTGGATCAGGTCGCGGCTGGTCACGATGCCGTAGAGTCCGACGCCGAGGATCCAGACGACGACGACGAACGGGAAGTACTGCATCAGTTGGCCCCTTGCCTGATGAGGAGGGTCTGATCGAGCAGCTCGCCGATGATCAAGATGAACGCCGCGGCGACCTCGAGGCCGACGAAGAAGCTGATCAGCGCGATGGTCCCGGACGAGCTCACGGCTCCGGGCACCGTGCCGAGCGGCAGGAAGTTCTTCAGGTAGGGCAGGCCCATGGCCACCGCGCTGACGCCGATGGCGGCGAAGCCGCCCGCCCCGACCGCTTCGACCACTTCGGTCAGGGCGACCGGACTGAACCTCTTGAAGACCAGGAATTCCCCGGACAGGTAGATCAAGACGAATGCGGTGGCGAGGACGACTCCGCCCTGGAAGCCGCCGGACGGATTGGTCTGGGCATGTGAGGCGAGCCACCAGCCCATGACCACGACGGGGCCGGTGAACAGCAGCGCGACCATCCGGACGGCACTGCTGGTGGTGGGTAGATCGCGATCCGCGGCCTCATCGGTCGCCGAGCGTTCGCGCTCGCCGCGCAGGCGGCGCAGGACGGTGGCCACTCCGGCTGCCGCGGCGAACAAGATGAACTCCTCTCCCACGGTGTCGAAGCCCCGGTAGTCGAAGTTGATCGTCGACACCAGGCCGGTGGCGTTGGTCTGCCCGACCGCGATGCGGTTGATGATGAACCCGTAGGGACCTGGATAGTTGCCGAAGCCGGGCAGCCCGGACAGGCCCCACAGGTAGAAGGCGGCCAGGCCGACCGCTGCGGCCAGGAAGATCCAGCGCCGCTGCGTCGGCGTCATTCCTCGCGCTTCCTGATCTTGGCCAGGGTCAGCAGGAGAATGATGGGAAGGGCTACCGCACCCACGGTGAGCTCGGACAAGGTCACGTCGGGCGCCTGGAAGGCCAGGAACAGCACGGCCAGCAGCACGCCGTAGACGCTCAGCGTGAGCACCTGCCGGACCCGTTCCCTGATCAGCACGACCGCCGTGGCGCCGGCCGCGACCAGGATCAGGATCGTGACCTGCAAGGCGTCCATCAGGTCGACGGGAACCGTGTACGGGGTGACGACGGCCAGGGTCACGATGGCTCCCCTTCCGCGGCCGCCTGGCCGCCCTTCCGCAGGCGCCAGTCTCCTGTTTCCCTGATCCGGATGGCGCGGACAGTCGCGTGCGAAAGGAACGGCCCGGCGATGCCCATGAGCACCAGGGCCAGACATGTTTCGCCTGTGTTCTCATCCAGGCCCATCCGCACCAGTACGGCCAGCGCCACCAGGGCCGGCGCGACCAGCGCCGCCGGGGTCACGAAGTGGAGTTTCTGGTACGGGTCCCGCATGACCAGGACGCCCACCGAAGAGGTGATCACGATCACCACCGCCAGGCCGAGCAGGATGTCCGCGCCAATATCCCTGGCCATCACAGCCAGCGCTCCAGGGTCCGGACGAAGACAAGCCCGCTGCCGAACATCAGCACCGCGAGCAGCACGGCCAGCTCGAACAGGCCTGAACGCTGGAAACCCTGGGCCAGCAGCGCGAGCACCATCACCATGACCGAGGTAATGAACTCGTAGGCGACCACGGCCGCCATCAGGTTGCCGCGGGACAGCACGATGCCGGCCGGGATGATCCCGATCAGCATCGCGATCGCCGCCGCGACGAAGACCGTCACCACGTCATTTCCCCTTTCCGTGGTCTGCGGGTGGGCCGGAGCGGCGAGGAGCGACGAGCTGGTGCACGACCATGACATCGCGTTCGGGATCGATACCGAGGACGAAGGTGTTGGGCGCGAGGCTGCGGCCGCCGATCAGGAGTGTCCTGCGGGTCACGCCCTCGGGGGTATCGTCGCCGAAGCGGGTCGGCAGCTCGGCGAACGCGCTGTCGGGCTGCTGGCCACCCGCCAGCCGGCGCCACAAGGCGGCGTAGACGATCACCATGTCGCGGGCCACCTCACCGGGCAGGCGCAGCGCGGGAAGGAGCCACTCGACCCGCATCCGGAACCGTGACGCGGCCTGATAGGTGACCAGCTCGGCCAGCAGCGCCGCGAGGGCGGCCGCTCCCGCGCCGGCCAGCAATTCATCGGTGGCGACCGAGTCGTCGAGCATGACCCAGAACGACATCATCAGGAACCACCAGATAAACCATGAGCCAATCCGGCGAGCCCACGGCAGATCAAGCGCGCGCTCCCGCGGCTCGCCGGCCCGTGGTCCCGCCGGAACGGCTTCGCCACGGTCGGCCGAGTCCTGCTCCGTCACGTCAGGGCCGGTCACGCGGGCTGCCTTCCCATGCGGCATGCCACGCAAACCTGACTCCCGCGCGCCTGGCTCCCGCGCGCCTGCACCCCCGCGCGCCTGACCCAGGCGACAGGCAGCGGTCACTGGCCGCAGCGCGAGGCCGCGCGTT
>PMST01000448.1 GCA_003168295.1 Actinomycetota bacterium
TCCTACCGGACCGCGGCGCTGGAGCGGCTGGCGCAAGCCCAGACATCCGGCCAGGCCACCGAGCTCGGCAAGGTAGACGCACTAGCCAACTGGCTGTCGTCGGCCCCGTTCCGTTACAGCCTGTCCGCGACGCCGTTCGGCAGCGCGGCCGGCCTGACCTCGTTCCTGACCACGACCAGGACCGGCTACTGCGTCCAGTACGCGTACGCGATGACCGTGCTCACCCGGCTGCTCGGCATCCCGGCCCGGTTCGTGACCGGCTACACCACCGGCGTGCCGGGCAAAGACGGCAGCTACGTGGTCAAGACCACCGACTCGCACGCCTGGACCGAGGTGTATTTCCCCACCTTCGGCTGGATCCGCTTCGAGCCCACCCCGGGCCATCCGGGCGGCACCGCCAGCAGGCCGGACTATATGAGCGCCTCGACCGGGACCGCGACGATGGGCTCCGGCGACCCGATCATCCAGGCCACCGCCGGATCCGGCAGCCCCCTGCCCGCCCCGGACGCCAACCGCCTCGCTCCGAAGCCTTCTCAGCAGGCGGGCCAGCCCGGTCTCCGCCCGCAGGGCAGCCCGGCGAGGACGTCGGAAGCGGCTACCGTACTGGCCGTGGTGGCGGCGATCGCGCTAGCCGGCATCGCCCCGGCCGCCCTCCGCATCGGCCGGCGCCAATGGCGGTGGATGCGCGCCACCGACGACGTCGCCCAGGCCCATGTCGCCTGGCGCGAGTTTCGCGACGACCTAACGGACTTCGGGTTCCGCGCTCGGCCCAGTGAACCACCCCGCGCCCTGGCCGCCCGGGTCAGCGTCACGCTGCCAGAGCCCGCCAGCGCCGCGGTCCGCAGACTGGCCCTGGCCGAAGAACGCGTCAGCTACGCGACGCACCGGGTCGCATCACAGCATCTGCGCCGCGACGGCACCGCCGTCCGGCGCGGCCTGGCCGCCGCCGTCCGGCGCAGCACCTGCTGGCGCGCCCGCCTGATCCCCGTCTCGCTGCTGGCCAGCATCACCGGGAGCGTTGCTCACCTGCTGCACCGGAACTGACCTGCCATAGGTACCGAACGGGCCGTCGGCGGATCCCCTGGCTATCAAGTTCTCGTGGCCGGCCATGGCAGGCTCGGGCGGTGAATAAGCCGGCGTCGCATGCGCCTGGGGATACCTCCGCGAGGCGCGCCGACGGCCACGCTGCGCTTGGCCGGAAGTCGGCCGCGTGGTGGGCGAAGGCCTTCGGGTGGCGCAGGACGAGTTCGGCGTGGCGCGCCGCCGCGCGGTCGCGCCATAGGCGGCCCTCCCGGCGGTGGCCCGCGGCACCGAGGACGCGAGCGAGGCTGGCCATGTACGCGGGGTCGTCGCTGGAGGACGCTAGGGGCCGCAACCGGCCGATGGCGGCCTGGTAGGCCCCCGTTGACGCGTCGACCTGGGCGAGATGGCCCAGTGCCGGAGCATAGGCCGGCACCCGGTGCTGAGCGGCGGTAAACCAGGAACGGGCCGCGGGAAGGTTGCCCTCGGCGAGCCACATCAGCCCCCGCCGGTAGTCGAGCGTGGCGATGGGGAAAGGCGAGACGTCCCGGTAGCAGCGCCGTGCCTCGTCGAACAGGCGCTCGGCCCCAGTGACCTCGCCGCGTTTGGCCTGGAGCGCGGCCAGCGCACCCAGCGTGATGAAGCCGGCCCGGCGCTTGGCGGCGTTCTCGCACAGCACCAGGGCGTGCCAATAGGACCCGACCGCCTGGAGGATCGGCACCCGCTCCTCATCCAGCGTGGCACGGTCCAAACCGCTTAGGCTTGCGGTTTCGAGGTCGGCCAGTGCCTCGGTGAAACGGTGGAAGGTCGCGTGCGTCCTGGCCTGCGCCAGCCAGGCCGTGGCGTCGTCCGGCGCGTCGCGCACCAGCTGCTCGGCCAGCTCCGCGGCCCGCTCGTAGTCGGCGATGCGGCTCAGGACTTCCCCGCGCAGGGTGAGCAGGTCGATCAGGAGCGCCCGCCTTGCTACCGCCGGCCGTGCCGCGGCCTGCCCTGAGCCTGCCGGGTAGGCCAGCGCGGCCAGGCCAAGGATTTGCGCGTGGAGATTAGCCACGGCGATGGTCCCGTCGGTGGTGACCGGCTCGCGGTGCCTGGGCATGATTAGGCGCCCGGACGCAATCAGGCTGCCCCGGCGGTCGCGGACCGCCTGGGACGCGAGGGCGAGCCGGACCAGGGCCGTGGCCGCCTTCCGGCCGTACGCCGGGATTTACGGCAGCGCTCGATCTCCGCCTCGGCGGACACGCGGCCGGACCACTGGGCGGTCTCCACCATCTTGCCGGGCTCGAGGGCCTTGTACACCTCGAAGAAGTGCTGGATCTCCGACAGCTCGAACTCGGGTACGTGATGGATATCTTGCAGGTGTTCCGTCCGGGGATCTGCTGCGGGGACGCAAAGAATCTTGTTATCAGGTCCCTTTTCGTCCTTCATCTGGAACATCCCGACGGCTCGCGCCGTGATCAGGCAACCAGGAAAGGTTGATTCATCAAGCAGCATCAGGGCGTCGAGCGGGTCGCCGTCCTCGGCCAAGGTGCCCTCGATGAACCCGTAGTCGGCGGGGTACCGGGTCGCTGTGAATAGCATGCGATCAAGCCGGATCCGGCCCGTGCGGTGGTCCATCTCGTACTTGTTCCGTTGCCCCTTGGGGATCTCGACGATTACCTCTACGTCCATGTTCGCTCCAGTTTTCCTATGTCCCTCACGGCTCTTGCCCGGAAACTTCTTGGCCGCGCACCATCGTGCACGGCAAACTGTGGGTTTGAGTTTCGCTGTTCGCCCATAAGTGCACCGCCGCGTGCTCGCTAGCGGGTGGAATCGGTGGCGAATCCGGGAAGGTCGCCGCGGCGCGTTCGTCGAATCGGTGCATGATCCGGTACATGACCAGCGTTAGACCGATGGTCAGCAGGCCGGCCACCGCCAAGCCGCCGACCTTGAGGGCGCTTCCCACCCGTATCGCCTCACTGCCCAGGGCATACGTGCCGAAGGAGCAGGCGGCCGCCCACGCCACGGCGGCCGCGGCGTCGACGGCAAGAAAGCGGGCACGGCCCATCGCGTTAAGCCCAGCGAAGAACGCGGCGTAGGGCCGCAGCGAGGTGATAAGCCTTCCGAGGAACACAATCTTGCCTCCATGGCGGACGAACAGGTACCGCCCGACATTTAGTTTCCTGGCGTCCAGCCGCACCCAGTGGCCATAGCGCCGCACCAGCCTCGAACCGCCATACTGGCCCAGCCAATAGCCGCCATTGTCACCGGCGATGGCCGCGACCGCCGCGACGAGCGCGATCAGGCCGATGTTGAGCCGGTGAGTCGATCCGGCAAAGAGCACCGCAGCGATCACCACGATCTCCCCGGGCAGGGGAGAGCCCAGGCTCTCCAGCGCGACGAACAGGAACACCGCGAGGTATCCGTAGGACAGGAGGAAATGAGTAATCAGGCCCATATTTATGGCTCCGGGTAAGGAGTTGGGGACATCTTGCATTAGGCAGAGAACGGCCAATTCAAATTCTCCTGAGGGCCATCCTCGCGACGAGAAGGATGACCAGCGCGACCATCAGCACGACGAACAGCACCGGGAGCACGTAGTGACCTAGGTCGTGACCTATGCGGGCCGCCGAGTTTGTCGGCTGGTCCCAGCCGTTCTTCCAGCCCGTCATCCACACGGACACCGAACTCAGTTGGGTGGTCATCGACGGCTCTCTTTCGGCACCACTCCTTCACTTCCCGGCCCGGGAGCGGCTAGCTAGCTGGTGAGGAACACGCCTCGGCTAGCACACCGTGGCGTCATAGAAAGTCTTACCGAGGGTCCCAGGGCGCCGGCATCACCGAAATCGACCATCCTGACCGCTGTGCAGACCGGAAGCGTCACCGTGCAGCGGCCCCCGGCGACTATGCGGTCGGCTCTGACGACGGTCGGCAGATCGAGGCCGGACGCCTGGTAATCCGCCGTGACCTGAACTGGGCCACGAATGCCGCGCTCGCGCGCCAGTGAAAATCACATGCCGGCATCCGCTGAATCATCCAAGACATGTGACGACGGCTCACCCTGCCCGCAGGAAGGTTGGCATTCATCAGGAAGGAGCTTGACATGCTGGTTACGGGCGGACTGGAGAGTGCCGTGGAGGACGCCGCGGTGACGCTTTTTCGCCGTCAGCTAGCCCGGCAGCTGAGGATGGATTCCGTTCGCGCGAGCGCTACTGCTGGCTCGGGTCGTCCTGCCTCCTCGATGTCTGCGGCCGAGTTGATGGCGGTGCTGCTGGATGGGCATCTTAGGCTGGACTTCTCTTACCCGCAGGATCGGCACCGTGACCATCTGATCTTCTCCCAAGGCCGCGCTTGGCCGTTGTATTACGCGATGCTGAAGGCGGCGGGAGCGATCGGCGATGAAGATCTTCCGGGCTTTCCGAAGTCCGGGCGCTGGCCGCTGGGCAACTCGTTGCAGTGCACTTTGCCGGCGGACGTGGCCACCGGCTTGATGGGACCGGGGCTACCCGTCGGCGTCGGCCTGGCCCTGGCCGGCCGGCGCCTGGACCAGCTGCCCTACCGGGTCTGGGTGCTGTGCGGGGACACCGAGATAGCCGAGGTCTCCACCTGGGAGGCATTCGGTTACGCCGGCCGCGCGGCCGTGAGCAACCTCACCGTGGTCGTCGACGTCAACGGGGTGGGCCAGGCCGGTGAGATCATGCTGGGCCGGGGTCTGCAGCAGGCCAGGGCCTTCGGCTGGCATGCGGTGGCCATTGACGGGCACGACGTGGACGCGATCGACCGGGCTTACCGGGGTGCGGCCGTGAGTACCGGGCGGCCCACGGTAATTTTCGCGCGCACGCGCGCGAGCCGCGGCGTCACGGCGGCCGCCGGTCGGCCCGGCCACCCCGGCACGCCACCGGACGATCCCGGGGCGATGATCGCCGAGGCTGGCCGCGAGCGCCTGCGGGTTCACGTCGTGCGACCCGGGACGCTGCGCCCGCCGCATCGTTTCCA
>PMST01000445.1 GCA_003168295.1 Actinomycetota bacterium
ATCGGCCTGGGCCTGGCGGCGCCGTTCGCCCGGCCCGCTCGCACCCTCGTGTCGCTGGCGGCGATCGCGTTCGGGGCGACCGCGGTGATCTTCGCGTTCGGGCTGCATTCCTCGCTGAGCCGCGCCGCGGCCAGCCAGACCCTTTCCGCCATGGTGCCGGTGCAGCTCCAGCCGTTCGGCCCGGGGGCTGGCCCGCAGCAGTTCCCCGACGCGGCCCAGGACGCGGCGGTGACCGCCGCGCTGCGCGCCCAGCCGGGCACGCGGTACGACGTGGCGGTGTATGAAGACGAGGTCAAGCTGCCCGGTATCGCGCAGGGCGTCAACGCCCAGGCGTTCGGCGGCGACGCCTCCTGGATCGGCTACGGCATCATCGCCGGGCACTGGTACGACGCGCCGGGCGAGGTGGACGTCAACACCGCGTTCCTGACCCAGAGCGGCCTGGCCGTCGGCGACACCGCGACGGTGATGATCGGCGCCCACCCGGTCACCGTGCGGATCGCCGGAGAGGTGTTCCATCCGTCGCACCAGCCCACGCTCTTGGGCAGCGTCCAGACGCTGCCCGGCCTGGCCACGACCGCGAACCTGCAGGAGTACTACGTGGGGCTGCGGCCAGGCACCGGCGCCGCCGCCTACATCCAGGCGGTGAACGCGCGGCTGGGCTCGCGCGGTCCCTGGCAGGCCACCGGCCCGGACGGCGGCCAGTTCTACCAGATCGCCAGCGCGCTGATCGGCCTGCTGGCGCTCATGGTCGCGGTCGCCGCGGGCCTCGGCGTGCTCAACACGGTCCTGATGACCACCCGCGACCGGGTGCACGACCTCGGGATCTTCAAGGCACTCGGCATGCGGCCCGGCCAGATGCTCACCATGGTGGTGTGCTGGATCGCCGGTCCCGCCGTGATCGCCGCGGTGATCGCGGCACCCGCCGCGGTCGCGCTGAACACGGCCACCCTAAGAGCCATGGCGAGTACCGCGCACACCGGCATCCCGGCCAGCTTCACCGAGGTGTTCCCGCCGTCCCGGCTCGCGCTGCTGTCCCTGGCCGCGCTGGCCATCGCGGCCGCCGGGGCGCTGCTGCCCGCGGGCTGGGCGGCCCGGGCCCGCCCGGCCACGGCGCTGCGCGCCGAGTGACGAGCCGATGGTGAAGCGTTACCCACCCCGCCGCCCGGTGCCATAGCGTGGGACCCGTGACAGACGAGCCGGGGACGGCTGGCGCGGGCCGCCCCCAGGGGGTCCCGGGCCGCCCCCGGGTGGTGATCGCCGAGGACTCGGTGCTGTTGCTGGCCGGCCTGACCAAGCTGCTTGAGAGCGCGGGGTTCGAGGTCGCGGCCACCGCGGGCGAAGCCTCCGGGCTGCTGACCGCGGTGGAGCGTGAACAGCCCGACGTCGTGATCGCCGACGTCCGGATGCCGCCNNAGCCACACCGACGAGGGCATCCGCGCCGCGCTGGTGATCCGCAGCCAGTGGCCGGACATCGCGATCCTGGTGCTGTCGCAGTACGTGGAGGAGCGGTACGCCGCCGACCTGCTGTCGGCCAACACCCGCGGCGTCGGCTACCTGCTGAAGGACCGGGTGGCCGACGTGGCCGAGTTCCTCGACGCGCTGCGCCGGGTCGCGGCGGGCGGGACCGCGCTTGACCCGGAGGTGGTGGCCCAGCTGCTGGTGCGGCGGGGCGGTGATCCCCTGGACGACCTGACGCAGCGGGAACGTGACGTGCTGGCCATGATGGCGGAGGGCCGTTCCAACGCGGAGATCGGCTCCGCCCTGGTGATCACCGAAAGCGCGGTGAGCAAGCACATCAACTCGATCTTCGCCAAGCTAGGCCTGCACCCGGGCGACGTCGGCCACCGGCGGGTTCTCGCGGTGCTGCGTTACCTCGGCGCGGGCCCGGCCGGATCGGCCACCTGACCTCGCCGGGAACGGGCCTTTTTAAGACATAACGTTAGCCAGTGGTTATTTTACTCAAAGTGTCCCAGGTGAGATCGCAGAACTGCTCCTGGGTGATTTCGCTGGCTCCATACATGTCAAAATGAGGCGACATCGCCCCGCAGTCGATGGCCGACCAGCGACCGTCATCACAAACCGCATCGACGAGCGCTCCAAGCGCAAGAGTACCGGCATTGCTCTCTCGGTGGAACATGCTCATTATGCCGAACACGCGGCCGACCCCGATTCCCCACAAGCCGCCCACGAGCTGACCATCGCGATATGTTCCAACGGTCCTTACGAAACCCAGCTGATGCACCTCCCTGTAAACGTCGATCAGGGCAGGCGTGATCCAGATCCAGCCAGTGCGACCCTGCTGGCAAGCATGAATTATTGCTTCGAAATCTTGATCAAAACGTACCTCCAGGTCTCCGCGGTGTCGAATCTGCCGGAGTGTCTTGGGTATCTTTGCCGTGTCTGCGGCGATGACTGCCCTCGTCGGGAACGAACGCCACTCGAAGATGGCCCGGCGAGCATCGGAGCGGCCGAACAAGACCCAGCCGCGCGTGTAATTAGCCACGACTTCTGACGCCCTGGGGGTTGACCCAGAATAACTAATCCGTAGTTTAGCAGCCGGCAATTGCATCGCCATGATGGCAGGCACGGAAATAGTCTTCACGCCGCGCCTGACGGGCCTCGGCATAAGCTCTTTGAGAGCATGAGGCGTTATGGCCTCCAGGGTTCGACGGGAGCCTTGTTGCGCGCTGTCTCGAAGTGGGTTAAGCATGCAATCCTAGCCACGGAAAGTAAGTTAAAGAACGAGCGTGGCCACATCATACCGGTCCCTCAAAACTCAGTGCCTAGGTTTTGATCAGGACTCCGGCATGTTCCGTGAATGTCCCATTTACCCCTGCTGGTGGGCCAGGGCGGTAATTCCTGGCCGAATAGGCTGACGCCGGATTGCGGCGGCAATGTCCTCGTCCTGCCTAGCGTCCGCTCCAGGAACTGATCTCCATCCCGTCCTCGACGGGGAAGGCGACGGTCACGTATCCGTTAGCCGGGTCCCGGACGTAGTTGAGGTAGGGTATTGGTCATGTCTCTAGACTAGACGGTGCGTTGCGTCTATGCAAGCGGCCGGTATCCTGATCAGATGGCGGGCGGCGACCGGAGTGCGCGAGACGGCGAACTCGGGTCGGCCGCGTCCCGCGCGAGTGGCGCGGGTCAGGCGCGGCACCATGGCAACAGGCACGGGCGAAGCGAGGAAGCCCGGATGGCCGTCCTGGAGGCGGCTGATGACCTGCTGGTCGAGCGCGGATTCGCCGGCGTGACAATCGAGGGCATAGCCGCCCGGGCCGGGGTAGCCAAGCAGACCATCTATCGCTGGTGGACTTCCAAGATAGACATCTTGTTCGATTCGCTCGCCACCGACGCGGCCGAGTATTTCACCATGGCCGACCACGGGGACCTCGGTGCCGACCTGCGTGACCAGCTGAGCCAGCTCGCCGCGTTCTTGACTAAGACAGACGAAGGTGCCGTCTTCCGCGCCCTGGCCGGCCAGGCGCAGCACGACCCGGCTGCCGCGGCCCGTTTCGAGTCCGAGTTCGTCGCCCGTCAGCGCGAGCGCGACCGTGCGGCTTTCCTCCGGGCCCGCGAGCGCGGTCAGTTGCCTGAGGACACGGACATCGACCTCGCGATCGACCAGCTGGTCGGCCCCGTTTACTACCGGGTTCTCGTCACCAGGCAGAGCGTCCCTCCCCGGTTCACCGACGCTCTCGTGAAAAGCTGCCTCGCCCGGACCGCAACCCAGCCAGGCCATGACGGGCAACGTGCCTGAGAGCTGCAAGGATGGTCCGGCGGCATACGGTGCCGCAGGGGAGGCAGGGCTATGAGCGACGCAAGGGCCCGCAAGATCGACCCGGCGGAAATGGGACCGGCCTTCCCGCGCACGCACCACGTGCTCTGGCTTGAGTTCGGGAACCGTNNTGCTGGGCACCTTCGCGCTGGTGCTGGTCGCCGCGGGCGGAGGGCTCATCCATGCGAAGGGGCAGATCAGCCTCGCCGCGGCGGTCGTCGCCCCGGGACTGATGGTGACGGCGATCATCTTGTTCATGGGCGCGGTCTCCGGCGCGCACCTGAACCCGGCCGTGTCGCTGGCCTTCGCGCTGCGCAGGGACTTCCCGTGGAAGCGTGTCCCGGGCTACATCGTCATCCAGCTCATCGGCGCGACGCTGGCCTGCCTGTTCCTGCGCCTGGTGTTCGGGAACACGCGGCACCTGGGGGCGACGCTACCGGGCCCGGGGTACGCGAGCTGGCAGGCCCTGCTCATGGAGATCGTGCTCACCGCGCTGCTGGTCAGCGTGATCCTGGGCACCGCATCGGCCGCCCAGAACGTCGGCGCGATCGCCGCGCTCGGCGTCGGCGGCTACATCGCACTGGCCGGCCTGTGGGCGGCCCCGGTCAGCGGCGTCTCCATGAACCCCGCCCGCTCCTTTGGTCCCGCCCTGGTCAGCGGGGACTGGACCAGCTATTGGGTGTATGTCGCGGGGCCGATCGCCGGTGCGCTCATCGCCGTCGGCTGTGCTCTGGCGCTGCGCGGCCGCGGCGGCGATGTCATCTCGCGGGCGGCGGGCTCCGGCGAGCTGGACGAAGGGTCTGAGGCCGCCAAGGCGAAACTGTCGGAGGAGATTGACCAAGGCAGCATCGTCCCCCCGGGGATTTCCGGCACCGATGCGCACCAGAGCGGCCAATAACCTGCGCCACGACACCGACTAGCTCGGCTGGCCGGACTGTCGGAGCACGAAGCCTAGCGCCTGCCGCGCGGCAACCCGATCTCCTGCTACCACCCGGCTCGCTACGGCATCACCCCTTGACACCGGCGCCAGCGACTTCTCCCGCACCGACCCGTCTATCGAAAAAAGATCCGTCAAAGACTCGAACAAAACCCGAAAGATGGTATTCTTGTTCCCAAGCCCCCTTCCCCTCTTTCTCCCGAACGAGAGGTGGTTCATGCCCCCGGCCCCGTCCCCCGACCCCGACCCGGACACCCCCGACCCCTCCCAGGCCCCCGACCCCTCCCAGACCCCGGAACCCCCGTGGGCCGGGGACGAGGAAGAGGACAGCGCGGACTACCTCGCGGAGCTGATGGCCGCCGCGGCCGCGGGGGAGGAGCTGACCACGGCGGATATCGCCGGGGCCGGGTTCGGGCAGGACGGCACCGCGCACCAGATGCACCCCGGCCCGGTCCTGGCCACCCTCGTGCACGCCGCCACCACCGATGAGAAGATCCTGGCCACGCTGTCCGATGATGACCTGGCCGGCGTCATCGTGGCGGTCCGGCGGA
>PMST01000114.1 GCA_003168295.1 Actinomycetota bacterium
CCCGAGGTGATCGACCCGCTCACCGGCGAGGTGCGGCCCGACGGCGAGGAGGGCGAGCTCGTCTTCACCTCGCTGACCAAGCAGGCCATGCCGGTCATCCGTTACCGGACCCGCGACCTCACCCGGCTGCTGCCGGGGACCGCGCGCACCATGCGGCGGATGCAGAAGATCACCGGCCGCACCGACGACATGATTATCTTGCGCGGAGTCAACCTGTTCCCGACCCAGATCGAGGAACTCATCATGCGCGTCCCGGTCCTGTCGCCGCATTTCCAGCTGCACCTGAGCCGGAACGGCCGGATGGATCAGCTGGCGGTGCACGTCGAACGGCGCACCGGCACGGCCCCGGCGGCCGCAGAGCAGGCCGGCCTGCAGCTCTCGACCATGGTCAAGAACACCATCGGCGTCACCGTCTTCACGAGCGTCATGGAACCGGACACCATCGAGCGCTCCATGGGCAAGATGCGCCGCATCGTGGACCACCGGCCGCGCTAGCGGCAACCACTTCATGGCCGCGGACCACGGTGGCCGCAGCCGCGCCGAGGCGCCGAACTGGCCGCCGAGTTGGCTGCTGGCTTAGCGCCTTGCGATGACGCCGGCCGGGCGGAGCACGGGCTCCGCGGTCACCTCCGCGCCCGGGCTTGCGGCACCATGAGCTGACGCGCCGGCCGCTTCCTGCTCCGGCCGGGTCCGGATGATCGCGATGACGAGGAGCGGATAGAACCAGGTGAGGTAGCTGTAGAACCAGTATCCGAGGAGCAGCTGCGCGCCGATGAGAAGCGCGGCGGTCAGGGCAGCCTGCTGCCGCACATCCGGCATTTCAGGGCGCACCGCGGGTGAGAGCGCGAGCAGCACGAGCGCGACGGCGAGCAGTGGCCGGGCCACGAGCGCCGCGTGCGGCAAGTAGGTCCAGATGCTGAACTGCACGCCGGCGCCGCGCTTTATCAGCTGGTAGCCGAACGTCGAGTCGAGGAACGCCACCAGGCCGGAGGCGATGAGCGGCCAGGCGAGCATCGCGCCCAGCGAGACGGCGAGCGTCAACGCGTAGCGCGAGCGCCCCCGTCTGACGCCCAGGAACTGCAAGGCGATCAGTGCCGGGAGGAACTTGGTCAGGGCGGCCGCGGCCAGCAGCAGCCCCCGGGTCACCGGACGCTGTGCCGCCACGACGGCCCAGACGCACAGGGCGGCGATCAGCCCATCGTTGGTCTCCGCGATCAGGGAGAGGTCGGGGAACGGATAGAGCAGGTACGCGAACATGAACGCCTGAGCGAGTGGTCGCCCGCCGAGCCGCCGGCCGAGGGTGCGCAGTCCGGCCAGTGTCAGCACGTCGAAGCACACCGCCGGCAGCAGGGTCGCGACTTCGGCAGGCGCCGACGGGAAGATGGCCGCGAACGGGAGGTATGCGTAGTAGGCAAACGGGCCGTAGGAGTCCGGGTGGTAGATCCGGAACCCGCCAGGGCCCGGCCAGGACACCGCTCCGTAAAGATGCAGGCCGTGCAGCAGACGCCAGGCGCCGAGCGAACTCGCCTGCCCGACATCCAGGATGCCGCCCGCCGGGACGCTGCCGATCCGGACGAGCAGCAGGACAAGTACCGCAAGGCCCAGCCGCCGGGAGCTGACCGCCGGACGCAGTCCGGGCATCCGCCACGCACCGTGACACGCTCCCACCAGGCGGGCGAACAGCCAGCCGAGGCAGCTGGCGGCCAGCCACAAGCCGACCCGGGACAGATCGTCGCTGAGCAGCATGGCCACCGGGAAGAAACCGGCCAGCGCGAGCAAGTCCAGGTGCTCGACTCGCCAGGGGTGACGCCAGTCGAGCAGGCCGAGCACGAAGCAGGCCGCCGCCGGCACGGCGATGAACAGCGGATGCAACGTGAAAGCGCCGCCGACGACCGCCGGGGTGAACCAGCCGCCACCCTTCGGCGTGAAGCCATGGCCAACCGGCACGAGCGCGGCCAGCAGCCCCAGGCCCACGATGAACGCGAACACCAGCAGACCCAAGATCGCCCGTTCACCGGCTTTGGCCATGACGGTGCCCTCCGGTCCCGTGACCGGCCGCCTTCCGGACCGGTACCGGAAACGCTACGGACAAACGGACGCCGCGCCATCACCCCGCAGGCTGACTTCGTGTCCCTCGCTAGGGGGATGCGCGCAGGGCGGTCGCGCTAATCGATGCCAGCCAGCTTGCCGCCCAGACCGGAGTTGCCTAGAGCCGGAACCGGGTGCCCGTCACCTTTTCCGCGATCCCGGTGCGGTCCAGGTAGGGCGTGATCCCGCCCAGGTGGAAGGGCCAGCCGGCCCCGAGGATCATGCACAGGTCGATGTCCTCGGGGGCGGTCACGACCCCCTCGTCGAGCATCAGCCTGATCTCCTCGGCCAGCGCCTCGAGCGCGCGCTCCCGCACCTGATCCGCCGTGGACGGGCGGTCACCGCCGGCCAAGATGGCCACGACCGACTCGTCGGCAGAGAAATCGGGCTGGTAGAGGGCGGTCTTGCCCGCCTCCACCAGCGCGCGGAGCTTCGGTGAGGTCGCGAACCTGTCTGGGTACGCCGCGGCCAGCGTCTCGCCGACGTGCAGCGCGACCGCGGGCCCGACGAGCTGAAGCAGCAGGAACGGGGGCACGGGCAGGCCGAGCGGATCGGGAGCGTGCTCGGCCACCTCCCAGGGCGTGCCTTCGTCGACGCAGGCGAGAACCTCACCCAGGAACCTGGTCAGCAGGCGGTTGACCACGAAGGCGGGCGAGTCCTTGACCAGCACGCAGTCCTTCTTCAGTCCCTTGCCGACGGCGAGCGCGGTGGCCAGCGTGGCCTCGTCCGTCTCGGCGGCCCGCACTACTTCTACCAGCGGCATCATCGCGACCGGGTTGAAGAAGTGGAATCCGACCACCCGTTCGGGATGAGCCAGCGCCGCCGTCATCTCGGTTACCGAGAGCGAGGAGGTGTTGGTGGCGAGCACGCAGTCCGGCCGTACGACCGCCTCGACCTCGGCGAAGACCTGCTGCTTCACCGACGTCTCCTCGAACACGGCCTCGATCACGAAGTCGGCGTCGGCGAAGGCTTCCTTGGTCAGCGACCCGCTGATCAGCCCGGTCAGCCTCGCGGCGGCGTCCGCGCTGATCCGGCCGCGGCGGGCCAGCTTGGCGATCTCGGCGTGCACATGGCCGACCCCGGCGTCGAGCCGGGCCTGGTCCAGGTCGGTCAGCACCACCGGCACCTCGAGCCGTCGCGCGAACAGCAGCGCGATCTGCGCGGCCATCAGGCCCGCGCCCACCACGCCGACCTTGGTCACCGGCCGCGCCAGCGACCTGTCGGGGGCGCCCGCGACCTTCTTGGCCCGCTTCTGGGTGAGGTCGAACGCGTAGAGCCCGGCGTGCAGCTCGTCGCTGAGGAGCAGGTCCGCGAGCCCTTCGTCCTCGGCGGCGAACCCCTCGTCCCGGTCGCGGTCACGCGCGGCGGCCACCAGGTCGATGGCCCGGTAAGGAGCGGGGGCGGCGCCGTGCAGCTTGCCGTCCGCGAAGAACCGCGCCGTCGCGACTGTGGTGTCCCAGTTGTCCTCGACCGGAGTCCTGGTCACCGAGACCTCGCCGGTGAGGATCCGGGCGGCCCAGCGGAGCGATTCGGCGAGGAAATCGGCGGGCTCGAACATGGCGTCGGCGATGCCGAGGGAGAAGGCGTCGGGTCCACGCAGCATGCGGTTCTGGCTGAGCGGGTTCTCGATGATGACCTTCAGCGCCTGGGCCGGGCCGATCAGGCGCGGCAGCAGGTAGGTGCCGCCCCAGCCGGGCAGCAGGCCGAGGAAGCACTCGGGAAACGCGACCGCGGAGACCCCGGAGGAGATCGTCCGGTACGAGCAGTGCAGCGCGAGCTCCAGGCCGCCGCCGAGCGCGGCGCCGTTGACGAACGCGAACGACGGCACGTTCAGCTCACCGAACCTGCGGAACACGGAGTGCCCGAGCCTGGCGATCGCCAGCGCCTCGTCCCGCGAGCGGATCAGCGCGGCTCCGGTCAGGTCGGCGCCGACCGCGAAGATGAACGGCTTGCCGGTGATGCCGACCGCGACGATATCGTCTCGTCCGGCCACCGAATCGAGGGCGTCGCGCAGCGAGATCAGGCCGGCCGGGCCGAACGTGCTCGGCCGGGTGTGATCGTGCCCGTTATCCAGGGTGATGAGCGCCATCGTGCCCGACCCCTGTTCCCCGCCGGGCAGTTCCACGTCCCGGACCAGGGCCCGGGTGACGACTTCCTCNNTCAGGCATTGAGGTTCTCCCACAGGACGGTGCCGCCCATGCCCAGCCCGACGCACATCGTGGTCAGGCCGTAGCGGACGCTCGGCTGACCGGCGAACTCGCGGGCCAGCTGGATCATCAGGCGGACGCCGGAGCTCGCGAGCGGGTGGCCGAGCGCGATCGCGCCGCCCCACGGGTTCACCCGCGGGTCGTCGTCGGCGATCTTGAAGTGGTCGAGGAAGGCGAGCACCTGCACGGCGAACGCCTCGTTGATCTCGATCAGCCCGATGTCGTCGACGGTCAGGTCGTTGCGGGCCAGCACGGCCTCGGTGGCGGGCACCGGCCCGACCCCCATCACCTCGGGATCCACCCCGGCGAAGGAGAAGTCGACCAGCCGCATCCTGGCCTCCAGTCCCAGTTCGGCGGCCACGTCCTGGGCCGCGATCACGCAGCCGGTGGCGCCGTCGTTCAGCCCGGCGGAGTTCCCGGCGGTGACCCGGCCGTGCGGCCGGAACGGGGTCTTGAGCGCGGCCAGCGCCTCGATGGTGGTATCGGGACGCGGCGGTTCATCGGCGGTGGCCAGGCCCCAGCCCTTCTCGGCGCTGCCTACCGCCACCGGCACCAGGTCGGTCTGGATCTGGCCCGCCGCGTAGGCCGCGGCGACCTTGCGCTGGCTGGCCAGAGCGTACACGTCAGCCCGGGCCCGGGTGATGGCCGGGAACCGGTCGTGCAGGTTCTCCGCCGTCGCGCCCATCGACAGCGCGGACGGATCCACCAGCCGCTCGGCGATGAACCTGGGGTTGGGGTCGACGCCGGAGCCCATCGGGTGGTGGCCCATGTGCTCGACGCCGCCGGCTACCGCGACGTCCGTCGCGCCCAGCGCGATCGAACCCGCGGTGGTGGTCACCGCGGTCATCGCGCCGGCGCACATCCGGTCGATGGCGTAGCCGGGCACGGACTTCGGCAGCCCGGCCAGGATCGCGGCGCTGCGCCCGATGGTCAGCCCCTGGTCACCGGTCTGGGTGGTGGCAGCGACCGCGACCTCGCCGATCCGCTCGGGCGGCAGCGCGGGATTGCGCCGCAGCAGCTCGCGGATCACGCTCACGATCATGTCGTCGGCCCGGGTCTCGGCGTACAGGCCATTCGGCCCGGCCTTCCCAAACGGGGTGCGGACGCCGTCCACGAAGACGACATCGCGTACGATACGGGGCACGGTCGGCCTCCCTTGGCGCACGTAAGGAAACGTGCTCTGCCCTAATGCTACTCGTGAGTAACCAACGCTGGACCGCGCGGGAGTGTTCCGGGATCACGACCGAGAAAGCCGACGAGCCTGTCACCCGGGCTGGCCTGGGCGGGCACCTCGACCGGGCCTGCGAACAGGCCCTCGCGGCCCGCCACGACCAGCGGGCACACCCGGAGCATCCGGGTCGCGAGAACGTCCGGGATAGAAGGGATGGGTTGTATGGGGCGTTCAGGCCCTATGAGGTATTTAGGTTCTTTGGGTTTTTTAAGATCTCTGGGTTCTCTGGGGTCTTTGGGTTCTCTGGGTCGAACCCCGCCGCGGGCCGCACCGCTCCGGGCCGCCGACACATCCCAGCCGTGCACCGCGATCTCCACCGCTCCGGTGCAGGCCACCAGGCCGGCCGGCACCGGCAGGCCGGCCACGGCCACGAAGCGCACGGCGCTGTCGTAGCCGTAGACCGCGCACAGAAGCTGAGCGGCCCGGTCCCGCAGGGTTTCGACCGGATCGTCGGCGGGACTATCCGGCGGGCGCTCCAAGTCCAGGGTTCCGGTGCGGATACCCGTCTCCAGGTCCGCCATCGAGGCGCTCAGATGGGCAAGCAGCATGGCCAGGTCCCACTCCGGACACGGCGTGGGCAGCGTCATATCGCCCGGCCCCACCAGGGCGCATACGCCGAGCGTGTAGCTGATCGCGCCGACCAGCAGCCCGGTCGCTCCGGGTGGCACGTCCGTCACGTCTATATAGACCGCGCTGGTCGCCGTTTCTCACCGGTTCAGCAGAACGTTGTCTGGGTCGTGAAGAACCGTCGTTCCGGCGAAGAAATCACCCACCGAATTCAGGCTCTCGCCGACGAACAAGATGAATACGCCCGCTAGCAGCTCGCCGTTCAGCAGCAGGCCGGTCACCTGGCGTATCGCCATGTGCTTCCGGCCCGCCACCCTGCCTGTATCCGGTCGCCAGCAGCGCAGGCCAAGCAGCCGCTGAGCGGGCGTCTGGCCCTGGCCCCAGGTCACGAGCGCCCAGATGAGGTAACCAGCCCCGAGGGTGAGGATGAACAGCAGGACCGCCAGCGTATAGGCCGCGATCACCTGGCTGATGCGGGCGGGCCGCGTGCGCTGCGGCAAGACCAGCCAGGACCCGCGGTCGAAGTACATTCCCGGCGGTACAGGCGGCCGCGAGAATGGCTCGTAACCGGATTTAACCGCCACCGCATCCGGATCCTGAGTCATCGCAACCTCACTTCTGTGGCTAAATTCTACGCCCCCGCTTGGAAGTATTCAGCGGCCCTTGCGCAGGAAGGCGCGCAGCTTGTCCAGCGGCCAGGTGTTGATCACGTCGTCGGGAGTGAGCCAGCCGCGTTGCGCGGTGCCCACGCCGTAGAACATGTTGCCCAGGTCGGCGACGGAGTGCGCGTCGCTGTCGATGGCGAACCTGACCCCGGCGTCCCGGGCCGCCCGGATGTGGTCCGAGGGCAGGTCGAGCCGCTGCGGCGCGCCGTTGACCTCCAGCGCGGTCCCGGTCCGCGCGCAGGCCCGGAAGAGCTCACCGAAGTCCACGTCGACCGGCGGCCGCCGCCCGATCCGCCGGGTGGTCGGGTGCCCGATGATGTTCACCCGCGGGTTCTCGCAGGCGACGATGAAGCGCCTGGTCATCTCGGCCCGCCCCTGGTCGAAATGCGAGTGCACCGAGGCGACGCACAGGTCGAACCCGGCCAGGTAGTCTTCGCCCCAGTCCACCGACCCGTCCGGCGCGATGTTCAGCTCGGTGCCGTGCAGCAGTTCGGTGTCCGCCTCGAGCGCCCGCACCCGGTCCCGCTGGGTCAGCATCTTCTCGTCGGTCATCCGCTGCATGACCAGGTCCGGCGCGTGGTCGGTGATCGCGTAGTACTCATATCCGCGCCGGGCCGCCGCGGCCACCATGTCCTCCAGCGAGGCCACCCCGTCGGTCAGGTTGGTGTGCGTGTGCAGATCCCCTTTAAGATCATTTTCCCGAACAAGCCGTGGTATCTCCCCCCGCGCCGCCGCCTCGATTTCCCCGTGGTCCTCCCGCATCGTGGGCGGCACCCAGGCCAGGCCCAGCCGCGCGTACACCTCCTCCTCGGTGCGCGAGACGATGAGCTCCCCGGTTTCCACCTCGAACAGCCCGTATTCGGACAGCCGCAGCTTCTTGCGCACCGCGATCTGGCGCACCGCGACGTTGTGCGCGGTCGACCCGGTGAAGTACTGCAGCGCCGCGCCCCACGCGTCAAGCTGCACCACCCGCAGGTCGACCTGCAGGCCGGCCGCGGTCCGGACCGAGGTCTTGGTCGGTCCGCTCGCGATCACGGCGGCGACCTCGGGCCGGGCGATGAACGCCGCCATCAGCGGGGCCGAGTCCTGCGCCGCGGCCAGGATGTCGACGTCCCCGATCGTTTCCCGCATCCGCCGCAGCGAACCCGCGTGAGCGCAGCGCTGGCAGCCCGGCACCGCGGATAGCGCCGCCACCATCGTGGTCGCCGTCCGGGTCGCGACGTCGAGCAGGACCCGCTCGCGTCCCTGCCGGTACACCTCGATGCCGCCGGCGATCCGTTCGCCGCTCTTGTCGCCGAACCCGGCCAGGCCGTCCAGCCGGCCCGCCGTGATCGCCGCCGCGAGATCGTCGACCGACTCGACGCCCAGGTCCCGGTTGAGCTGCAGGGCGCGCTTGGGCCCGAGCCCGGGAACCCGGGTCAGCTCGAGGACCCCCGGCGGTATCCGGGCGCGCAGCTCCTCCAGGGCCCGGATCGTCCCGGTGTCGCGGTATTCGGCGATCTTGGCCGCGATCGAGGCGCCGACGCCGGGAATGGCCCGCAGGGCCTTGCCGTCGAGCGGCCCGATATCGTCGCCCCAGCCGCGGACGCTGCGGGCCGCCTTCTCATAGTTCCTGGCCCGGAACACGTCGCCGCCGGTGATCTGGGTCAGCTCGGCGTACTCCCGCAGCAGCCCCGCGACTTCCTCGTTGAGCCAGGCCATGAAATCAGGCGTGGCAGGACAGGGGCTGGCCGCCGTTGTAGGCGACCATGTCACCGAGGGAGGCGGCCAGGTCCACCGGGGCTCCGCGCTCCGCCCCGTCCAGCTCGAGGTAGGCCCGGTGCAGGTTACCCACGATCCGTTCCGAATCTAGAACATCTTTAAATTCTCCCAGGTCAGTGGCGCGGGCGGCCTCCAGCGGCGTCAGTCCCGCGGCCTGCCCCTCGCGCGCGGCCTGCTGGACGAAGCGCAGGTAGGCGACCATCTCGTCGATGACCTCGGGCCCGCAGACCGGGCCGTGGCCGGGGACCAGCGTCTGGGCGCCGAGCGGGCGGAGCACGGTCTCGAGCACCTCGATCCAGCCGCCGACCGATCCCTGCAGCGCGAACGGGGTGCCGCCGTTGAACAATAGGTCGCCGGTGAAAACCACCGAACGTTCCGGAATATGCAGGATCGAGTCGTTGGTGGTGTGCGCCGGGGTGCCGACGTACCGGACGTCGCAGCGCAGGTCGCCTGACCACAGCGTGACGCCCTCGGCGTAGGTCAGGAACGGCGGCGCGGGCTCCAGGTGGCCCCAGTCCACCTCCGACCAGATCCCGGGCGGAGGCGGCATGGGGCTGTTCAGGATGGCTTCACGGCAGCGCTCGTGACCGATGATGGTGGCGCCGCTCATCAGGTAATTGCCGTGCGTGTGGTCACCGTGGTGGTGGGTGTTGACCAGCGTGCGGACGGGTTTGTCAGTGACCGTCTTGATCGCGTCCAGGTAGGCGCGGGTGCGCCGCTCGGTGGAGGCGGCGTCGACGCTGATCACCCCGGCAGCGCTGATGAGGAAGCCGGTGTTGTTGATGTACCAGCTGCCGTCAGGCTGCAGGTAGGCGTAGATGTCCTCGCTGACCTGCCTGATCTGGCCCAGGCTCATCGTCGTGCTCCTTCGTCCCGCGCGGCAGCAGCAGCGACACCGCGAGCAGCAGCCCGAACAGCGACAGCCCGGCCAGGACATACGCGTTGCCTGCGATGAGCGCCAGGCCGTGCCAGTGGTATTCGGGGAACCACGGCCGGTCGCCGTACCAGTCGTAGTAGTAGGGGTTGGTGTTCTTCGGGATCCAGACCAGGCCGAGTGAATCGTGGCCGAGGTTGGGCTTGACCCCGAACAGGCTCGTCGGCCATGCGCCGAACCAGGCCACGATGGCCACGGCCAGCAGCCCGCACGTCCACGCGAACCGCCTGGCTCCCGTTTGCCAGAACCGTACGCCGTAGTGCGCGGCCACGACCGCGCCAGGCGCGATCCACACCCAGTGGTGATCCCAGCTGATCGGCGAGACCAGCAGCCCGGTCAGCGCCGCCATCAGCAGCCCGGGCACCGGGTGGCCTTTTCTGTCGAACAGCGCGGCGGCGGTGACGCCGACCGCGGCCACCAGCACCGCCGCCACGATCCAGGCCGGCTTGGCGCCGTTGACGCTGCCGGTCAGCCTGGTGATGATGCCCTCGAGCGACTGGTTGCCCGCCCAGCCTTCGAATCCGGTCCTGCCGCCCTGCACGAACAGGCCGCCGAACCACCACTTGCTCGANNAGGTACGGGATGAAGATGAGCGGGACCAGCTTGATGCCGGCCGCGACGCCGGTGCCGAACCCCTTCCACCAGCGGCTCTTGGCGGTGTCCGGCTGGCACAGATCCCAGAGGATCAGCGCCATCAGGACCAGGTTGACCTGGCCGAGGTACAAGGTGCGCAGCACCGGTTCGGTCCAGAATACGGCCGCGGCGCCCAGCAGCGTGGCGCCGATCCTGACCTTGTCCCTGCGGTAGCCGAGCCCGCCGAGGGTGAACCACAGAGCCACGACCAGCGCGACGATGTTCACGATCAGGGAAATGGCCTGGGACAGCGGCCAGGAAGCGAACGAGATGAGCGTGAAGGAAATGGCGGCGAACGGCGTGTAGGTGAACGCCAGATGGAGCTTGCCGTACCCCACCCAGTCATACAGCGGCGCGGCCAGGTGAGGATTGTAGAGCGGGCTGACGTGCCGGACGATGAGCCCGCCGGACCGGTAGACGGCCAGGTCGACCGCGTCCATGGTGAAGCTCTTGCCGTGGGTGTGCACGTAGAGCTCGTAACCCCCGAGGGCCACGGCGAAGGCGACTGCACCGGCGATAAGCAGCCAGCGGCCTGGCGTCTTGGCTTCCCCGGCCGGAGCTTTCGGGCGGGTCAGGACCGATCTCACCTCGCCAACCATAGCGGCTCAGGCTAGGATTCCGTTCTCGGAGGTGAGGATGTCAGACGTTGATACAGCTCCGCGGACGGCCGGTCCATCGCGGGCGGGCCGGCTCGCCCGGGTGCGGATGGCCAGCTTCGGCGCGGTGACCATGCTGATCATCGAGTTCATCCTCGGCATGATCTACAACCTGTACGGGACCGCGCCGACCGCGTCCAAGTCCATCGGGCTGTTCTCCAGCCCGGTGCTCGCCCTGCACGTGGTCATGAGCATCCTGCTCCTCGTCGCCGCGGTGATGCTGCTGGTCAGGGCGATCGGTGCCCGGCACCGGCTGCCGATCTGGATGTCGGCTCTCGGGCTGGTCGCGATCATCGCGGCCGGCTTCGCAGGCGAGGGGTTCACCCGCAACGGCGCCGCCGGGGCCTCCCTCGGCATGTCCCTCGCGTTCGCGGTCTCCCTGGCGTGCTACGTCGTGATCATCATAGCCTTCTCTCCCCCTTCCGCCTCGACTACGTGACCTGGCCGCCTTCCCCCTTCGATTACGTGACCTGGCCGTCTCCGCCTCGACTACGTGACGTAGTAGGCGGCGTCGACCGTCTGCCTGGGGCATGGCATAGTGATCCCATGGCTGGCCGGATCGGATGGAGTTCTGGGTTCGACGTGACCGGGCTGTCGTCATGAGCGGCATCGGGCAGCTCGTGACCTCCGGTCCGCTGATCCTGGCCTTGCCGGTGGCCGCGGCGGCCGGCGCGGTGACCTTCCTGTCGCCCTGCTGCCTGCCGCTGGTACCGGGCTATCTCTCCTTCGTCACCGGCATGGCCGGCGCTTCCGGCGCCCAGTCGGCGCCCGCGGATGCCCTCCCCGCCGGGCAAGCCTCGCTGTCGGCCGGACCCGGGGGCCGGGTGGCCGTGGCCGCGCCGCCGGTCGCCCCGCCTGTGGCCGCTCCGCCTTTGGCCGCTCCGTCCTTGACCGCTCCGCCGCGAGGCTCGCGCGGGCGGGTGGTCGCGGGGACCGCGCTGTTCGTGCTCGGCTTCTCGATCGTCTTCGTCGCGTACGGCGCCGCACTCGGCGGGCTCGGTCACCTGCTGACCGGGCACGCGCGTCTGCTGACCCGAACCCTCGGCGCTCTCACCATCGCGCTCGGGCTGCTGTTCGCCGGCGTCTTCGACCGGTTCTCGTTCGCGGGCCGGATCGTGCGCCCGTCCGCGCGCCCGAAGGCGGGCCTGGCCGGCGCGCCGCTGCTCGGCGTGATGTTCGGCCTCGGCTGGACACCTTGCATCGGCCCCACCCTGACCGCCGTGCTGGCCCTGTCGGCTTCGACCGGCACCGCAGCCCGCGGCGCCGTGCTCGCCTTCGTCTACGCCCTCGGTCTCGGCATCCCGTTCTTGCTGGTCGCGCTCGGCTTCCAGGTCGCGATGCGCGCGTCCGCGTTCGCGCGGCGGCACGCCCGCCTGGTCACCAGGATCGGCGGTGCCATGCTGATCTGCGTCGGGCTCCTCGAAGTAACCGGCACCTGGTCGACCTTCATGGCCTGGCTGCAAGTCCACTGGGTCGGCACCTACCAGGCCCCGCTCTAAAGCGGTTGCCGCGGGTGTCGCCTCGGGCTTCGCCGCGCCAATGCCCGCGCCTCCACGCTCTGGCGCCCCGCTCCCAGCGCCCACCCCGCTAGCCATGCGAACAAAACCTCGTATTTGCCTCATAACGGGCACTTGCAAAGCTGGATCCCGTCATTGCGGATCGCTGCCGTCTTCAGAAGATGGCAGCGATCCGCAATGACGCCTTTTCGAGTTATCCACAGGATGGAGGTGGCTCTGGCGCGAGGACAGAGAGCGATTCACGCTGAATAGCGTGGAGGACGAACGTAGTTTGCGCTGGCGCAGTCAGCTACAGGCCCAATCTGGCGTTGTCTCACGGCAGCAAGCACGCGACGCCGGCTGGCCTGAGGCAACTATCGACGAGCGTCTCCGGTCGGGCATCTGGCGGCGATTGCACCGCGGGGCCTACGCAACGTTCACCGGAGACATTTCCCGGGCGGCGAGATTGTGGGCGGTCGTACTGAGCGTAGGACCGGGTGCGACGCTCAGCCATGAAACCGCCGCCGAGATCCATGGCCTGATAGACAAGCCAATCAGGCAGATCCATATCAGCGTCCCGGAGGAGCGTCGCCCAGGGCAGCACCAGAAGCTTCAGGGCGTGACCATCCACCGGTCCCGGTGCCTGGTGCCGGAGTGGCAGCCGCCCTGGCATTTGCCGCGGACCACGGTGGAGGGCACGGTCCTTGACCTGATCGCCGCCGCGAGGACCTTCGACGACGCCTACGGCTGGATCGCACGAGCCGTTGGCCGCGAACTCACGTCGCCTTCGTTTCTGAGCAAGGCACTCGCCGGCCGGAAGAGGATGCGCTGGCGCGGCTGGATCACCGCCGCGATCGAGGACGCGGCGGACGGCGTGCACTCCCCGCTGGAACGCCACTACGTCCACGGCGTGGAACGCGCTCACCGTCTGCCCACAGCGCAGCGCCAGGCCAAACGACGGCATGGCAGCGGGACCCGGTACCTGGACAACCTGT
>PMST01000058.1 GCA_003168295.1 Actinomycetota bacterium
GGCGGCCTGCCGCGGCAGCAGATCTTCATGCTGAATCTCGCGACAAGCCCCGCCACTGTGACGGGTTGGAGCTCGCCGCAGTGGGACGGCAGCGAAGGGGAGGCGACACCGTCCGATCCCACCAACGGGTATCCCTACGAGTGCGCGACGGTGGAGCCGTTCTACATCCAGGCCGCGGCCTGGTCCCCGAACGACTCGGAGATCTACATCGGCACCACGGGTTACCACCCGAACGGCTGGCCGACCGGGGAGACGCCACGGAACGGGCTGTGCGACGCGGCCGCGGCGTTCCCGGCCACGCAGACCGAGGTGCTGGACACCTGGATCAACTACACCGGCTGCGACTCGCTGTACGCGGCCGCCGCCGACGCCAACGCCGCGTACTTCGGCGGGCACGAGCGGTACTCGATGAACCCCGACGACTGCGACGCGCTGGGGCCGGACGCCTACAACGCACCGGGCATGGAAGGCCTGCAGCCGAGTACCGGAGACCTGTACGTGGACTCGGCGGGTACCGCTGGCTACTACAGCCGGGATCGCGGGCTCGGCGCGGATGACATGCTGCTGACCAGCGCGGGCCTGTGGATCGCCAGCGACAACTTCGACGGCAGCCAGATGTGTGGCGGCGTCGAGAACCTCTCGGGCATCTGCTTCCTGCCGTACAGCTAGAGGTCACCGCCCACTGGCCGGCCTCTGGCTCCATCAAGGGCTAGGCGCCGGCCACCGGCAGGCGGGGCTGAGGGATTACGGCCGATGACCGCCGCCAGGGCTGGGACCAGAGCGACCTCAGTCCGTCATCGCCAGGCCCTTGACGATGGCCCGGGCTACCGGCGAGGGGTCGGAACCGTCCAGCACGAAGGCGTCCGGGGCGTCGACCGCGGGCTGGGCAATCATCGGGGCCCGGGCGCCCAGGTGCGGCCAGGTCGCCGCGTGCACCATGAACGGATGGCACAAGAAAGGGCATGATCGCGTCAGCAGGAGCTGGCCCGCGAGCAATTCCCCGGCGAAGCCGGCCCGACCCCTGACAATCGAAATGTCCCGGCCTCCAGGGAGTCGTAAGCGCTTGCCGGAAAGATATAGGAATACGTTATCGGCTATAGGCAGCCTGCCGGGTGTAGAGTCTGGTGATCACTTCACGTTACGGGAGTAAGTTATGAAGGACTGGAAGACAGGAATGCTTCGTTATCTTGTCGTGGGCCTCTGGCCCGCGGGAGAGGCCGCAATTGCGGCAGCCACGGTAAATGCCGTGCGCCGGGCTTCGCGCGAGGGCGGCGCCTTCCCGATCCTCCCGCCCAGCGTTGGGTCCCGGCACGACGGAGGAGCCTGGCCACGGATTCCCCGCCCGGCTGAGCTGCCGGACTGGGTGCCTAATCTCGTCGGACTTGGCGTTGTCACCTGCGCTGGCGGAGTCCTGGCGTACAAGGTGATGGAACTGCTTGGCCCGACCGTCATCAAGCAGGGCCCGGTGATTGACGAACCCATGTACCGCTGGACCGTCGATCATCAGGTGAAGTGGTGGGGTGATGTCATGGAGAGGCTCACCAAGCTCGGCAATAGCCAGCCGACCTGGGGCGCGACTGGCGCCGCGGGGGCCATCCTGGCGGTGGCGTGGCCGCGACGCAAATGGGTGCCACCCGCCGTGCTAGGTGCTGCATTCGTGGTGGAAAGATGCGTCACGCTCGCGCTTAGGCGCAAGTTCGGTCGGCCTGGCCCTCCGAGCAGCCCGCTTGGGACGTATCCCAGCGGCGGCGTCGACCGCGTGGTTTACCTGTATGGCTTGATCGCCTACCTGACCTGGCGGGAGTTCAGCGGCAGTCCCCAGGGGAAGGCTTGGGCAATCGGCGCGGTGGCTGCCCTCTCTTTCAACGAGGCGTACAGCCGGGAGTATCTCAGTAAGCACTGGTTCACCGACATCCTCTCCGGGCTGTTCTACGGCGCGATCCTGCTCGCGCCGTCCATTGCCGCGGTGCGGCTGTTCGCAGGTCCGGCCGTGACGGCTAGCCAGAAGAGCTGGCCTTCGGGCAGGTAGCAGTAGCAGAAGGCGTGATCACGGTCAGCCACGGCACCGCGACCGGGTGCCGGCCGACCGCCTCGGCCGGCACATCGCCGGCCAGCGATCTGCCGCAGCGTCGCCCCCGCCGCGTCCAGCGCGGTGATCCGCTCCACTAGCTCCGAGGTCAGCTTCGAGGTTCCTTGAGGCGAATGCGGCTCGAGGGCGGGCTGGGGCCGCCCGGAGCCACCTACCGGCCACTCTTTGCGCCTGATCGCGGCAGAGTCACGTTCGGGGCCGGCCCCAGGAGGGGAACACTCACCTTGAGCGCGCGCCCGGCCGGACAGCGGATCTCCCGGCCGGGGCCGGCCGGGAGGTTCGTGATGCGACGCGGGGGCGGCCCGACGGGCAGGCGACTGGCGGGCATCGCCGCCGTGGCGGCGATGGCCCTGCTAGCGGCCGGGTGCACGAGCAGCGGACCCGCCACCCCCAAGGCCAGTCCCGCGGCCAACACCAGGATCAGCGCGGGGCCAAGACCACGACCGCCACGACCAAGATCACGATCACCCCCGCCAATGGCGCCGCCGCGGCCGACCCGTCGGCGGGCATCACGGTCACCGCGGCCGGCGGCACCCTGACCAGCGTCACCGTGCGCACGCCCGTCGGCACCGTGCCCGGCCGCCTCAGCCAGAACGGCCGGACCTGGCGCACCCAGTGGGCCCTGGCCGTCGCCCAGACCTACACGGTCACCGCCACCGCCGCCGCCAAAGACGGCCGAGCCGTGACCGCGACCAGCGCGTTCCGCACCCTCACCCCGGCCAGCACGTTCTCGACCGAGATCCTCGAGGACTACGACCAGACCTATGGCGTGGGCATGCCGATCATCTTGTACTTCAGCCAGCCGATCACGGACAAGGCCGCGGTCGAGCGGGCGCTGCAGGTCACCACCTCGGTCCCGGTGATCGGCGCCTGGTACTGGGACGAGCCGTGCAACATGGCCGCCGCCTGCGCCTAATTCCGGCCGCGCGATTACTGGCCGGCCGGGACCACGGTCAGCTTCACCGGCCACCTGGACGGCGTGCAGGGCGCCCCGGGCGTGTACGGGGACCACACGCTGACCCAGACGTTCCGCATCGGCGCCTCGCTGATCGCGGTCGGGAACACCCAGACCCACCGGACCCAGATCTACGAAAACGGCAAGCTGCGCTACGACTGGCCGATCAGCTCAGGCAAGCCGGGCGACGCCACCCCCGACGGGTCCTACCTGACCATCGAGAAGGCCAACCCGGTGCTGATGACCGGCCCCGGCTACAGCCTGGAGGTGCCGTGGTCGGTCCGGTTCACCTTCAGCGGGGACTACTACCACGACGCGTACTGGTCGGTGGGCGAGCAGGGCTTCGAGAACGTCAGCCACGGCTGCGTCAACCTCTCACCCGCCGACGCGCAGACGTACTACAACCTGGCCGTGCCCGGTGACCCGATCACGATCACGGGCAGCCCAAGGGCGGCACCTGGGACAACGGCTGGACCGA
>PMST01000064.1 GCA_003168295.1 Actinomycetota bacterium
ACGGCGCGGTGGAGGCGATCCGCGCGCTGATGATCGCCAGGCGCAGCGCCGCAGGAGAACGCACCCGGGCGATCAACCAGGCCAGGACCCTGATCTTGACCGGGCCCGATGACCTGCGAGCCCGGTTCACCCGGCACACCCCGGCTGCCCTGGTCGCCGGGATCGCCTCGCTGCGGCCCCGTCCGGGCGAGGTTCCCGGCTATGCCACCCGCGTAGCGCTACGGGAACTGGGACGGCGGGCGCAGTTCCTGGACGGCCAGCTCGGCCGCCTGGACGATCCCATCGTCCCCCTGGTCACCGCCCGCGCCCCGGGCCTGCTCGCCGTGTTCGGGATCGGGCCCCGTACCGCCGCGCTGCTGCTCATCGCCGCCGGGGACCATCTCGGACGGCGCCGCTCCGAGGCGGCCTGGGCGCACATGTGCGGCGCCGCCCAGATCCCCGCATCATCGGGGAAAGTCACCCGCCACCGGCTCAACCCCGGCGGTGACCGCCAGGCCAATCATGCCTTGTGGCGGATCGTGTTCACCCGGCTGGGCTCTGACCCGGCACCCGCGCCTAAGCCGAGCGCCGCACGGCTGAAGGCAAATCCAAGGCCGAGATCATCCGCTGCCTGAAGCGTTACGTCGCCCGCGAGGTCTACCCCCACCTCCGCCCGGCCGGCGGCTAACGCCCGAAGACCCCCGGGGACGGCCTGACCCGATAATCGGCTGCCGCGAACCTGCTGGCCTTCGAACGATTCGTCGGCCGTCCCCGGCCTCACCTCTAACCTGCTGGGCGTGACCTAATAAGAGCTTGCACGCTCCATCTCGAGCAGCCCATCCCTGTCCTGTCCGCAAACCAGCAATAACCCGGTGGGAACACCACCCGCGTGACCCCGGAATTCCCGCCATCGAAACGTCATCCAGCCCCCTTGACAAACATAAGACCATCGTTCTGGCTGGGAGATTAGACTACGGTGGTCGCCCTATTTAGCTGGGGTTCCTCCTCCTGTCGATTTCCTGTTGCCGTGGTAGATCACGATGACGCTTGGCGTTATGGGAACCGATCTGCCAGCGGCGATTAAGAGCCAATCCTGGCTATGTTGTGGGCCCGTCTGAGCCGCCGGGTTCAGCCTGGGAGTATCGGGGCGGGCAGACGCACGAAGCTGGAGTGGTCAGCCGAATAGTTCGCGGAGCACGGCAGCTGATCTCGGGGATACGGGTTCATCTGGGTAGAAGTTCGCGCATACCTGCAGGGCCGCGTCGGCTGATTCCACTCCGACGATGCCGGCGAGCAGGCGAAGATCGTCGACGTCACGCGTTCTGGCCGCGCGTGCCTTCATCGCGAAGATGTGACGTGGTGAGGCGGCCATGACGCGCAGGCCGGGATGATCGAAGACGCGGCGCTTGTCAGCGTCCTCCTTGCCGGAGATGTAGGTGCTTGCCTGCTCGTTGAGCCACCAACGGGGGAGTCCGAGGTCGGTCGCGACCTGCATGGCCTCTTCGTGGACGATTCCGTGTGGCTTGAACATCGCATCGACATCGCGGGTGACGCGGGCAGCGTCGTAGGCCAGGGCCATAGCGGCGCCGCCCACGATGAATATGTCTGCCACGACGCCTCTGCGGAAGAGGCGCTCACCCAGTGCGGTGAATGCCCGTTCAAGCTCTGCCCGGCCAAAGAGGACACTGTCGGCCTCGCTCACGCGGCCTCCAGGTCCCTGGCGGACAAGTAGACGCCATGCTTCCTGAATGCTGCTGGTGCCCAGACCAGTGCATCGGCGCGCTGGATTTCCAGTTCCGCCGGGAACCAAGGCTGCTGCAGGACTCTCATCTCAGCCCACTCAGGCGGGGCAAGATCATGCTGCGCCGCCAGGTGCTCCGCTAGTGCCGCTAGCAGTGCGTCCCACCGCTCGTCGCCGGTCGGCGGTGGCTCATCCCGCAGCAAGGACGACTGAACGTCTTCCGGTTCCCACCGGTACTCCTCGAGGAACTCCCACACAAGTTTCCAACGAGTCTTGCTCTCGGCCGTCCGTACCAGGCGGCTGGCCAGATCGACCAGGGTCATAGGGCGGTAGCCGGTCACCGGGTTCCTCCCTTGCGTGCGAGTCCTTGGTCCGAGCATACGATGCGAGACGGGCCCGGCCCATGATCCCGAACGTTCACGCCAGGGTGTCCCCGTACTCAGGTTCGTTGAAGCCCAGATAGTAAGCCTGGAGTGGCACCACTTCTTTGTCGGTGTCGACGACCCCGAGGTCCCCGCGGAGCGCGCAAGAGGCCGGTTACCAGCGACGAACCAAGTGACAACGCCCCCAGACCACAGCAGATGCAGCCAGACTCTGCCAGACAAGACCATCACCCTGACGTGCCGAAACGCGACCTAGCGAGACACCGCCAGACGAAAACCGCAGGCATGGCATCGAGGATGCTCCCGCGGTCCTATCTCTCGATCCGCGTGGCGAGAGCTGCCACGGGATCGGGCCGGAGAGTCGTTGCCATGGATTAACTTCAGCACAAAACTTGCTTCTAGCCGAGCGGGACGTTCCAGACAGTGTCGGACTATCAGGCTTATCGTCATCCGGCTCTCTAACCCTGACGTTTTGGCGCGGTCCGGGCGGGTGGCTGGGTGCTCGGGAGACCAGTATTGGCGTTCTCCATCTGGAGGAAATGGACAGCGCCCGAATCCTCACCGCAGATGAAGAGGTCCACGCGCGCGATCGCACACACCTTGATAGGGCTCTCGCCTCGGAAACTGGCAATCTGCTGTCGTCCCGGCAGGTCCCATACCTTGAGGCTCCGGTCTTCCGATGCCGTGACGGCCACCTCGCCGCCTGTCGACATTTCCAGGCAGTTGACCACCGCCGAATGGCCTGCAAGCCAGACCGGCGCGTCCGCGCTGACGATATCCCAGATGCCCAGGCTCCCGTCCGCACTGCACAGCACTGCCGTCGAGCCTTCGGCGGATATGGCCACGCGCCCGATCGCTCCTGCCGGGTTGGACGACAATGCCAGCTGGCGTGCCTCGGCGAGATCCCACAACCGTGCGGTTCCGTCTTCCGACGTCGATATCGCCGTCCGTCCGACCGCGGGTATCGCGACACTGGTGATGGGTCCCGTATGCCCTCGGAGCGTGGCGAGCCGCACGCCGCCGACGATATCCCACACGATGAGGTGCTGATCGTCGCTGCCGGAGACTGCCAGCTGCCCATCGCCTGAGAAGGCGATCGCCCGGATCTCCTTCTTGTGGCCCCTCAACTCGCTAACACGCCGCGAGCTGGCGGTTTCCCATACGGTAATCTGGTCGGTTCGTGACTCGCCGCTTTCGGAGCTGTATCCCCAGTCTGACAACGCGACGAGAACCCTGTCGCCAGCTGGCGCCACGGCGAACGCATCCAGCCGTGAGTGGTAATTGCCCGAGAATTGGCTGATCAGGGCGCCGGTCTCGATGTCCCAGACGAAGGCGTTCAGTTGCTCGAACTTAATCGTTGTGAACGCTCTCCTCCCGTCCGGCGAGATGCCTAGCCCGATCACCGGCCGGTGATGCATCTGCGCCAACTTCTGGATCTCGGCGCCTGTACTGCTGTCCCAGAGTTTGACGTCTTCGTCTCGTGAGGAGGTCACAGTTCTTCTAAGGGACCGCGACACGACGATCCCGGTCACTGCCTCAGTGTGGCCCTGTCGACGACCAGTGTTGCCGGCCAATGCGCTGGCGTCCGTCGGTCCGGGCTGTCCGAGCTGCCACACCATCAGTGATGCGTCGTCGGAAGCGGATACGGCCGTCTGCCCGTCCGGCGAGACACCGAGAGCCCTGATGGTGCTGGCGTGGCCTTCGAACGTGCCGACCTTATTCCGCGTCTTGAGGTCCCAGACCGTCAACTGGTTCCCGGAGGCGGNNAGTCCTATTGTCCGGCGTCACCGCCACGGCCCTGAACGGGACCGGCATCCCCTCGCGCAGGCGTCTCGCCGACGTCAGCTTGTGCGCCGTTCCCGTTCGGGCGTTCCAGATCATCAGATCACCAGACGCGCATCCGCCGACCACGGTCCTACCATTTGGAGTGAACGCGAGCGCGTCCATCGTGTAGTACTCGTCGTTCTCGGGGTCGGCGAATGGCTGCGGGAGGTCGAAGAGCTTTCGACCGCTACCGGTCCTCCAGGCGATCGTTCGCTGCTCTAGGTCCGAGGACACCACTGTCTTTCCGTCCGGGCTGACCGCCATCGCCTCCGGATATCCGGAGTGCTGCTCGAAACGGCAGAGTAGCTTGCCGGTTTCGATGTGCCATACGAGGAATTTGCGTCCCAGGTCGGCAGAGATGGCTGACCGGCCGTCAGGGTGCATCGCCAGGTGGGTGACTTGCTTGTCGTGGCGGTCGAACTTACGCACCTCCTTGCCTGAAGCGAGATCCCATACCCGTATCGTGCCGTCGCCAGAAGCCGAGGCCACCCGCGTCGAGTCGAGCGTGCACGCCACCGCGGTGATGTACGACGAATGCGCCCGAACACGGAAGAGCCTTTGCCCGGCCTGCAGGTCCCATGCGATCAGCTTGCCCTTCTCGCAGCCGGCGACAACCGTCCGTTCATCCGGCGAGACGTCGGACGCAAGAACACCTTCGGCGTCCAGGCGAGCCTCTGTTGTGCCGGTGTGAATGTTCCAGACTCGAAGAGTGCCGTCCTGCGACGCCGAGATCACCTTCGTACCGTCCGTAGTGATGTGGATCCCGAAGACCGGTCCCAGATGGCCTTCCAGGATCCGCCCGGCACGTTGGTTCGGCGTTGTCAGGCTAACCCCGAGCGTGCGCAACCAGGGCGCGGCGCTCAGATCTTCGGCGTGCTCGAGAAGCCTCTGTACCAATGGATCGGGGCAGGTGTGCAGTCGTCCCCAGAGCTGGGACATTAGGTGACCCGGTGCATCCCGGGTGAGGGCATTGGCCGATAGGTCGATGGCATCGTGGGTCAGCTCAAGTGCAGTCGTGTCGCCGAGGGCCGCACGCATGCGTTCTTCTGTTCCGAGCGCGGCCGGTAGTTCGAAATCCTCAATTGCTGGACGGGGTCCGAATGCGGAGATCTTGGACTGGAGGAAGCCGAATTCTAGGAGCGTGTCCCTGAACTCCGACCACATGTCGGCGCACGCGAGTTGGTAGGGGAGTTCGCCCAGCTTCCGCAAGTTGGGGGTCCCGCTCACTTCTCGTCTATCGAAGTCGTTCGGCTGCCGACTGAAATGCTTGCCCAGAGCCTGGTGGCGGTGCGTGACCGACTTGCCACGCAAGTAATCGTCCGCGACAGTCTGACGTAGCAGGCCGTGGAAGAAGCCGAGCGTCGTGCTCCCTCCCCCGTCCCGTTCGGTGAGGTACGGCAGCACATCGTAGTAGAGCCGAGACCAGACGACGTCCGGCAGTTCCTCCACGTCTGGAGACTTCGGCAGCCGCTCCCGGAGATCGGCCATGACGTGCTCGTCCTCCGAGAGCACCTGCAGGAGCTCATCATGGCTCAGACCGTTCCTGCTCGCCGCTAGGTAGCCGAGGCTACGCGAGACGAGGACGTCGCCGTGCTGGTCGGGCGACGACAGGTAACGAAGGTAGGACCGGAAGATGTCCTCCGAGTGGAGCGGGATCGCCACAGCCGGGTCGGCCGAGCGCCACCGTCTCGCTTGTTCGAAGGCCAGCCTTAGATGCAGGGGTGTGCCGTTGGCGGCGAACGCGGCCAGGACTCTCGTGCGCTGGTCCTCCTGGAGTCGACGTCGGGCGGCTTCCAGCCACTGGTCCAACATCATGGTGCCCTCGGCCGCGGGCATGGCCCCGAGCTCATAGCAAGCCTGCTCGTCCAGGGCGTTGCGCAGGGCCGTCAGGTGGCGGCCAGGCAGGGTGGAAACAACCAGCCACACGTGGCGCGGCAGCCTCAGCGGCAGCCAGCGCTGGACCGACGCGTCATTGGTCGCCGCGAGCTGGTCGAGGGCGTCGAGGAAGATGATGATCGGACGATTCTTACGCGCAGCCCGCAGTCGGCGCCAGAAGAGGTCGACGACGTGCTGGTACGTGTCGACCTCGACCGTTTCGTCCAGGTGGAAACGCTCGCCGATTTGCGCGGTGATACCGCTGAGAAGGGTACGGATGCTGGTGGATTCGGGCGTCGCTCCGATAATCCGGAGCACCACCTCCGCATCAGGATCAGCGGCGCGTGCCTCCTCCGCTGCCTGGGCGATCAGCGAGCTCTTGCCGCTCTCGGAGCGTCCGGTGAGCACCAGAGGACTCCGTGCCGAGGATCGGAGATACGCCTGCACGATGCCGCGCTCCTCGTGGCGTCCGACGAAATGGCGGCGGCGGTCCTCGGCAACGGCCTCGTGCGCGGCAACCTCGGCCCGGCGTCGTGAGGCCGGAGCTCGGTTCGCCACCTCCTCGAGGATGGCTTGCGCGAGCCGGTTGTGGACCTCATTGCACAATCGGTCGACATAGGTCGCCCAGTCGGCCCGGTCACCCCAGCGGACGACGTAGTCGTGCACGTTGCCGGGCAGGCGGTGCCGCAGTCTGCGCTTGAGCTGCTCAAGGAGCTCAGCGGCTTCGGCATCCGGTTCGTTGCCCGACAAATCCAGGAACTCGGCCGCTCGGGAGTCGTCGGGCAGTCCGCCGAACCGCCTGAAGAAGCAGAGCACGGATTCGAACTCCTGAGAATCATCCAGCAGTCCGCGATGCACGATCTCTTGTTCGGTCGCCGAGGCTGTGTACCGCACGCGCCTTACCGGATCGAAGTGCAGCCGTCCAACCGCATCGAGGAGGATGCCTCTGAGCTCTCGCTCCATCGCCGGAGCGGTCACCGGCCGGTCGAGCGTGCCAGTCCGAGCGTCCAGCCGGTACACGGGCGGGATGGTGTTCTCGTCCAGAAGATATCGTTGATTCAGCACTTGCAGTCGCTCATCGCCAGCGGACGACAACAAGGCTCTGATCAGCTCGTAGTCGGCAGCGGGGATCTCGGCAGGCACTGGACACCACCCATAGCGTTGACCCAAGAGGACGACGAAGTTCGGTCGGCGGGTAGCACTACGGCAACGGTCGATCTCTTGCAGGCAGATACTGACGGTCCGGTGGTTCTCCGACGCTTCCCGGTTGACGCCCCAGCGCAGGTCCATCGCCTGGAACGTCGCGCCGTGCGAGCGGCACAGCGCGCTCAACCGGGGGAAGACGCGTGCCCTCAGCGCATTGCGCTCTTCCTGCATGTCCGAGAACGTGGAGCTGACGAAGACCCGAAAGCTCGGGATGTTCGATAGCACGAACCCTCTTTCCAGCGGCTCACACGGTTCGTCAGGCAGGCGGCCTCACGTTGACCAGCGGCGGCGCTCGGCCAGCACCAGCGGCCCAGACCCCGCAGGGCCGATCTCTACAGCCCCTTCGCGGTCTTCACGGTCTCCATCTACCGCTACGTTCCTTGGGATTTTGTGGCCTAATTTGCCGGGACCATACCCATGTCGGCGGAAGTTGAATACTNNGGATCTGGCCCGTATTTCGTGATGGTAACGAGCCCCTCAAGTCGCCAGCAGGACTCGCTTGCGGAGCAGCGGGAAGCTGGCGCGGCCGTACATCTGGCGTTTGAGCATCTTGATCCGGTTGACGTTGCCTTCGACCACGCCTGAGCTCCACGGCAGGGTGAGCCCGTTGACCGCGGCGTCGTGGTCGTGTCTGAGGCCGCGGGCAAAGGAATGCAGGTCGGGCTGGTCGTCAGCTTCCACGGCGGTGATCCAGTCGTCGAGGCGGTCACCGTGCAGGCCGGTGAGGATCTTGGCGAACTCGGTAACGTGCCTGGCGAGGACGTCCAGGTCCGGGCAGCGGTCCCGGATCTTCGCGAGCGTGCTCTTCTCCTCGTCATCGAGGTCGTCCGGGTCGCGGAGGATCCAGCTCGCGACGTCGCGGGTCTTCGGCGGCGCCGGGACGGCGGGCGGGGCGGTGCTGAGGTCGCGGAACGGCTGGACGTAGTCGCGGATGGTGCCGTAGCCGCCGCGGTAGCCGCGGTCGCGGAGCTCAGCGTGCAGCTGCCGGACGTTGGTGCAGCCCTCGTTCCACCGCTGATGCAGGTAGGGCTTATAGTCATCCAGGAGCGACGGCCGGCCGTCCCTGGTCTTGGCCAGCAGCTCATCGACGGTGACGGCGCGGTAGAAGCGCCGTACAGTCTCTTTGGCCAGTCCGGTCTGGCGCATGACCGGCTTGATGCCCAGGCCCTGCGCGCGCAGGGCCTGCACTAGCTCGTAGCGCTCTTTCGTCCGCCTGGCCAGGACGGAGTCCTCCGCCCGCTGAGCCGCCGTGTCCCCCGCGAGCTGTACCAGCTCAGCTCCAGCGTGACCGGCGTCCGCCGGCTCTTGCGGTTCCGCCGGTTCCGGCTCAGGTTCTTTGAGGCAGTCCCGGTGCCGGGTGACCGCCTTCTCCACGTGCTCGCACAGGTTGTGGTACAGGTGCCAGCGGTCAGCGACCTGGATCGCGTCCGGGGCGCCGGTGCGGGCGCCGTCGGCGTAAGCGCCGGCCCGGTCCCGGCAGATCACCTCGGTCCCGGGGTGCTCCTTCAGCCATTTCTCCAGCGAGTCCGCCTCGCGGTCGCGCAGCAGGTCCACCGGCTCACCCGTTTCCACGTTGACCAGCACGGTGCCGTAGTCCCGGCCGCGGCGGAACGCGAAGTCATCGACCCCGAGCATCCGCACCGGCCCGGGCGCGGGATCGGGCAGCGCCATGACGAGCCGCAGCAGGCTGGGCCGGCTGGTTACCAGGTCCAGCAGCGCGGCCAGCCGTTCACCGGCCCGCCCGGCCAGGGCCAGCGCGATCGCGGTCAGCGCCCGCGCCAGCGGCGGGGTCCGCCGGGCCCGCCGCGAGGTCAGCCCGTCGACCTGCTCGGCGAACGTCTTCTTCGGGCAGTCCGGGTTGCCGCAGAAGAACCGGCGCACCGCCAGCCGGATCAGCACCCGCCGGCCGCCGATCGCCGCGTCGGCCAGCCGCCGCCCGTACGTACTGTGCACCCGCCCCGAGGGCCGGCCGCACCGCGGGCACACGCCATGCTCAGCGCGAGCGCGCGCCCAGATGAGCAGCAAGCCGCCTGCCAGCTCGGCCGCTTCCACGATCACCCCGGCCAGATGCGGCAGCAGCACCTCCGGGCTGATCCCATGCTGGCATGACAAGCACCCTCTGACCTGCGACAATGACACGGCGGACTCCTGGGAAGACGGCTGGCTTCGACAACCGCCGATCTACCAGGAGTCCCTTTGTTTCCCTAGCCGACACACCGATCACCGGCCAGAACAGGCAGCACCGTCACTCAGGCCGCACTACACCCGCAGGGGCTCGTTACCGTCACGAAATACGGGCCAGATCC
>PMST01000113.1:0-3886 GCA_003168295.1 Actinomycetota bacterium
GATGGCCGGAGCAGGCGCAGTGTCTGGGCATGATGAACGACCCTCGCCAGGCGAACTCATTCTGCTGCCGCGCCTGGTGCGTTCAGCCGCGCGGGTCTCGTTGCGGACTGCGCTAGCCGGGGAAGAACGGCCAGGTAGGTTCGGTAGATGGAGATCATCAATCTGGGGANNGCGGACGGGCTGCCGCCGGTGGACTGGGCCGTCGTTGCCGGGAAGCTCGATGCGGGGCCGGCACCGTCGCCGGATGCGGCGAACTCGCGTACGACGTGGCTGTCCACCATCAACCAGGACAGCAGCCCGCATGTGACTGCGGTCGGTGCCCTCTGGGTGGACGGCACGTTCTGGTTCCAGACGGGCGCGGGCACGCGCAAGGGACGCAACGTCGCGCGGGATCCGCGGTGTTCGGTGGCGGTGTCGATCCGCGACGCGGACGTCGTGATCGAGGGTGACGCGGTGCGGGTAACCGAGCCGGACGCATTGGCGCGCATTGCGAAGGCGTGGGCGCACAACGGCTGGCCGGCGGAGCCCGATGAGAGCGGGCCGGGCATCACCGCCCCGTTCAACGCGCCGTCGCAAGGGCCACCGCCGTGGCAGGTTGTTAGCCGCCATTCGGGGTGAGCGTCGCCGGGTGCGGTTGCGTCTTTGCTGGTGAGCGTGGTTTTCGTGGTGGTTCTGGTTGCGGCGGGGTGGCGTGCGACGACACCGTGAGCGGGTCGGATAAGGGACGGCCCTCCCCGTTACCTTTTCGCGAAGCGCGGGGAGGGCCGTGAGGGTGCGCGGAGGCACCAGTGCTCACGGTAGGCAACAACATGGCCGGCGTCGGGGAGTTGCTCGGCAAGGGCCTTCTTTCGTGTCCCGGGTGCGGCGGGCGGCTGGGCGGGCATGGTCACGCGGTCCGGCGGCGGGTGTTCACGGCGGGGCGGTTCCCGGTGGCGGTGCGTCCGCGGCGGGCGCGGTGCGCCTGCTGCGGGGCGACGCATGTTCTTCTTCCGGCGTGGCTGCTGGCCCGGCGGTGCGACGGGACGGCGGTGATCGGGGAGATGCTCGCGCGGGCGGCCCGGGGCCAGGGATTCCGGTCGATCGCGGCGGCGAGCGGGGTCCCGCCGGACACGGTGCGGGACCGGCTGCGCCGGTTCCGTTCCTCGGCGGGGCGGGTGCGGGGCTTCTTCACCCGGCTGGCGGGCGTCCTGGCGGCGGATCCGGTGCCGCTGGATCCGGCGGGCAGCGGCCTGGGCGACGCGGTGGTGGCGGTCGCGGCGGCCGGGGCCGCGGCGGCGGGCCGGTGGCCGGCGCTCGCGGTGTCGGGCTGGGAGCTCGCGGCGGTGGTCACGGCGGGGTCGCTGCTGTCCCCGTCCGTCGCGTTCCGCCGGGTTGGCGGGGACATGCTGCTGCCTGCCCTGGAGTGACGGTTCAACGCGACTTCCCCTCTGACCCTGGGCGGTTACCTCCTGTCACTCTCGGCGGGCCTGCGACGGGCAGGCCTTCGGGAAAGGACAAGATGTGGCGACTGCGGACGAGGCGGATCAGAAGGCGCGGGTGGAGCGGGCCCGGGAGACGGGCCTGTTCCGGTACTCGCTGGTGCAGGAGCTCCTGGGGCCGGGGCTGAGCCTGGCGGAGCGGGGCTGGCGGGCCAGGGAGATGGCGGCGCGCGTCCACGACGGACCGGGCGGGCGGCGGGTCACGGTGTCGTACTCGACGCTGACCCGGTGGCGGCGCGCTTACCAGGAGGGCGGGTTCGACGCGCTGGTGCCGTCCCCGCGCCAGCCCGCGCCGCGGACCCCGGAGGAGGTCCTCGCGCTGGCGGAGGCCCTGAAAAGGGAGAAGCCCGGGCGGACGGCGGCGCAGGTCCGGCGGGTCCTGCAGGTCACGTCGGGGTGGGCGCCGCCGGACCGGACCCTGCAGCGGCTGTTCGAGCGGCTGGAGCTGAACCGGCCGGCCCCGGGGCCGGAGGAAGAACAGCGGGCCTTCGGGCGGTTCGAGTGCACCCGGCCGAATGAGATGCGGACGGGCGACACTCTCCACGGCCCCGTGATCGGCGGGGCGAAGTCGTACCTTTTCGCGTTCATCGACGACCACTCCCGCGCCGTGATGGGCGCCCGCTGGGCGCACCACGACGACGTGGTCCGGATGGCCGCGGCGTTCCGCCCGGCCCTGCAGGCCCGCGGCGTCCCCCGGGCCTGCTACCTGGACAACGGCAGCCCGTTCGTCGACGCGTGGCTGCTGCGCGGCTGCGCCGTCCTCGGCATAAAGCTCATCCACTCCCGGCCCGGCAAACCGGAAGGAAGAGGAAAAATCGAGCGGTTCTTCCGCACGGTGCGGGACCAGTTCCTGGTCGAGGCCGGCGACGGATCCGGCGTCGCGGACCTGGCGGAGATGAACCGCCTGTTCCAGGCCTGGACGGAAACCTGCTACCACCGGGCGGTCCACTCCGAGACCGGCGAGGCCCCGGCGCAGCGGTGGGCGAAGGCCACCCCGGAAGAGCGGGCCGTCCCGGAGCCCGCCCTGCTGCGGGAGGCGTTCTTGTGGTCCGAGCGGCGCAAGGCCGACAAGACGGCCCTGGTCCGCCTGCACGGCAACATCTACCAGGCCGACGCGTGGCTGGCCGGGCGGATGCTCGAGCTGCTGTTCTCCCCGTTCGACCTGGACCGGATCGAGGTCCGCCTCGCCGGGAAGCCCGCCGGGACCGCCGTCCCGTTCGTCATGGGCCGCCACCGCCACCCCAAGACCCGCACCGGCGACGGGCAGGCCCGCACCGAGCCCGCCCCGGCCGGGATCGACTACCTGGGCGCCCTCGGCGACGGCCACGACGCGGCCCTGCGCGACCAGGTCTCCTGCCAGTTCCTCGCCAGCGGCCCGGCGGAACCGCAGAAGAAGGAAGAACCAGAAGACAGGCAGGAAGAGCGGGAGGAAGGCCGTGACTGACTCCCCGGGCCAGACCCTGGCCCTGGCCCGCACCGCAGCCGGGGCGGTCCGCTCCCTGAACCACGCCACCCTCGGCGGGGAAGGCCTGGCCCAGCCCGCCGACGCTTACGAGCTCATCGGCGAACTGGCGCTCGCCGCGGCCGGACTGCCCCAGCTGCTGGCCCAGGCCGGCCGCTGGCTCGCATCCGCCCTCGCCGCCGGCCGGCTCGGCTGCGACGACGGCACCGACCCGGCCGGCGCGGTCAGCGGCGCCCGCCTGTCCCTGTCCGGCGCCCGGAACACCGCCGCAGCCCTGGCCCGCGACCTCGGCTGCGCCCAGCAGCAGCTCGCCGCCGTCCACGGCGGCCCCGCACCACAAGAAGAAGGAGAAAGCTCATGATCGACACCGTCGTCACCACGTCCGGGCTCGCCCGCATGCCGTCCGGCCGCGACCTGCCCCCCTCAAGGCGCCACCGCCACCGCGACTGCGGCGAGGCCGCCGCCCGCATCGCCTGGGCCGTCGCCGGCAAGACGACCGGCATGGTCACGGGCGAGGTCGGGACCGGGAAGACGGTCGCGATCCGCGCCGCCGTCGCCGACCTCGACCCCGCCAGCCACACCGTCATCTACGTCGGCAACCCCTCCACCGGCGTGCGGGGCATCCTCGCGCACGTGGTCACCGCCCTCGGCGGCAAGCCCGTCCACGGCACCGCCGCCCTCGCCGTCCAGGCCTGGAACGTCCTGGCCGGCGAGGCAGCCGAGCGCGGGCGGACCCCGGTGCTGGTCATCGACGAGGCGCACCTCCTCGACCATGACCAGCTGGAGTCGATCAGGCTCATGACTAACCACGACATGGACTCCTTCACCCCGTTCGCGACCATCCTGGCCGGCCAGCCCGCACTCCGCCACTCCGTCAGGCTCGGAGTGCTAGCAGCCCTCGAGCAGCGGATCACCGTCCGCTACCAGATGAAGGGCATGACCCCCG
>PMST01000113.1:3896-5714 GCA_003168295.1 Actinomycetota bacterium
CCACCGCCGGCGCCGGCAAGAACCTCGTCGACCACGCCTCCGCCAGGGCCGCAATCGCCGAGGTCACCGCGACAGGCTGAGCGTCCCCGCGACACCCCGAGCACCAGGCCCCGCCCGGCACAGCCAGGCGGGGCCTTCACATCTCACCCACGCTCACCAGCGATGACGCCGCCACGCTCACCCTGAATGACCGGCAACAGCAGGTGTACCGCATCGAGCCGCGCTCGGCGACCGTGGTCCTGGCGACTGACCCAGGCGGCCTGACCCGCTTCCGCTTCTAACGCTGTCCGGGCAAGACGATTGCCGCGCGAGAAACGCACGCTTACCTTCGTTCCCGGCCCCGCCCTTGTCAGGGTCCTCCCGCCACCCTGGCCGCAGGCTAGGGGACTGTAAAAACAACGGTGTAACTTCCGGACACGATGAACGCATGGGCGTTCCTGGGAGGTAGCAACCGATGACAGCAGTGACGGAGCCGGCCGGGATGAGCGGGCCGGCCAAGGATAATGAGCGGGCGGGATCTGATGGGGTCCTGCCGCCGGTGAGTGCGGAGTTCGCGGATGCGGTGGATGAGCAGCTGGTCCGCCAGCTGGCCGGGCGGGCGGTGGGAGCCGGGTTGTCCCTGACCGGCGAGGGCGGGCTGCTGCAGCGCCTGACGAAGATCGTGCTGGAAGGCGCCCTGGAAGGGGAGATGGACGCCCACCTGGGGTATGCCCGTCACGACCCGGCGGGGCGTGATGGCGGGAACTCCCGTAACGGCAGGCGCGCCAAGACCGTGCTCACCGATATCGGGCCCGTCGAGGTCGAGGTGCCCCGCGACCGGGACGCCTCGTTTGAGCCGAGGATCGTGGCCAAGCGGCAGCGGCGGATGGCCGGGGTCAATGATCTGGTGGTCTCGCTGGTCGCCAAGGGCCTGACCACCGGCGAGGTCGCCGCGCACCTGGCCGAGATCTACGACATCGAGGTGTCCCGGGAGACCATCAGCAACATCACCGACCGGGTGCTGGACGGCCTGGCGGAATGGCAGTCCCGGCCGCTGGACCGGGTCTACCCGGTGATCTTCATCGACGCGATCAACGTGAAGATCCGCGACGGGCAGGTCGCGAACCGGCCCGTCTACACGGCGCTGGCCGTTACCTGCGACGGCGAGCGCGACATCCTGGGCCTGTGGGCCGGCGGGCACGGCGACGGGGAGGGCGCTAAGTACTGGCTGCGGGTCCTGACGGAGATCCGCAACCGCGGCGTCGCCGACGTGTGCATCGTGGTCTGCGACGGCCTGAAGGGCCTGCCCGAGGCCATCGCCACCGCGTGGCCGCAGGCGATCACCCAGACATGCATCATCCACCTGCTCAGGAACAGCTTCAAGTACGCCAGCAAGAAAGACTGGGCCGCGGTGGCCCGCGACCTCAAGCCGGTCTATACCGCCGCGTCCGAGGCGGCCGCCCTGGACGCGTTCGCCGAGTTCAGCGGCACCTGGGAAGCCCGGTACCCGGCGATCGTGCGGCTGTGGGAGAACGCCTGGGCGGAGTTCGTGCCGTTCCTGGCCTTCGACCGGGAGATCAGGACCATCATCTGCACCACCAACGCGATCGAGTCGCTGAACGCCCGGTTCCGCCGCTCGGTCAACGCCCGCGGGCATTTTCCGACCGAGCTCGCCGCCCTTAAGCACCTCTACCTGGTGATCATCAGCCTCGACCCCACCGGCCGCGGCCGCCAGCGGTGGAGCAACCGGTGGAAAGCCGCTTTGAACGCCTTCGACATCACCTTCGACGGACGCGTCAGCGCGGGCAGGAAATAACAAGGAAGATCAAGTTACACCGT
>PMST01000128.1:0-2005 GCA_003168295.1 Actinomycetota bacterium
TCTGGGACGTCCTGGCCGGCCGGGCGAAGTTCCCCTCTCGCGCCAGCCAGACGGCCCGCACCGGACTGGACGGCCGCCCGGTCCCCGTCGAGCAGGACAACCCGGCAGCGCCGCCCCTGCGGCTCATGGCCGGCCAGCTCATCGAGCCCTTCCAGGCCCGGCGATGACCTCGACCTAGCGGGTACGGAGTCGGTGTTAAGCGGGCCTGCAATACCAACGGCTAGGCTGACCAGCTCTCACCCGGGCAAGCGGCTACCCCGCCAGGTGACTGGCCAGGAACGCCAGCGACGGCGGCTCCTGCGCGACGAAGAACGGGTTGGTGTGGCAGCCCTTTCCGAAATCCAGCACAGCTCCGGCCGGGAGGGCGCGTGCGAGCGCCTGAACTCCCGGATAGAAGGGATCCTCGTACCCTGATGCGACCCGTACGGGCAGGTGGCCGAGCGGGGCGGCGTGCGTGACGGCGTCGTTGGCGGCGAAGGCCGCGGCCGAAGCATAGGCACCGGCATTCGCCACCCTGGCCTGCGCGTAACTGGTCCAGATGGCCGGGCTGATCGCGGCCACCGCGTTGATGACATGCGGATACTTCTCGGCGAAGAGCAGAGCGCCGTAGCCGCCCATCGAGATGCCCATCGCACCGATCCGCTGCGGCGGCCGCCCGAGACCGAGCCGCTGGCAGAACGGGATCAACTCGTGGATCACCATCGCCATCGGGTTATCGCCCGGGTGCGGGTTCCAGTAGCCGTTGCCGCCATCGACGGTGACCAGGGCCATCGGAGCGAGACGCCGCCGGTCGGCCAGGAGCGCCACCGCTTGCGCTGGGGACATGCCGACGAGGGCGTCGGCGTGGTTTCCGCCGTAGCCGTGAAGCATGATCACCAAAGGCAGCCGGTCGCCGGCGTGGTACTCGGGCGGGTACGCGATCGCGTACCCGACCTTCCGGTTGCGGGCAGCCGAAAAAAACGTACCCGAGGCCGAAGGCCCGGACGGCGCATAGGCAAGACGCGGGGCGGGGACCGAGCATGCGCCGTCGAAATCATCGAGCACCGTCTTGCCCGGCAGGATGCCGCGGGAGACTAGCTCCACACCGGTAACGCCGGCGAAGCCCAGAGCCGCTGCCCCGCCGAGCCCGAACCCGAGCAACTTGCGCCGCGTCCAGTTCCGCCCGCCACTCTCGCCCCGGCCGCCGGCAGCGTCGCTCCGCATCGCCAGTCCTCGCCCCCGGGTATCTTCGACCGCACTAGGTTCGACGTCAGCTCGCGGCCTTCTGCTCATAATCACCCATAGGCCGCAGGACCTGGCCCGGATGCTCCGATTCTGGCCCGGTTCCGGGCTCGGCGAGAGACACTTGATATGAAATGCGCGGTATCACCGGCAGCGCGGTCCCTGGCGCGGTAGCCTGCCCCGTAATCCCAGGTGATGAGGTGCGGGCGCGGGGAGTGCCTAAGCCCATGCCATCCATCGGGAAGGGTGCCCAGTTGCAAATCCGGGGAATGTGGTCGGCCGGACCAGGCGACGATCAGGCACGGTTCCTGGCCGACCTGCGCTCGCTGCGCGACACGGCCGCGATCGGATACGACGAGCTCGCCGCCCGGGCGCATTTCCCGAGCGACATCCTGAAGGAAGCCGAGAACGGGCCCGTACTGCCGGGGCTGCCGATCCTCACCGCGTACGTCCGCGCGTGCGAGGGAGACGTCACCGAATGGGAAGAACGCTGGCGCCGACTCGCCGCCGAGATACCCGAGGATCCTGACCTTCCGGTCAGGCCCGCCGGGGCCAGTCCGGCCGCCGCGGCCGGGGCCCGCGCCGGGGTTGGCATCGCGCCACCTGATGTCTACGACCCGGAGCGGATCAGGGCGGCGCTACGGGGTGGCCACGAACGTTCGGATCGGGGCAGCCGGAGAGCCAGCGGCGCGGGCTGGGACACGCCCGCGGACCAGACCATCAAGACGGCCAACGGTAATCACGTCGTGGACAGCTGGAGCGCCGACGCTGTGGACAGCTGGAG
>PMST01000128.1:2071-17564 GCA_003168295.1 Actinomycetota bacterium
CAGACCGATACCGGGCAGACCGGGACCAGACGGGCCGACTGGTGGGCCGACAACGGAAGGAACGGCGACGGTCAGGTGGCAGCGGCCGCCGATGTCGCGCCAGCCGAGCCGACCGCGGGTGAATGGACATCACGGCACCGGGACGGCGCGCCGAAGCCGCCGGAGCGGACAGATTTCTGGGTGACTCAGAACACGGCGGCGTCAGCCGACCTGCAGTTGCCCGCCACTGCCTCGCACGGGGTCGAAGAGCAGAACTTGACGCAGCCCAGCTGGTCGACGCCGACCGCGGCGTCATCGGCCGCGTCCGCTGCCTCCCAGCACAGCCAGCAGGCTGCAACTAACGCCGCACCCAGCGCGGGATCCGCCACGGCGGCGCCGGGGGCATCGACTGTCTCAGCCGGATCGGCTGGGTACACCAGGTCCGCAAACGCCGGGTCCGCGAGGCCTGCGGCGGGGAAGACCACCGCTGGTGAACGTGATGACCATCAGAAGGACCAGTTCTTCACGGTGGTGAGGTTGCTGGTGATCATCGTCATCGCCGCGCTCATCGGCAGCGCTCTCGTGCTGCTGCTCAAGTAACGCGGTCTCGCTCTAGCCTCCGGCTTCGGTGCCGTTGACGGCCGACGGGTCAGCTTCCGGGATGACAACCGGCACATCCGTTTCGGCGGCAGAGGGATCAGCCGAACCCAGCGGATCGATGAAGTTCGCCCCGGGGATTGCCGCGGCGAGCATGGCGCTCACCGCATCGGGCATGTCGAGGATCCCGCCCGGGCCGGCGGCCGGGGCCGGGTCTATCGCAGGAGCAGGCTCCGCGGTTGGCGCGGAGGGTTCGCGGCGAGGTCGGGAGCCCGGCGCGGCGGCCGGCCCGGGAGCCGTTTCCGCGCCACCGCCGAACGCACTTGCGACCGACCTGAGCGCCGAGGTGACCTCGCTGGGGATGACCCAGAACGTGTTGCCCGCGCCCTGGGCGAGCAGCGGCAGCGTCTGCAGGTACTGGTAGGCGAGCAGCTTGGGGTCCGGGTCGTTGTCGTGCACGGCCTGGAAGACCGCGCTGATGGCCTGCGCCTCGCCTTGCGCGGTAAGGATCTTGGCCTGCCGGACACCTTCGGCCGTCAGGATGGCGCTTTGCTTCTCGCCTTCCGCGGTCAGGATCTTGGATTGCCTGACACCCTCGGCCGTCAGGACCGCGGCCCGCTTCTCCCGCTCGGCGCGCATCTGCTTCTCCATCGCGTCCTTGACTGATTTCGGCGGATCGATGGCCTTGAGCTCCACCCGGGTGACCCGGATGCCCCACTTCCCGGACGCGTCATCGAGCACGCCGCGCAGCAGGGCGTTGATCTTGTCCCGCGACGTCAGGGTCTGCTCCAGGTCCATCGACCCGATCACGCTGCGCAGCATGGTCGCGGTGATCTGCTCGATCGCCTGGATGTAGTTGACGATCTCGTAGTCCGCCGCCCGCGGGTCGGTCACCTGGAAGAACAGCACGGTATCGATGAGCACGACCAGGTTGTCCTCGGTGATCACCGGCGCGCCTACGAACGAGACCACCTGCTCGCGCAGGTCGATCATCGGCTTCACCCGGTCGATCATGGGGATAACGAAATTCATCCCCGGTTCCAGCGTCTTGCGGTAGCGGCCGAGCCGTTCGACGTTGCGCGCGCGTGCCTGCGGCACGATCCGCACCGAACGCATCACTGTCATGACGACGAGAATCGCGACCAGGGCCGCGATGACGAGTTCCGCCACCAACATGGCTACTCCCGAGGGTAAACGAGGGCGGTAGCGCCTTCGATCTGCATGACGTCGACCTTGGCGCCGACCGGTATCACCAGCGATTCGTCGTATGGCCGCGAGGACCATTCCTCGCCGCCGATGCGGATCCGGCCGGTGTGCTCGCTGACTTCTTCGAGGACGATCGCGGTGCGTCCGACGAGCGCGGCGGTTCCGGTCCGCAGCAGCGGCGGCTGCTTGATATGCCGGAGCGCGATCGGCCGGATGAAGCCGAGTCCGGCGCCGGCCGCGACGACGAACGCGGCGAGTTGCAGCGGCAGATCAAGGTGGAACGCGCCGACCACGGCCGCGACTAGTGCCGCGACCGCGATGAGGCCAAAGGCCAGTGTCGTGGTGAGAAGCTCGGCAACACCGAGCACGCCTGCCACGATCAGCCATACGATCCAAGACATCATGGCCGCTCCGCGGATTACTTGTAATGTGACTCTAACCCCGCCGGGGAGCTTCCGCACCACGGCGCCACGGCTAGTCGCCGACGGTGCCGATACGCGGAGTTATGCGTTCAATACCACCCGATTGTGTGCAATTGGTGACAATTTGCCGTCTCGGTCCTACGGGTGTTTTCCACCGACCTACACTCATTAGACAAGGGCAGCTGTCCCGCGGCACGGCTGGGCACTTAGGGTCCAGGAGGTATCTGGTGGAACGTGGCGACACCGGCCTCGGCCGTGACGCGTACGGCCTGCCCAGGCGCCATGCCTACGGACTCGATGACGGCTACCAGCCGCCCTATTTTGAGGAAGAGGAAGAGGACGAAACGGCAGGAGCAGGCGAGCCCGTAGCGGTCGAGGACGACGACTACGGCCAGTTGCTGCGACGCCCTGACGAGACGCCCACCCATCAACCTCACCAGCAGCGGGTCCGGGAACCCGGGAACCCGCCCGTGCGCCCGCCAGGCCAATTCACCCCGAACCTCAGCCCAAGCCTGGCCTACGGCGGCCCGAACGGAGATATACCCGGCGCGTTCCCGGCAAATGACGGATTTCACGGCGGCGTGCCCGGCGCGGTCCCGGTAAACGGTGGACCTCACCGCAAGACACCCGGCCCGGACCCGGTAAACGGCACGATGCCGGGCGGCGGCATGCCGGGCGGTGCGATGCCGCGGGGCGCGATGCCGAATGGCGATTCCATGGCGGGCCGGCAGTCACGGCTGCCGAACGGCCGCCGGGTCCCGGGTGGCCCGGACCGCCTTTACCGGCCGGCGCCATCGGGTCCGTCGGGTGGAGCAACGGGCCGGCACGCCCAGACCCCGGCACCACCACGTCCCGTCTCCTCGGACCAGGACCCACTCGGCGGTAGCTGGGGGCGCCCGTCCTCGGCTCCCGCTGCCGCGTCCGGTGCACCCGCGCCGGGAGGCTCAATCCCAGGCGGGCCAGCCCCGGGCAGCCCCGGCTCGGGCCGGGCTCAAGAAGGTCCGCAGAGATTTGCGGCTGCGCCGGGAACCTCAGGGTTCTCTGGGGCCGTCGGGTTCTCGCCGCCACGCGAGCACCCGGGCGTCCCGGGCCCTCGCTTCGATACCCCCGACGGCCGCGAGCGTCTGGGACCGCATGGGAACCCGGCGACTCCGGGACCGCATGGGGCGCCAGGACCACATGGGGCTCAGGGGCCGCAGGGAGCCTCGGGACCGCACGGACCACCCGGACCACAGAGATCACCTGCAGGCCTCAGCACCCCCGGAGGACTTGGAACGCCAGGACCCCACCGGGCGCCGGGACCGCAGGGCGCCCCAGGAGGACCCGGAGGACCCGGACCGCAGGGAACACCCGGGCCGCACGGCGCCCCGGGGGGACTCGGAGCACCCGGAGGGCCTGGAACCCCGGGACCGCGCGGAGCACCCGGACCATACGGAGCACCCGGACCATACGGAGCACCCGGACCATACGGAGCACCCGGACCGCAGGGAACACCCGGGCCGCACGGCGTCCCGGGGGGACTCGGAGCACCCGGAGGGCTTGGAACTCCGGGACCGCGCGGAGCACCCGGACCGCAGGGAACACCCGGGCCGCATGGTGCCCCGGGGGGACTCGGAGGAGCCGGGAGGCTTGGAGCCCCGGGACCGCAGGGAGGGCACCCGGCGCAGGCGCCGCCGGAACCGGGCGGTCCGGTGATCCGGCAGCGGGAGACGGCGGTTCCGGAGGAGCGGGCGGACTCCTCGGCGCAGCCGGTGGCGAGCATCGCGCCCGACGGGCTCGAGGATTTCGCCAGGGACCTGCGCACGCTGCGGGCCCAGGCTGAGCTCGACTATCCCGAGATGGCCGAAACCTCGCACTTCAGCATGAAGACACTGGTGGCGGCGGCAGGCGGCCTCCGGCTGCCTACCCTGCCCGTGGCTGTGGCTTTCGTCCGGGCCTGCGGCGGAAACGTCGCCGAGTGGGAAGATCGCTGGCAGAAGCTGGCCATCAAGATCACCGATGCGGCGATGAAGCGCCGGAATGACGGCGACTCCGGCGCCGAGCCACCCGAACCCGCGGAGTCAGCGACCGCGATCGAAACCCCATCGCTCGGGTCGGCCTTTGCGCGGACTCCCGAGCCCGATGCGGGCGAGGTCTACGTCATCACCTCCGCCAAGCCGCGCCAGCCCGGCTGGTAACCGGTGCCGGCGCCCGGCGCGCGGACCTGGGCGCATGGCACAATGGGCAGAGTGCTGCCGCCCGATAACCATGTTCATACCGAATGGTCCTGGGACACTCCCGGCGAGGCGTCCATGGCGCGCAGCTGCGAGCAGGCCCTGGCGGTCGGGGTTCCCGCCGTGGCCTTCACCGACCACCTGGACTTCACCGACTGGATCGACGGCGACCAGATAGGCGCGGAGAATCTCGATCCGCACCGCTACAACCGGATGCACCTGCTCGATGTCACCGGGTACCTGGCCGCCGTCGACGAGTGCCGCGAGCGCTACCCGGACCTGCGGATACTCTCCGGGGCCGAGATCGGCGAGGCGCACATGTGGGCCGCCAGCGCGGGCGCCATGGTCGCCCGGTCCGGCTTCGAGCGGATCCTCGGCTCGGTGCACGCGATCCCTTTCGACGGGCGGCTGACGGCCGCCGACGAGGCGTTCCGGCTGATGCCCGCCGACGACGTGATGCGCCGGTATCTCGGCGAGGTGCTCCGGCTGGTCGAGGGCAGCGATCTGTTCCAGGTCCTGGCGCACCTGGACTTCCCCCGGCGGATGTGGCCGTGGACGGCCGGGCCCTATGACGAGCGGGCCTTCGAAGCGGAGTACCGGGCGGTCCTGGCCGCTCTGGCCGCCGGCGACCGGATCCTTGAGGTGAACACGAAGAGCCCGATGGTGTCGGCCGAGCTCGTGCGCTGGTGGCGCGAGGCGGGCGGAAGGGCGGTGTCGTTCGGCAGCGACGCGCATCAATCCTGGCGGGTCGGCGATAAGTTCAAGCTGGCGGTCGACGTGGTCGAGGCGGCAGGTTTCCGGGCCGGACGCGACCGCTTTGACTTCTGGCGGCTCTAGGTCCAGGTGTCGCCGAAGCGCGCGACCATCTCCTCCCAGGTCTCGCCCGCGGTGCCGCTCGTCTGGCTGGGGTCCGATGACTCACCGGACCGGGTGTTCCCGCGGTCAGCGCGCGTCCAGGTGTCGGACCCGAAATCGTCCGGGACGGCCCGCGGAGCGGGGATTCCCTTCATCAACCGGCTCTGGCAGTGAACGGCGAGCCGTAGCTCTGCGTAGTAGGTCGCGCGATCGCGCAGTTCGGCCCGCGCCTCGGTGTGGGCTGGCTGGCCGGAGCCGCCGCCCGCGCGGAAGGGGAGCTCACGGCGGTCCTCGCCGTCGTCACTTGCTGATCGGCCTTCTTCTGGGTAACCACTGGCCACGACACACACCTCGAATACGAATCTGACCCACGGCGAAGCCTGTCAACAGAAACGATCCGCTCGCAGACATCGCCCTTGAAAACCCTTACAAACACGGTACGGAGTTAATTCGCTACCATTTGTAATGTAACTATATGTACTGTATCAGATGCAACGGGTAACAAGGTAACAGTTGCCTATCTTCCGGGTAAGGGTTAGCGAAGGGTAACAATACTGACACTGAAGAGAAGATCCAAGGTATTAGGGACCCATGTGAACGCGGAGAGTTAGCTGTGGGCCGTCACGCCCGCCCGTTCCGGAAAAAATAGCGTGACAGCCGGTTACTGCCCACGCATGATGTTGCCGATAATGCCACCGATCGCGCCGGACTCGGCCGCCTGCGGGTCAGTTTGGCGGGCGATGTACGGCTCGAGTCCGTGCGCCAGCACCGGCAACGGCATCGACTGCAGCCAGAGCTGGCCCGGGCCGGTCAGCGCGACGAGGAAGAAGCCGTCGGCGCCGAAGGCGATGTTCGCGATGCCCGGCACCCGGGTGATGGTGAACTGCACGGTGCCCTCGAACATGCCCACGTGCCCCGGGTGCACCATCAGCGTCTGGCCCGGCGCCAGCGTGTAGTGCACGAGCTCGCCGGAGAGCTCGATCCAGGCGCGGCCCTGGCCCTCGAGCTTCTGCAGGACGAACCCGTCGCCGCCCCACATGCCGCCGCGGAAGCTCTGCTGCAGGCCGATGCTCGGCGTGATGCCGGGCGTGCCGCACAGCCAGCCGTGGCGGTGCACGAAGAAGGCCTGGCCGGGCGTGATGTCGGTGGGCACGATATGGCCGGGCAGCTTCGCCGCGAACGTGATCATGCCGGCGCCCTGGGTGGCCTCGTAGTGGGTGAGGAACAGGCCGCCGCCGCCCATGACCCGCTTCAGGCCCTGCATGAAGCCGCCGCCCTGCCCCCGCGCGCCGCCGGTACCCATGTGCTGGGACATCTGGATGTTCGGGGTCATCCAGGAAAGCTCGCCGTGGGTGGAGATGACCTGCTCGCCCTGCTGCAGGGTGACCTCGAGCACCGGCATGGTGGTGCCCTTGATTTCGGCTTGCATGACCGCTCCTGTTCGCCCCGTGCTCTTATGCGCAGGAGCCTACCGGTTACTTCAGCGACGTGTCCGCCGGGCCCGCCGGGGGTGCCTGTCCGATTTCCGCCAGTGTTGGCCGCCGTGGGCTGGCATCGTAGAAGGCGTGACGAAGAACGTAGCCGGGGTCGCGGCCCTCGACGACGAACAGCGCTATCAGGCGGCGGTCAGCAAGGATCCCCGCTTCGACGGCGTGTTCTTCATCGCCGTGACCTCGACCGGCATCTACTGCCGCCCGTCCTGCCCGGCGATCACGCCGAAACGCCAGAACATGCGGTTCTACCGCAGCGCCGCCGCCGCCCAGGACGGCGGTTTCCGCGCCTGCAAGCGGTGCCGCCCGGACGCCTCCCCCGGCTCGCCGGAATGGAACATCCGGGCCGACATGGTGGGGCGCGCCATGCGGCTCATCGCCGACGGCGTCGTCGACCGGCATGGCGTCGAAGGGCTGGCCGACCGCCTCGGCTACGAGCAGCGGCAGGTCCGCCGCCTGGTCACCGCCGAACTCGGCGCCGGCCCGCTCGCCATCGCCCGGGCCCAGCGGGCCCAGACCGCCCGCATTCTCGTCGAGACGACCACGCTGCCGCTGTCGGAGATCGCCTTCGCGGCCGGCTTCGCCAGCATCAGGCAATTCAACGCGACCGTGCACGAGGTCTTCGCGCTGACACCGACGCAGTTGCGTGGTGCTGGCCCGGGGGGACGAACCCAAAAGCCCCCCGGAACCCCCCGATCACGGGGGGGCTGCCCGCCCCCCCGTACCCCCCTGGGGCTGCGGCTGGCGTACCGGGCTCCGATCGATCTGGGCCGGATGTTCGGGTTTCTCGCCGCCAGGGCTATTCCTGGAGTGGAAGGTGTGGACGGGGATCGTTACTTCCGGACGATCCAACTGCCGAACGGCACCGGCATCTTGTCGCTCGGTCCCTTCCTGCGACCACGTGATCCCGGCTATGTCGACTGCGAGCTCCAGCTCGAGGACCTGCGCGACCTGACCGCCGCGGTCCAGCGCTGCCGCCGCCTGCTCGACCTGGACGCGGACCCCGAGGCGGTGACCGGCAACCTGACCGCCGACCCGGTGCTCGGGCCGCTGGCGCGAGCCCACCCGGGGCGGCGTTCACCCGGCCATGTGGACGGCAACGAGCTCGCGCTGCGGGCGGTGCTCGGCCAGCAGGTATCGGTCGCCGCGGCCCGGCGGCTTGGGGCCCGGCTGGTGGCGGCCTACGGCAAGCCGCTGTCACGCCCGGACGGGCCGCTGACCCACTGCTTCCCCAGCGCGGAGACGCTGGCCGCGGCCGACCCGGCCACGCTGCCGATGCCGCGCTCTCGCGGCCGCGCGCTGACCGGGCTGGCCACCGCGCTCGCGTCCGGCGAGCTTTGGCTGGACCCTGGGGCCGAGCGAGACCGGGCCGAGGCGGTACTGCTCGCGCTGCCCGGAATCGGGCCGTGGACCGCTGCCTACATCCGGATGCGGGCCCTGTCTGACCCCGACGCGTTCCTGCCTGGCGATGTGGGGGTGCTCGACGCGCTCCGGCNNGTTCCTACGCCGTGCACCATCTGTGGGCCAGCCTTGAACCTGTTACCGACCATGACCTCCGAGAGAAGAGTCAGCCATGACTAACCCGTTTGTCGCGCCGGACCTGGCCGCGCCGCCGCTTTCCCACGTTGTCAGCACCCCCATCGGCAGGCTGCTGCTGACCGGCGACGGGTACGCCCTGACCGGGCTCTACATGATTGACGCCGACAGGCACGCGGGCCGGCACGAAGCCGGGCTGACGCCGAGCCCGGCCGCCTTCGCCGAGGTCGCGGCGCAGCTCGAGGCATACTTCGACGGCGACCTCAAGGAGTTCACGCTGCCGCTGGCACCGACCGGCTCGGTGTTCCAGCTCGCCGTGTGGACGGAACTGACCAAGATCCCGTACGGCAGCACCGTCAGCTACGGCGACATCGCCCGCGCGCTCGGCAAGAGGCTCGTCGCGTCACGGGCGGTGGGACTGGCCAACGGCGCTAACCCGATCTCGGTCATCGTGCCCTGCCACCGGGTGATCGGCGCCGATGGCAGCCTGACCGGGTACGGCGGCGGCGTCGAACGCAAGGAGCAGTTGCTTCGTCTCGAAGGCGCAGGTCCAACGACCCTGTGGTAGTGCCGGTAGCGTTGGTACCATGCTCGCCTTGCTGCTGCTCGCGGTCGCGGTCGGCCTGTCCAACTTCGCTGCCTCGATCGGGATAGGGGTCAGCGGGGTTAGCCGCGGCATCAGGATCCGGGTCGCGGTGGTGTTCGGCTTGTTCGAGGCGGGCATGCCGGTGGCCGGACTCGTCCTGGGCCGGAGCATGGCGGCCGACCTGGGCCAGGACGCACGATGGCTGGGCGCCGGGGTGCTGATCGCGGTCGGCGTGTTCGGCCTGGTGCAAGCCTGGCGCAGCCGTGACGCCGACGCCTCAAGCCGCCCGGCGCGGTCGTGGCGGACGGGCCGGGTCCTGCTCAGCGGGCTGGCGTTGAGCAGCGATAACCTCGCGGTCGGCTTCGTCCTGGGTGCGTACCACACCGGGCTGCCGCTCGCCGCGGCGGTGTTCGGCGTGGTCAGCGTGGTCATGTCCCTGGCCGGGCTGGAACTTGGCGCGCGGATCGGGGCCGCGACCGGCGACCGGAGTGAGCTGATCGCGTCCGCGGTACTCATCGCGGTCGGCACCGCCATAGCGGCGGGCGCGTTCTGAGGCAGCGTTCTGANNGTTGTGAGGCAGCGTTGTGAGGAACGGCGGATACGCGATGGAACGGATGACGCGCGGGGTGCGTCAAAGCGACATGATGTCCTCACGCCAACTTCGCGGAAGTGTAGTAGCAGGCCTGCTGTGCGCGGCGCTAGCCGGGTGCGGCTCTACCGTCGCGACGACGCCGAGTTCGGTCCAGGCCGCGCAGACAGCAGCCCCCGCGGTCGGCTGCGCCAGCGTGAACCAGGCGACGACGGTCACCATCCGCCGGACCAGGGACACCGTCGAGCCGACCCGGGCGGGTGCGGTCACCACCACGCAGCGCAAGACCGCCCTGGTGCGAGCCCTGTTCGGCGACCTGTGCACGGTCGTCGCTCACCCGTACACGGCCAAGGGGCCGATCCAATGCCCGATGGCTTTCGGGCTCGCGTACACGGGCACGTTCTACGACGGCAAGCGGGTACTCGCCACGTTCACCTACGGAGCCAGCGGGTGCCAGAACGTGCGCGTCAACGCGGCCGGGCAGAGCAAGTACTCGATGGTGATGGGCCCGGCCGCCAGCGCCGCACCGCACCTGGAAACGGACATGGCCGCGGCCCTGGGGCTACCGAAGTCGGCGGTGTTCGCCCCGACGCAGCAGATCAACCCGGGCGGCCCGAACAAGCCGGCCACGAAGTTACGGTAGGTTGCCCGACTCGTCGAGGTCGAACTCGCCGTCCTTNNGTGGTGACATACACCTCCACCCGGCTCTCGTCAGTATCAACCGCAGAAGCGTCGTCACCCGGTGTGTGCATGCGCCCAGGGTACCGGTGCCCTCCCCCCACGTCACGCCGACCCGGATAAGGTCATGTCCGTGCCCGACAGCCCGGACCCCGCCCGCCTGGCCTCCGACCCGGTGACTCGCAGCGACCCGGCCCGCGTCCGATACTCGCCCGCCGAACAGGTTGCGTGGTACGCCACGCTGGCCACCATGTTCGGCGCCGCGGCCGCGCTGTTCACCAATCCGGCCGGGCGAATCCTGCTGGTCAAGCCGAACTACCGGGATCACTGGTCGCTGCCGGGCGGGCTCCTCGACCACGGCGAGCCGCCGCAGGACGGCTGCCGCCGCGAAGTCGCGGAAGAACTCGGCCTGCAGATCACCCCGGGACCGCTGCTCACCGTCGACTGGGTTCCGCCGGACGGGATCCGGCCCCGGCCGATCGTGCATTTCATCTTCGACGGCGGCGAACTCGACGACGACGTGCCCATCGAGTTGCAGGACTCCGAACTCGACGACTACCGCTTCGTCGAACCCGCGGACCTGGCCAGCTACCTGCCGCCGATCATCGCCGCGCGGGTGACCGCGGCGCTGCGCAGCCGTGTGACCGGCGGGGCCGCCTACCTCCCGCAGGCCGGGTCGGCGGGCTTACTGACGCTGAGGCGTCCTGACCTCGAGGTGGTCGAGCAGCGTCGCGGTGGCGGCGGCCACCGCGTCGACCGCATGGCCGAACGCCTCAGCGTTATGACCGGCAGGCGCGCGAAAGCCGCTGATCTTGCGCACATACTGCAGCGCGGCGGCGCGGATATCGTCGTCGGTAACCTGCTCGGCGTAGGGCGGGCGAAGGGTCTTAATGCTCCGGCACATGGATACGACGGTACCCGGCGCGGGCGTGGTGACCGCAGACGGTGGTCAATCCAGCCCGAGCAGCCCCTCCAGGCCCACGGTGAGGCCGGACGGGAGGGAGCCGATCCGCCGGACGGCGAGCAGCACGCCCGGCATGAACGAGACCCGGTCCAGCGAGTCGTGCCTGATCGTGAGCGTCTCCCCGTTCCCGCCGAACAGCACTTCCTGGTGCGCCACGAGCCCCGCGACCCGAACCGAGTGCACGTGCACGTCATCGACGGTGGCACCGCGCGCACCGGGCCGGGACGACGCGGTGGCATCCGGTGGCGCACCCAGGCCGGCCGCCGTCCGGGCCGCGCCGATCAAGGACGCGGTCCGCAGCGCGGTTCCCGACGGGGCGTCCGCCTTGCCGGCGTGATGCAACTCGATGACCTCAGCGGATTCGAAGAAGCTAGCGGCCTGCCCGGCGAAGCGCATCATCAAGATGGCGCCGACAGAAAAGTTCGGCACGACGAGGACACGCACGTCCGGGTGATCGGCCAGCCACCCCCGGACCTCGTCCAGCCGGTCCTCGGCGAACCCCGATGTCCCGACCACCACGTCCAGATCGTGCTCTAGGCACCAGCGCAGGTTCTCCATGACCACGCCGGGATGCGTGAAGTCGACAACCACGTCGCACCCGGTCAGCGCGTCTAGGTCGTCGCCCTGGTCGACCTCGGCCACAACGTCCAGGTCCGCGGCCTCCCCAGCCACGCGGACCACCTCACGCCCCATCCGCCCCCGCGCTCCGAGCACCCCGACCTTCATCGCAACCCTCTTTCAATGATCGTGGATCGCTACCCCCTCTACAGCGGGGGTAGCGATCCACGATGCTGTCCTTAGACTCCGAACGCGCTGGCGTCGTCGAAGGGGCCGACGACGGACAGGGCCTTGGGGCGGGTGAGGATGTCGGCGGCGACCGCGCGAATGTCGTCGTGGGTCACGGCGTCGATCGAGGCGAGTACCTCCTCGACCGGCTCGAGCCTGGGGTACACCAGCTCAGACTTGCCCAGGCGGCTCATCCGCGAGGACGGGTCCTCCAGGCCCAGCACGATCGAGCCGCGCACCTGGCCCTTGCCGCGGGCAAGCTCGGCGTCGGTCAGGCCGCCTTCGACCACCCGGGTGATCTCCTCGGCGCAGATGGCGAGCACGTCGTCGGCCTTGGACGGCAGGCAGCCCACGTAGATGCCCCACATGCCGGTGTCGGCGTGCTGCCCGGCGAAGCTGTACACCGAGTAGGCCAGGCCGCGCTTTTCCCGCACCTCCTGGAACAGCCGGGACGACATGCCGCCGCCGAACGCGGCGTTGAGCACGCCGAGCGCGAACCTGCGGTCGTCGGTCCTGGCCAGCCCCTCGCAGCCGAGCACGAGGTTGGCTTGCTCGATGCTGCGGGAGATCAGCGTGGTGCCCACGCCGGCCTGTGACCCGCGCTGGTCTCCGGCCAGCCGGGCCGGGGCAGGCTCAGCCGTCGCCCGCGATGCCAAGACGTCCCCGAAGGCGCGGGCGACCAGTTCCACCACCGTGTCGTGGTCCAGGTTGCCCGCCGCGGCCACCACCAGGTGCTCGGGGGTGTACCTGGCCTGGTAGTGCTCGAAGATCTGATCTCTGGTGATCTTGTTGATCGAGTCCGTGGTGCCCAGGATCGGCCGGCCCAGCGGGGTGTCGCCGAACAGCTTCGCGGTGAAGGCCTCGTGCACGGTGTCCGAGGGGTCGTCCTCGTTCATCGCGATCTCTTCCAGCACCACGTTGCGTTCGGCGTCCACGTCCTTCGGCGTGATCAGCGAACTGGTCACCATGTCGGACAGGACGTCCACGGCCAGCGGCAAGTCCGCGTCGAGCACCCGCGCGTAGTAGCACGTGTACTCCTTCGCGGTGAACGCGTTCATCTCGCCGCCGACCGCGTCCATCTCGGATGAGAGCTCGAGCGCGGTCCGCTTCTTGGTGCCCTTGAACAGCAGGTGCTCCAGGTAGTGCGTCGCCCCCGCATGCGTCTCGTCCTCGTCGCGCGACCCGACGCCTACCCAGATGCCGAGCGCAACCGAGCGCACCGCGGGCAGGAACTCGGTAACTACTCGCAGCCCGCCGGGAAGGACGGTACGGCTGACACCCCGGGATCGTTCGGTGGCCATCTACTCGTGATGCCCGCGAGTGCGGTGCCGGGTCCGGCGTTGCCCGTCCGATCCGTCGCGATCGCCGCCCCGGTCGCCGCCGTGGTCACTGGGTCCGCGATCCCGGGAACCGCCGGAACGCTCGCTGCGGGAGTCGCCGCCGGACAGGTCCTCGCCGGCCGCCTCGCGCTCCACCACCTCGACGGGAACGAGTGACAGCTTGCCCCGGTCATCGATCTCGCGGATCTCGACCTGGATCTTGTCGCCGATGTGCACCACGTCGTCGATGTTCTCGATCCGCCTGCCGCCGTGCAGCTTGCGGATCTGGGTGATGTGCAGCAAGCCGTCCTTGCCGGGCAGCAGCGACACGAACGCGCCGAACGTGGTCGTCTTCACCACCGTGCCGAGGAACCGCTCGCCGACCTCGGGCATGTGCGGGTTGGCGATCGCGTTGATGATGCCCCGGGCCGCCTCGGCCGACGTCCCGTCGGTGGCGCCGATGTAGATGGTGCCGTCGTCCTCGATCGTGATCTCGGCGCCGGTGTCGTCCTGGATCGAGTTGATCATCTTGCCCTTCGGGCCGATGACCTCGCCGATCTTGTCCACCGGGACCTTGATCGTGATGATCCGCGGAGCGAAGACCGACATCTCGCCCGGCTCGGTGATGGCGCCGCGCATGACCTCAAGAATGGTCATCCGGGCCCCGCGGGCCTGCTTCAGCGCGGCCGCGAGGACCGAGGCGGGAATGCCGTCGAGCTTGGTGTCGAGCTGCAGCGCGGTAATCACCTGCTCGGTGCCCGCCACCTTGAAGTCCATGTCGCCGAACGCGTCCTCGGCACCCAGGATGTCGGTGAGCGTCACGTACTGCCCGCCCTCGTGGATCAGGCCCATGGCCACGCCGGACACCATGTCCTTCAGCGGCACGCCCGCGTCGAGCAGCGACATCGTCGAGGCGCAGACCGACCCCATCGAGGTCGACCCGTTGGAGCCGAGCGCCTCGGACACCTGCCGGATCGCGTAGGGAAACTCCTCCCGCGTCGGCAGCACCGGGAGCAGCGCCCGCTCGGCGAGCGCGCCGTGACCGATCTCGCGCCGCTTGGGCGAGCCGACCCGGCCGGTCTCACCGGTCGAGTACGGCGGGAAGTTGTAGTTGTGCATGTAGCGCTTGGTGCGATCGGGGTTGAGCGTGTCGATCATCTGCTCCATCCGGAGCATGTTCAGCGTGGTCACGCCGAGGATCTGGGTCTCGCCGCGCTCGAACAGGGCCGACCCGTGCACCCGGGGCAGCACGTGCGTCTGGGCGGACAGCGGCCGGATGTCGGTGAGGCCGCGGCCGTCGATGCGGAGCCCCTCGGAGATGATCCGCTCCCGGACCAGCTTCTTGGTCAGCGAGCGGAACGCGGCGCTGATCTCCTTCTCGCGGCCTTCGAACTGCTCGGCGAGCTTCTCCTTGGCCAGCGCCTTGACCCGGTCCGTCTCGGCCTCGCGCTCGTGCTTGCCGGCGATCGTGAGCGCCTGCGCGAGCTCGCCCGAGACTTCACTCGCGACCGCCTCGTACACGTCCTCGCCGTAGTCGACGAACACCGGGTACTCGGCCGACGCCGTGCTGCCGACCTGGTCGGCCAGGTTCTGCTGCGCCTCGACCAGCAGGCGGAGGAACGGCTTGGCCGCCTCGAGGCCCTCGGCCACCGTGTCCTCGGTCGGCGCCACGGCGCCGCTTTCCGTGTCGGCGATCAGCTTGAGCGTCTCCGGGGTGGACTCGGCCTCGACCATCATGATGGCCACTTCGCCGTCCGCGAGCATCCGGCCCGCGACCACCATGTCGAAGGTGGCCTGCGCCAGCTGCTCATGGGTGGGGAACCCGACCCACTGGCCCTTGATCAGCGCGACCCGCACCCCGCCGATGGGGCCGGAGAACGGCAGGCCCGCCAGCATGGTGGACATGGACGCGGCGTTGATCGCCACCACGTCGTATAGGTGCTGCGGGTCGAGCGCGAGAATGGTCTCGACGATCTGGATCTCGTTGCGCAGGCCCTTGACGAACGAGGGGCGCAGCGGCCGGTCGATGAGTCGGCAGGTCAGGATCGCGTCCTCAGACGGACGGCCCTCCCGACGGAAAAACGAGCCGGGAATCCGGCCCACCGCGTACATCCGCTCTTCCACGTCCACCGTGAGCGGGAAGAAGTCCAAGTTGTCTTTCGGCTGCTTGGATGCCGTGGTCGCGGAAAGCACCACGGTCTCGCCATCGAGAGTTACCAGGGCTGAACCAGCGGCCTGGCGGGCCAGCCGACCCGTCTCGAACCTGATTGTAT
>PMST01000128.1:17653-24822 GCA_003168295.1 Actinomycetota bacterium
GGGGCTACGGGATGTCAGTGTTTCGTATTCAGTTATTCGGAGTCAGCGACCTAGCGGCGGATGCCGAGGCGCGCAATGACCTCGCGGTAGCGATTGATGTCCTTCTTCGCCAGGTACTTCAGCAGCCTGCGGCGGCGGCCGANNTGGACTTCCGGCGAACCGGTGTCACCCTCACTGGTCGCATACTCCGCCAGGATCTCCTTCTTGACGGCGGTGTCGAGCGGCACGTGACTCCTTAGGATTTAGCACGAAACGGGTTCGCTGAGCTGATCCCGTTCGATGGCACTGAGGGATACTGAGGCCGCCGCATGAGGGTGCAGCAGACCTCTGCTTGTCCCAGCTAGTCGCCGGGCAGCGTTTCACATTACCACGGGGCGCCGCGCGGTTGCGCCGCGTCCGCTTAGGGGCGTCTGGCTCAGGGCGCGTGCCGTTCCCTAGACTGGGCAAATGCCCGACCTGAGCAGTGTGCTACGCCGCCCGTCGGGCCGCCACCCGACCGCCGCTTCGCCCCGGTCCGCGCCGCAGGCCGGCCGCGGGTCAAGGCCTGCCTGGTGGCCGGCCTGGTCGGTGCCAGCCGCGATGCGGACGGTGCGCGTGGTCCTGGTGATTCCCCCGCTGTTCGCCCTGACCTACGAGGGCTTCGGCAACCTGCAGATGGCCCTGTTCGCCGCGTTCGGCGGCTTCGCCAGCCTGATCTTCGCCGCGTTCGGCGGTACCAAGCGGGACAAGCTCGTCGCGCATCTCGGGCTGGCCGTGACCGGGAGCATCGGGCTGATCATCGGCACCGCGGTCAGCCCGGTCAAATGGCTGGCTGTCGTGGTCACGATCCCGGTGGCGTTCGGCATCTTCTTCGCCGGCGTAGCCGGGCCCAACGCGGCCTCCGGCGTGGCCGGCGCGCTGCTCGGCTACGTGCTGCCGGTGGCCACGCCCGGCACGGTCGCCATGATCCCGGACCGGCTGGCGGGCTGGTGGCTGGCCTGCGTGGTCTCGACGGCGGCGGTGCTGCTGTTCTCGCCGCCATCGCCCGGCGACCGGCTGCGCGCGGCGGCGGCCGGCTCAGCGCACGCGCTCGCCGCTCAGCTTTCCGCGGCCGTAAAGGGCACCGCCACGTCCGCCGACCACGCGAAATGCGTGGCGGCCAAGCAGGAGCTCATGAACGCTTTCGCCACCACGCCGTTCCGGCCGACCGGACTGGCCACGGCCGATCAGGCGCTGGCCAGCGTGGTCCAGCTGCTCGAGTGGTGCACTTCGCTGATCGCCGACGCCACCGAGGCGCACCCGAACCTGGACCGGGCCGACCAGTGCGACCGCGACCTGCTGGCTCAGACCGCCTCGGTGCTCAGCCGGACCGGCGACCTGCTGGCCGGCCAGGCCATGGATGACCCGGGCGCGCTGCTCGACGCGAGCGAGATGGACCGGCAGCGCGATGCGTGCGCCGCCTACCACCGGTCGGCGCCGCCGAACCGGGACTACGACGCGGTGGAGATCATCGCCAGGTACACCTTCCACGCCCAGGCGATCTCCATCTGCGTGCGGTCCATCGTCGCGGACACCCTGATCGCCACCAGGCACGCGGATCCGGAGACGATCGCCGCGCGACGGCGCGGCTGGTACGGAGCCCAGCCCGAGGGCACGACGGCCGAACGGCGGGTGGCCGCCCTATCCGGCGCGATCGGCGTCTTGACCAGGCACGCGAGTGTCCGTTCGGTCTGGTTCCTGAACAGCCTGCGCGGGTCGCTGGCCCTGGCCGCCGCGGTCCTGGTCGCCGACGTCTCCGGGGTCCAGCACGGGTTCTGGGTGGTGCTCGGCACGCTGTCGGTGCTGCGCACGAACGCGGCCTCCACCGAGTCCACCGCGCTGCGCGCGCTCGGCGGCACCGTGATCGGCTTCGCCGTCGGCGCCCTGCTGCTGCTCGGCATCGGCACCAGCACCCCGGCGCTGTGGGCGGCATTTCCCATCGCGCTCGCCGTCGCCGCCTACGCGCCGGGGACACTCCCCTTTGCCTTCGGGCAGGCGGCGTTCACCGTGGTCGTGGTGGTCCTGTTCAACCTGCTGCAACCGGTCGGCTGGAAGGTCGGCCTGCTGCGCATCCAGGACGTGGCCCTGGGCTGCCTGGTGAGCCTGGTGGTCGGCGTGCTGTTCTGGCCGCGCGGGGCCGGCTCCATCGTCGGCGACGACCTCGCCGACGCGTTCCGGCGCGGCGCGGCGTACCTGACCCAGGCGGTGGACTGGGCGCTTGGCTCGCGGCACGCCCCGCCGGACGCGGGCGCCGCGGCGGTGACCGCCGGCATCCGGCTGGACGAGGCGCTGCGCGGCTTCCTGGCCGAGCAGGGCGCGAAGCGGCTGTCGAAAGAGGACATGTGGATGCTGGTGATGGCCACCATGCGGCTCAGGCTGACCGCCTATTCGCTGGCCGGCCTGGAGGCGCCGGACGCCATCCGGCACACCTCGCACCGCGGGACGGCCCATGTGCGCGCCGCGCTGTCCCAGGCGACGGCCGACCTGACGGGCTTCTACGAACGGGTCGCATTGCTGGTGGGACGGCCGATCCCTCATCAGGTGCTGCTGCCGGTCACCGTTCCGCCGTTCGCCAGCCTGGACGGGAACGACGGGAACGGCAGCAGGATCGTGCTCGGCCAGGCCGACGGGATAGGCGAGGCGGGCGGGGACGGGGCTGACGACGCGGACGGGACGAGTGAGAACGCAGGAACGAATCTGGTCCGTGTGATCACGGCTCCGCGTCATCCGCACCTGCTGTGGGTGCACGAGCACCTGCAGCATCTCAGCTCGCACGCGGGTGCGATCGCCGATCCGGCCGCGCACGTGGCCGAGCAGCGGCGTCTGGCCTGGTGGCGCTAGAGGTGGGCTAGTAGCGGGCGCCGACGACCTGGCTGCCGAGCGGGTCCAGGACGGCCAGTTCGTCGGCGGTGAGCGTGACGTCCAGGGCGGCGACGTTCTGCTCCAGCCACTTGACCCGCTTGGTGCCCGGGATGGGTGCTAGCGGGACCCCGAGCCGGTCGGCCTGGGCGTACACCCAGGCCAGCGCGACCTGGGCGGGAGCCACGCCCTTCGCGTCGGCCACCGAGCGGACCGCGTCGACGATCGCGGTGTTGGCGGTGGCGGCGTCGCCGGAGAACCGCGGGTTACGACGGCGGAAGTCCCTGTCATCCAGCGCGGCAAGGTCGACGGTGGCGGTGAGGAAGCCGCGGCCCAGCGGCGAGTAGGGCACGAAGCCGACACCGAGCTCGCGCATGGCGCCGATCGCATCGTTCTCGATGTCGCGGGTCCATAGCGAGTACTCGGTCTGCACCGCGGTGATCGGGTGAACCGCGTGCGCGCGGCGTAGCAGTTCGCCGCTGACCTCGGACAGGCCGAGGTAGCGGACCTTGCCCTCGGCGACGAGCTCGGCCATCGCGCCGACGGTCTCCTCGATTTCCGCCGTCTGCGGCGGGCGGTGCAGGTAGTACAGGTCAATAAAGTCGACGCCGAGCCTGGTGAGCGAGGACTCGCAGGACCGCTTCACATAGGCGGCCTCGCCGCGGACCACGCGGTTCGCCTCGCCGCCCGACCGGTCGATGCCGAACTTGGTGGCCAGCTGCACCTCATCGCGCCGGTGCGCGATGCCGCGGCCGACCAGGACCTCGTTGTGACCGGCCCCGTAAAGGTCCGCGGTGTCGATGAAGGTGACCCTGAGGTCGAGCGCGCGGCGGATGGTGGCGATCGATTCGTCCCAGTCGGTGGCGCCGTACCACTCGCTCATCCCCATGCAGCCCAGGCCCTGGGCCGACACGGTGAGCTCGCCAAGCTTGGTGGTGCGCATGTGTTTTACTTGCTCCTTAGAGATTGCTGGTTTCCAGCGCGGCCAAGCGGCTGCCGTAAAAGCTGATCTTCGAGTCGAGCAGCTTGAGGCATTCCCGCTGAGTCGCCAGCGACCGGCGCACTTCCTCGCGGTGCCGCTTGAGCAGCTCGATCCGTTCCGCCTCGCCCGCGCCCGACCTGACGAGCTCGGCGTACCGCTGCATGTCCCGTACCGGCATCCCGGTGGCGCGCAGCTTGGTCAGCAACGACAGCCAGTCCAGATCACGGTCACTGAACCGGCGCCGGCCGTCCCCGCCCCGCTCGATCGCGTCGAGCAGGCCGATCCGCTCGTACCAGCGCAGCGTGTGCTGGGAGAGGCCGCACTTTTCTGCCGCTTCGCCGATGCTCCAGGTCGTCACGCACCTGAGCCTATGAGTTAGAGTGCGCTCTAACGCAAACGGGTGTGTCTGGGCGAGCGAGGCCGCTCTGAGCTGGCCGGCTAGCTCGCGGGCGCGCTGCCGAACGTCACGGTGACATGCTGGAAGCCAAGCGAGGTCAGCATGCCGGTGAGCATCGCCTCGGTATTCTTCTGCGCTTGCGCCAGCAGCGGGCTCTGCTGGGCCGCGGTCTCGATCTTGGCCTGGGCGGTCTCGTAGACCTGCTGCTGGCTGTTCGGGTTGCCGGAGAAGAAGTTGCCGATCCGGTTGAACAGGCCCTGCTGCTCCGCGTACACGTACGACTGGGACACGTTGAGCACGGCCGGCTCCAGCTGCGCCTTCGGCAGCGCCACCGTGACCGCGGTCCGGTTCGCCGACATCGTGAGCGCCTGGCTCTTCAGCTGGGAGAAGTCGATGTAGGCGATGTCGGTGCCTTGCCCGATGAAGAGCGTCTCGCTGCCGGCCAGGAATGAGGGCAGCAGAGCGGTGCGCTTGGTCAGGTCGACCACGACCTCGAACGAGCCGCTGGCCGCCTCGTAGCGGCTGAGCTCGGTGATCGACTTCAGGATGACGGGCTGGCTGCGCACCGTCGTGGTCTGCGCGAACGGGTTCCTCAGCTGCGGCAGCAGGTGCACCGCGGACAGCACCACGACCAGCACGATCACCGCGATGATCGCGGCCACGATCCCGCCCAGCCGTCCCGTCCCTGGCAGGCGCGGCATGGTTATCCTCACCTCGCGCGGCCGGCCCTTTTCTTGCGCTTCGCGTGTCGTTTCAGAGAACTTTTCCATCGCGCCGTTCCATGTCGTAGGCCGGGCTTCATTCTCGACCCGGAACTACCCGGGACCGGGCAGATAATTCGGATCACCCGGCATATCGCGCCGTGCCTGGGCATAGATACGGCATGAGGTCCAGAGCCAGACGAGGCGAAGATTACGGGGAGTGGTCCAGGGGCCCGCGGCGGCGGTGGCGCCCGCGATCCCGGGCCGGCGGCTGCCTGATGTGGGTGGTGCTGTTGATCCTGATCCTCATCGTGCTTTCCGTGCTGTTCGGCGGTTTCCAGAAAGGCACCAAGACCGGCAGCCTCAGCCACTCCCCCGCTGTCACCTTTACCTTTCTACGCTGATTGTGGATCGTTTATAGGCGGGGGTCGACGGGCTCGGACTCTAGGGCCAGGACGGCGAAGACGCACTCGTGGACCCGCCAGAGCGGCTCGCCCCCGGCCACGCGGTCCAGGGCTTCCAGGCCGAGGGCGTACTCGCGCAGCGCGAGCGAACGCTTGTGGCCGACGGCGCGCTGGCGCAGCCGGTTCAGGTGGGCCGGTTCGGTGTAATCGGGGCCGTAGATGATGCGCAGGTACTCGCGGCCGCGCACCTTCAGGCCCGGCTGGACCAGGCCGTCGCCGCGGGTCAGGTTCGCGGCGGGCTTGACCACCATGCCCTCGCCGCCGGCGTCGGTCAGTTCCTGCCACCACTGGGTGGCCGCGGCGGCCGAGGCGGGATCGTCGGTCTGGACGGCGATGCGTCGGGTGATGGCGATCAGCTCCGGCTCGGCGGCGGCCAGCCGGCCGGCGACGTCGAGGTGCCACAGGTGCGGGCGTTCGTGGTAGACCGTGCCCTCGGAGGCGAGGAGCTGGAACGGGGCGACGCGCACCCCGGTCAGTTCGGCGGTGGGCCAGCAATAGCGCAGGTAAGCGGCGGTGAACGCCGCCGCGTTGGCCGACCGGGCGCGGGTCCGGTTAAGCAGCGCGTCGAGCCGGGCACCGTCGTCACCGGGCCGCGCCCGGGCGCTGGCCTGCTCGAGCACCGCGGCGGCGACCGGAAGGGAGGCCGCGGCGGCCGCGCCGACCGTGGCGTACTGGTCGCGGACGAGCGGGCCGGCCTTGAGGTTCCACGGCAGCAGTTCGGCGTCGAACAGCAGCCAGGACGTGCCGAGCTCGGCGAACAGCCCGGCCTTTTCCGCCGCCGCGCGGATCCGGTCGATCAGCGCCGCGGTCAGCGCGGGCAAGAAGAACGGGCGCCCGGTCCGGGTCCAGATCGCCCCGCATCCGGTGGGGTCGGGGCGGGCAGGGAGGCCGAAGCGGGCGGGCGGAACGTCCGGCGAGCGGCATACCAGCAGGACGGCGCGGGAGCCCATGTGCTTCTCTTCGCACAGCACGGAGATCACGCCGTCGGCGCGGTAGGCCGCGAAAGCCTGCTCCGGGTGCTCGAGCGTGCCGGGGCGCTGCGAGGTGGTGACCGGGCTCATCGTCGGCGGCAGGTAGAGCAGCCAGCGCGGGTCGATCGCGAACCGGCTCATCACCTCGAGCGCGGCCGCGGCGTGGGCCTCGCGCACCCCCACCCGCGGCAGGTACCCCGTCTCGATGACGCGCGAGCCGCTGACATCGCCGATGTCGAGCACGTCAGGCTCCCGGCGGCCGGGCTCGCAAACCCCTGGGAAAGGCCGCGCCGGGGTGTAGTAGACACGTTCGGCCGGAACGTGAACGAGCGTTCGTTCCGGATAATTCAGAGCGGTCAGACGGCCACCGAAGACACAGCCCGTGTCCAGGCAGAGGGTGTTGTTCAGCCATTCCGCTCGCGGTACCGGGGTGTGACCGTAGACCACCATGGCGCGGCCGCGGTACTCCTGCGCCCATGGGTAGCGGATGGGCAGGCCGTATTCGTCGGTCTCCCCGGTCGTCTGCCCGTACAGGCAGAACTCGCGGACCCGGCCGGACGCCCGGCCCTGGTAGCGCTCGATCAGGCCGGCGTGCGCGACCACCAGGCGGCCGCCGTCCAGGACGTAGTGGCTGATCAGGCCGTCGATGAAGCGGGCCACCTCGGCCCGGAACGCCTCGGGCTGGCCGGCCAGCTGCTCCATCGTCTCGGGCAGGCCGTGGTTGAGCCGGACGTTCCGGCCGCCCAGGGCCTTGGCCAGCTTGGCCTCGTGGTTGCC
>PMST01000544.1 GCA_003168295.1 Actinomycetota bacterium
AGACCCAGCCCGGGCGGGGCGGTGAGATCCAGCTCACCGACGCGCTCATGACGCTGGTCAAGATGAGCCCGGACCAGGGCGGCGGCGTGCACGGCGTGCTGTTCCACGGCCGCCGCTACGACACCGGCAACAAGCTCGACTACCTCCGCACGCTGGTCCAGTTCGCCTGCGAGCGCTCCGACCTGGCCGAGGAGATCGTCCCCTGGCTGAACAAGTATCTGGCCAGCCTGCCATGAGCGAGGAAACATCAACAATGTCCGACCTGCTATGGAATGCTGGACTTGCACGGCCCGGTAAAAGTGCTCTAGATCGAGTACTGATCGTCACGGGCGACTACCTTGACGCTAAGCTTTGGGACGCAATCCTTCACCAGAACACCGCAGCTGGTCCAAAGTACTGGATCCGATTGAGCTCCATCGTTCTTGGCTGGCCAGACTCGCAATGGTGTCGTTAGGAGCATGGCGGCGCTCGGTCCGCGTGGCCCGTGCGGCTTGCTTACGCGGCGGCCGCCACAAGCGCTGTGCCCAGCATGCAGGCAAAGACCAAGACCACGCCAGCGAAGAAGAGCACGCACAGTTGAATGAGAAGAATGTATACCGGCGGGTCGGCGTGCCGGTGCCTTCGCCGGGAAGTTACCTGGCGTCCGTCATCCGGCTGCTCGGCCGATGGCAGGTTAGCGTTCCTGGTAACGTCGGCAAAGGCGATAAAATCAGCTGTCAGTCTAGGATTCTCGCATCGCAGCTGGGTCTCTATAGCGTCGAGGATCTGCTGCTCGCCATCTCGGGAGCTCATTTACTCTCTCCGTGCCTCTCGCCGGTGTTATGCGAGCCAGGAGGCGATGCCGTGTGCTGGGTCGGCTATCACGAAGTCCTGGCGGGCCGGGAGGTCGCTGGTCAGGGTGACGCGGGTCGCGGCGGGCATCCGGCCGGGCGCGGAGACCAGTACGATGATTAGGCCCTCGGGCAGGCCGTCGGCAGCGTAGCGGCCGTGGTATTCGGTGGTGGTGCGCAGCAGCTGGCGGCCGTCGGCGTCGATAATGGTGATGCTGGCCGCCGGTATGGGGGCGCCGCCGACGTCGGTGACCTTGCCGAAGAGCATGGGCGGGCGTGATCCGAAGCCGTCCGTGCCGTTCCCCGGTGGCTCCGTGCCGTTCCCCCGTGGCGCCGTGGCGTTTCCTGCTGGCGTGGCCTGGCTAGGGGGCGGCTTGGCGGCAGCGGGTGGCATGGCGATGGCCGGTGGTGCTGCTGGCGGCTCAAGGGCCGTCCGGTCCGTGGCCTGGCCGTCCCCGCCTTTGGGGGCCCCGCCGCCGTCGGGTGCGGGTGCGGGGGCCTGCTGCTGCCTGGGTGCTGGCAGCAGGGCTGAAGCTGTGACCAGGACGGCGCCGACGGCGATCCAGGCGACCAGCACCAGCGTCGGCCGGGTCATGTTGGTGCCGTCGAAGTAGAAGATGCTGCGCATGGCGTCGATGAGGTTGCCCAGCGGCATGACCGGGTGCAGCCAGTCGAAGAAGGTGGGCACCATCTGGTAGGGGATCGCCCCGCCGCTGGACGGGGCGTTGACGAAGACGAACAATGTCAGCGCCACGGGGATTATGTACCTGCCCACGAAGGGGAAGAGCCCGAAGACGGTCAGAGCGACGGCCTCGAAGTTGAGGAAGCCGTAGAGCATGGAGAGCGCCTGCCCCGGCACGGCGCCCAGCCAGTAGGTGACCAGGAAGCCCGCGATGCTGGCGAACGCGCCCACGCCGACGATGAGGTCCAGCTTGGCCCGCCGACTCAAAGTCGTGGGCTGCATCACCAGCGACACCACCAGGAGGTAGGGGGAGAGCGTCCACGCCAGCCCCAGGAAGAACAGGCTGTTGCCGACGGAGTCGCCGGGCACGGTGGGCACCAGTTCGACGGTGTTCAGGGTCAGCTTCTCGGCATGGGCAATGGGGGTGAACGCCGCGATCACGGTCTCTTCCAGCACGGCGCCGTCGGCCTTAGCGGTATAGAGGGTCGCCTGGGTCCCGTTAACGACAAAGGCCGCCTGTGCCGCCTGGTCGAGCACCTGCTGGCGGGCCTGTCCGGGGTCTGACACCGGGATGACATCGAAGGCGCCCGAGGCCTGCTGGTCCAGCCCGGCGCCGATCTCCCCAGCGCTGACTGACCCGGCCACGGCGACTTTGACCCCGTGCGGGGCCGGGGCATGGAACGGCAGCAGGTAACACAGCAAGAATCCGAACAACATCAGCAGCGGCAACAACAGGATGCCCGCCAGCGTCTTCGCCGCGGTTCCTGCCCCGTCAGGCCTTGATTGCGGCGCCTGGACAGGGGTCGGCGCCTGAGGGCTGGGGTACGCCACGCGTGGTCCTCCTTCGTGGTCGGATGGCGTCAAGCTTCGTCTCCGGCGGGTAAGCCGGCATGTGATGGTTCTCGTGATGGGCGCGCTCAGCGAGCGGCGGCTAAGACCGCTGAGTCCCGGCTAACCCGCGAGGCCGTGTGGGCCGACACTGTGCTGGCCGCGCCGCCTGATCAGGCGGCGAGGGACTGAAGCGCGCGGCCGCTCCATGCTCATGCCTCTGGGTAGCCAAGGTTGACGTCGTGGGAATGCGGCTGGTCGGACGTGGCCCGAAGCGTACTGGCGGCCGGCGGATAGCCGCTGGCAATCATCGTGTAGTCACTCTCGGCGAGGTTCTCGAATGCGTATCGCCCGTCTGGGCCTGTTGTGGTGACGGCGGCCACGTTGCCGTCGGGGTCCAGCAAGATGACCCGGGCGTCGGGCACTACCGTCCCGCGGGTGCTGCGCGCCGTGCCTTCCACCCGGGCCCGGCCGTGCAGTTCCGCGTCGACGGTGGTCTGCGTGCCGTCGAGGACGGTGACAGGCAGCGCGGACGGCTGGTAGGACGGCGCGCTCACCGCGACGGTGTAGCTGCCCGCGGGAAGCTCTCCGAACAGGTACCGGCCCGCGTCGTCCGTGTTGTGTGCCGCCATGACCTCGCCGCGCGAGTCCGCCAGGGCGACGGTAGCGCCGGGAATCGGCCTGCCCGTGGCGGCCGCGCGGACCGTGCCGGCCAGCCGTGCCGCGCCAGCGAGCAGCACGTCGTGCTCCACTGGGCCGCCGCCGGCGTGCACTACGGCCGCCTGTGGCTGATGACCGGCCGCCATCGCGACGAGGGTATAGACTCCGCGCTGCGTCACCCGGACCTGGTAGGACCCGTCCGCACCCGTCCGGCTCCGGCCCGCTTGGCGCCCGCTCGCCTCGATCAACGTGACCGTGGCCCCGCTGACCGGCACGCCGCCAGCTTGGCGGACATGGCCGTACACGGGCGGGCCGCCGGTCCCGTCGGACCCTCCAGAATCTGCGGGCCATCCGGGCGCACCCTGAAACGTCGTGCTCACAGCCATCCCCGGCGGACTGGCCGTCTCTCCACGGCGAGGCGGATGATTGCCGCCAGCGGCGCCACCAGGGTGACTTGGGAACTGGACATTAGCGAGGCTCTCCACGTGATGTGCTCCAGACCCGCTGATCCCAGACGGGCCGATTTGTTATGGGAGGTTCTATCGCTAATCTCGCTTGCCGCCATCCCGGTAACCAACCATTTGCGGCTTGACCGGACTATGCAAGCTACAGGGTGAGCGTTGGGCAGCCGGATCTGCGCCGTGTGCCAGTTGTGCACGGGCAGCCCCTCGTCGCCGATGGCCTTCGGCGCGCCTTGCGGGATCATCGCGTCCTCACCTCAGCTCCTGTTCTTTTCATCGGGCGCTCCTAAGCCTCGCCGCTCCCTGGGTGAGCGGGCATCGCATCGTTGCTGTGATTTGCGCGGCATGGGCAGCTGCCGGTCTGCTTTCCCGCTCCGCTGGCCGGCCTGGATGGGTGAAACCGCCGGGCCATCCGGCAAGAGACCTGATTTCCGAACGATCCGGGGTGCTGCGCTCGGTTCGCCCGTGACGGTTCTCCGGGGGCGGCCTTGGCCGGGCTGCCGGATGGCGGAGCGATCGGCCGGGGACATGACTAGACCGGGACAATATGCCCGGTGAGCATCGACGTCGCAGGTGGGCGTCGTGCGATGATGGGCTATGGCGCCTGGCCAGGGATCGGAGTCCGGAGGTGTCCGGTCCGCTTGGCCTGGTGCGGGAGGGGTGGTTTCCCGTCCGGGGTTGTTCGGGCGGCTCGAGGCGGCGCGGGTGACGGTGGTGTCGGCGCCGGCGGGGAGCGGGAAGACGGTCCTGCTGCGGTCCTGGATCGGCGAGGCGGATCTGGAGGACAGGGCCGCGTGGGTGCCGGTGGCACGTGGTGAGCGTGGCCCGCAGCGGTTCTGGCTGGGGGTGCTGGGCGCGCTGCGGCGGACGGCGCCGGGGTCTGGGCTGGTGCGGGGGCTGACGGCGGCGCCGGATCTGGACGGCTGGGCGATCGTGGAACGCCTGCTGAAGGACCTGGCGGCGTTGGAAGACCGGCTGTGGCTGGTGGTCGACGACGTGCACGAGCTGGGCTCGGTCGAGGCGCTGCGGCAGCTGGAGCTGCTGCTGATGCGGGCGCCCCCGGAGCTGCGGGTGGTGCTGGCCACCCGGCACGACGTGCGGCTGGGGCTGCACCGGTTGCGGCTGGAGGGGGAGCTGGCCGAGATCCGCGCCTCCGATCTGCGGTTCACCCTGGGTGAGGCGCGGGAGCTGTTCGAGGAGGCCGGGGTGCAGCTGCCCGAGCCGGCGCTGGTGTTGCTGCATGAGCGGACCGAGGGCTGGGCGGCGGGGTTGCGGCTGGCGGCGTTGTCGCTGGCCGGGCATCCGGATCCGGAGCGGTTCGCGGAAGAGTTCTCCGGCAGTGAGCGGACGGTGGCCGAGTACCTGCTGGCCGAGGTGCTGGAACGGCAGAGCGAGGAGGTGCGGCTGCTGCTGCTGCGGACCTCTTTGCTGGAGCGGGTCAGCGGCCCGCTGGCCGATGCGCTGACGGGGAGCAGTGGCGGCGAGCGGGTTTTGCAGGACCTGGAGGAGGCCAACGCGTTCGTGGTGGCGCTGGACGCGCGGCGGTTCTGGTTCCGCTATCACCACTTGTTCGCCGATCTGCTGCAGCTGGAGCTGCGGCGCACCGCACCGGATCAGGTCACCGCGCTGCACCAGGTGGCCGCCGACTGGCTTGCCGGGCACGGGTTCCCGGTGGAGGCCATCTACCATGCCCAGGCGGCGCGGGACTGGGGGCTGGCCGTGCGCCTGCTCGGTGATCACTGGCCGGGTTTGCAGCTGGGCGGGCAGGCCGCGACCGTGCATGCGATCCTGGCCGGGTTCCCGGCCCAGGCTCCCGCGGCGGATGCGGAGCTGGCGGCGCTGGCGGCGGCCGATGAGCTGGCGCAGGGGTCGCTGGAGGCGGCGGAGCGGTATCTGGGGCTGGCGGCGCGGGGGTCGGCGTCGGTGCCGGCCGGGCGGCGCGGGCAGGTGCTGGTGCTGCTCGGGGTGGTCCGGCTGCTGGTGGCCCGGCAGCGCGGGAACCTGCCGGCGGTGGCTGAGGAGGCGCAGCAGTTGCAGGCTGTGGCCGAGGCTCCGGAGGCGGCGCAGTCCGGCATCGGCGAGGAGCTGCGCGCGCTTGCGCTGATCAATCTCGGCATTACCGAGTTCTGGGCGGCCCGGCTCGATGACGCGGAGCGGCACCTGGAGCTGGGCGTCACCCTGGCGCGCGAGATCGGGCGGCCGTTCCTCGAGTTCA
>PMST01000586.1 GCA_003168295.1 Actinomycetota bacterium
CAAAAAGGCCCCCTGGACCATCCGCCAAGATCACCCAGGGGGCACAGCCCCTTCGACAGGACCTGCCTTGCAAATTAACACGCCCCCCATCCCTCACCCAACAGATCGGCTAGCCCGCGACCCGGTCCCCGCCGAGCTGCTGGAAACAGTCGCCCGTGCCGTGGCCGCGGCCCTCATCCCGCGCCCCCGGCAGCCTGAACCGCCCGCCGCGAAGGAGCCGGACTTCCTGACCGCCGCGCAGCTCGCCACCCGGCTCGGCGTCTCCCGGGAGACTGTCCGGCGGCTCGCGATCGCCGGGACGCTGCCGCACACTGTCGTGTGCCGCGGCGCCCGCAAGACCACGCGCCGGTTCCCGCGGCGGTTCGCTGATGAGTTCGCGGCCAGCGGCCTGGACACCGACGGCCTGGCCGCCTTCGCCGACGCCTGGCGGGCGCGGGTAACCGCGCCCGCGCGGTGACGGCCGCTGGGCCGCGTCACACGCTGCCTGCTCCGGCGCGTTTTGCTGCGCGCTGGTGGGAGGAGGCTGCGTGCCGTGGCATGCGCATCGAGGTGTTCTACCCCGGCCGCGGCGGGACGGCCGGGCCCGCGCGGCAGGTCTGCGCGCGGTGCCCGGTCCGCCAGCAGTGCCTGGAGTTCGCCGTCAGCAACCGGATCGTCTACGGGATCTGGGGCGGGCTGACCGGACCGGAACGCCGCGCCCTGCAATCCGGCTGGCTGCGGGCCGCGCGGCGGGGCCGGGACCAGGCGATTCTCGCCGTCGACGCGGCCGGGTTCACGCCAGAGGAGATCGCCCGGTCGTTCGGCCTGTCGCGCATGACCGTGACGCGGATCGTGCGCAGCAGGAACCGAAGCGCGCGCGGAACCTGACCGTCGCGCGGCGCGGATGCTTCCCACGCGTGAGGGCGGACGATGAGCGGGCCGCCCGCTGGACCTGGCATGCAGGCTCTCGGTGAGAGCCTCGCTGCCCTGGCCGCGCAGCTAGCGGACCTGCGCGGTCAGGTCGCGCAGGTGAATCAGCGGCTCGATCGCGCCGGACTGCGCGGGGGCCTGGACCTCGTCGCGCGTTTCGAGGAACTCGCGCAGAGCGTCGCGGACACGCTTGACGCCGCCGTGCCGCGCGGGCCCGCCGCCCCCTGCTGGCTCGGCCTGGACCGGGAGGCGTACCTGGCCGAGCTGGCCAAGCTGCGGCACTGGGCCGATGCCGTGCTGCGCCAGCACTACTCCGGTTATGAGCTCCGGGACTGCTGGCCCTGCCACATCCACGCGGTCTGGGAGCTGTCCACGCTGGCCGCCGCCTGGCAACACGCGTACGACGGCCAGCGTCCTGATCTGGCCCGCGCGCTGGAGTTCCACGACCGCTGGCTGCCGGGCACCATGCGCCGCGTCGCGCACATCACCCGCGCATGTGACCCGGATTGCGTCACGCGCCGCCGCCGCCCCTGGTGACGGACCCGTCCCGGGCGGTCTGGTACCCGCTCCTGGATGCGATCGGCTATCCGCAGCAGACGCCGGAGGAGGCAGGTTCGTCTCCGCGGGCGGGCTGCGGGCCGCCGCAGCACTGGGTGTCCTGCCGGGCGGGCGCGCCGAGTTCAGCCTGGACGGCGTCGGAGCGCCGCTCGTCGTCCTGCCCCCAGAAGGTGGCGCTGTCTTCCAGCACGGTGTAGATCTCCCACCGCTCGCCGCCGGGCGTGCCGGTGACCCAGAACTTGTCCTGCCGCGCGTAGCAGCAGGTGGTGTCCCGCTCGTCGACCGCGGCCAGGCCGGCCTGGGCGAGCCGCTTCTGCTCGGCGTCGACGGTGTCCGCGTCTGCGACTTCCACGCCGAGGTGGTTCAGCGTGCCGCCCTGGCCGGGGTTTTCCAGCAGGACCAGCTTGAGCGGCGGCTCGGTGATGGCGAAGTTGGCGTAGCCGGGCCTGCGCTTGGCGGGCTCGGTGCCGAACAGGGCGGTGTAGAAGGTGACGGCCTCGTCGATGTCGTTGACGTTCAGCGCGAGCTGCACCCGGGACATGATGACCTCCGGTAGATATTGACGTTCGTCTATGTCTTGCCTGAGCCCAGCTTGCCATGGGACATCGACTTCTGTCAATATAGACGTGTGTCGATTTCCTTGCCGGTGATCAGCCCGGCCGAGACGGCGGCCTGCTGCGCTCCGCTGACCGCGCAGCCGCTGAGCATGGAGCAGGCGGAACAGGTAGCACCGCTGCTGAAGGCGCTGGCCGACCCGGTCCGGCTGCGGCTGATGTCGCTGGTCGCCTCGCATGAGGGCGGGGAGGCGTGCATCTGCGACCTGACCGAGGCGTTCGACCTGTCCCAGCCGACGATCAGCCATCACATGAAGGTGCTGCATGACGTCGGGCTGGTGGACCGGGACAAGCGCGGCGTCTGGGTGTATTACCAGGTCCGGCCGGCCGGGCTGGCCAGCCTGGCCGCCCTGATCGGCTGCCCCGTTCCGTAGTCGCGCTGCGCGGCTCACCGCGCCCGGCCTTCCATAGCTCTCCTTCATCGTCTATCGTCGATTAACGATGAATGATGTGCAGCCGCTGGACCGGCAGACCGCGGAGACGTACGCGGCCTGGTTCCGGGCCCTGGCCGATGGCACCCGGGTGCAGGTCGTCTCGCTGCTGGCCCGGGCGGGACGGCCGCTGACCGTCAAGGAGATCGTCGCGGCGGTGCCGGTGGGCCAGTCGACGGTGTCGGAGCACCTGCGGCAGCTGGCTGCGGTCCGGTTCGTGCTGGCCGAGGACCGCGGGACCTCCCGGCTGTACCGGATCAACGACGCCTGCGTGACCTGCTTCCCCACCGCCGCTGACCTGGTGATGGGCAAGCCCTCACCCGTCCCGCTCGGAGGATGACCATGGTTTCAGCTGATCGTGACGAGATACGGGCGGCGGTCGCCGCCCGCTACGCCGGCCTGGCCCGGGCCGTGCAGGCGGGCCAGGCGGTCACCGATGGCGACCCGGACGGAAGCTGCTGCGCTCCCGGGTATCCCGACACGGCCGGCCTGCCCGAGGCCGCGGTGCGGGCCAGCCTGGGCTGCGGCAACCCGGTCGCGGTGGCGGACCTGCGGCCAGGTGAGACGGTGCTGGACCTGGGCTCCGGCGGCGGTATCGACGTGCTGCTGTCCGGCCGCCGGGTCGGCCCGGAGGGCAAAGCGTACGGCCTGGACATGACCGTTGAGATGCTGGACCTGGCCCGGGCCAACGCCCGCGCCGCCGGGGCGCGGAACGTGGAGTTCCTGCAGGGCCAGATCGAGGCGGTCCCGCTGCCGGACAGGTCCGTGGACGTAATCATCTCCAACTGCGTGATCAACCTGTCCACCGACCGGCCCGCCGTCTTCGCCGAGAGCTTCCGCGTGCTGCGGCCCGGCGGCCGCCTGGGCATCACCGATATCCTCGCCGAGGACCACCTCACCCCGGCTGAGCGCCTCGAGCGCGGCGCTCAGGCGGGCTGTATCGCGGGGGCACCCTCCTTCACCGAGTACCGCGAGGGGCTGACCCGGGCCGGGTTCACCGGCATCACCATCACCCCGGCCCAGCAGGCCGGCGACGGCGTGCACTCGGCGATCATCCGTGCGGTCAGGCCGTGACCACGCCGGACGCGGAGGCGCGGGCCGAGCCGATGAGCTGCACGCACGCCGCCGCGGTCCTGGCGATCTACCAGGCCGGGATCGAGGAGGGCAACGCCACCTTCGAGACCCGCGCGCCGGACTGGGCCGTCTTCACCGCGGCCCGGCTGCCTGCTCACCAGTACGTCGCCATCACGCGCGGGAAGGTGGCCGGGTGGGTGGCCGCCTCGGCGGTGTCGGACCGCTGCGTTTACGCCGGGGTGGTCGAGCATTCCGTCTACGTTCGCCCCGCCGATCGCAGCCGCGGCGTTGGCCGGCTGCTTCTGGACACGCTGATCGCATCGACTGAGTCGGCGGGGATCTGGACCATCCAGTCCGGCATCTTCCCGGAGAACGCCGCCAGCCTGGCCCTGCACCAGGCGGCCGGGTTCCGTGTCGTCGGGACCCGGGAACGCATCGGCCAGCATCACGGCCGCTGGCGCGACGTGGTCATGATCGAGCGCCGCAGCCCTGTGGTCTGACCGCACCGGGCGTGCCGGGAGGGTCAGGCCGTGCTGGCCAGGCGCGGCGCGAGACGCTCGACCCGGGCGTTCAGGTCGGCTACCGCCGCGTCGAAACCCGCCGGATCGCCGGCAGGCACCGGGTCGGGCACGGACCAGTGCATGGCGGTCTGCATGCCGAGTTCCTCATGAGCCAGATCGCACACCGTGACGACCAGGTCGTCGTCGCGGCGGACCTCACCGATATGGCGGGGGCGCAGCCGGGGCAGCGGCAGGTGATGGCGGCGGGCGGCCTCGATCGCGCCCGGGTCGATCGCCGGGCCGGGATGGGTGCCGGCCGAGACCGCCGGGATGGCGCTGGCCCGGCGCCACAGCGCGGCGGCCAGGTGCGAGCGCGCCGAGTTGGCGGTGCACACGAACAGCACCCGCCGCGCCGGGCGGGGAGA
>PMST01000104.1 GCA_003168295.1 Actinomycetota bacterium
CGATCGCGAGAAGCTGCAGGAGCGGCTGGCCAAGCTGGCCGGCGGCGTGGCCGTCATCAAGGCGGGCGCGGCGACCGAGGTCGAGCTGAAGGAGCGCAAGCACCGCATTGAGGACGCGGTGCGCAACGCCAAGGCAGCGGTCGAGGAAGGTGTCGTGCCCGGTGGCGGCGTCGCGCTGCTGCAGGCGGGCAAGAACGCCTTCGAGAAGCTCGACCTGTCGGGTGACGAGGCGACCGGCGCCAAGATCGTGCGTCGTGCGCTGGAGGAGCCGCTCAAGCNNTGGTGGTCGAGAAGGTCAAGACGCTGCCTGCCGGTCAGGGCCTGAACGCCGCGACCGGCGAGTACGTCGACATGTTCAAGGCCGGGATCATCGACCCCGCCAAGGTCACCAGGTCGGCGCTGCAGAACGCGGCTTCAATCGCGGGGCTGTTCCTCACCACTGAGGCAGTGATCGCGGAGAAGCCCGAGAAGGACAAGGCCCCCGCCGCGCCAGGCGGTGGCGGTGACATGGACTTCTGATTTATCAGAAGTCACCTCACCCAGACGGCCCGGGGTTTCCCCGGGCCGTCTGCGTTGCCGGGCCGGCTGCGGTCGCTAGCGTTTCCCCCGCCGCAGGCGCTGGTGCTTGCCGACTGCGGGCGCTAGCGTTTCCCCGGCTGCCGGGGTCTGATGTAACTCGCGGCGCAAGTGGTTCCTGTGACGCATGTTTCTAGGTGTAAGTGCTGGGTATAGGCCCGGTGCGATCTTAGGCATGGGGGAAGATCGCACGCGGACTCCGGCCTCGCACGCGATCCCGTCCCAGCACCATCCGAACGTGTGAGGCCGGACCGGGATGAACGCGCTAGAACTGGCGGTAGAGTTCCGCGAACCCGGCAAATCAGGTGAAACCGGCGATAACGAAGCTGCGGTCCGGCGTCCTGGACCGATAGCCTTAGTAGCGGCCATGGCATCCTGTCGATCGCCTGATCGCTGGTTGTTCTATAGTTCTCTCTTCCGACGTGAGGTCTGCGCGTGCCTACCGGCAAGGTCAAGTGGTATGACTCCGATAAGGGGTATGGCTTTCTCGCCCGTGACGACGGCGGTGAGGTCTTCGTCCATTCGTCGGCTCTGCCCGCGGGAACGACCGCGCTGCGGCAAGGCCAGCGGGTGGAGTTCGGGGTCGCCGAGGGGCGCCGCGGAGCGCAGGCGCTCCAGGTGCGGGTGCTGGAGCCGCCGCCAACCGTCGCGGCCGTCAAGCAGTCCCGTAAGAAGCCGGACGAGATGATCGTGATCGTCGAGGACCTGATCAAACTGCTCGACGACACGTCGACGACCTACCGCCGGGGCAAGCAGCTGGACGCCAAGGAGGCGAAGAAGGTCGCCGCCGTCCTGCGCGGCGTGGCCGACGACATCGAGTCCTGACAGCCGTGCTGCCGACGAGGCGGCTGTTGCCCATGGGACCTGTTGCCTTACAGGCGCGTGCCCGGAATTGGCCCCGGCCGGACTCGGCGTGTAGTGGTTGCCGCACCGTGCACAAAGGGGTGTGCAGGCTGCTGCAACCACACCAATCCGGCGTGATCCCTGAGGGGACTATGTGACTCCTGGGGCTAGCGGGCTTGCGCGGCGCGCCGTCTCTCGGGCCTGGATGCCGAAGGCTGGGTGGCGGTGCCGAGGACTAGTGGCGGTCGCGGCGGCTTCGCCTCATGCTCGCCGGGGGTTCTTCGTCGTTTCGCTGGGCGAACACCCGCCGCCGTCGTCGGGTGATCAGCAGGACTAGGGCGGCGGTCAGGCAGGCGGCCGGGATGGCGAGACCAATCTGGCCATTGTTCAGAATCGATACGAACACGCCGACCAGGCTGCCCGCCACGTTCGAGACCTGGTTCAGCGTCTCGGAGACCGCGAACGCCGAGGACCGTATCTCCTCGCCGATCTCCCGCTGCACCGTAGAGTCCAGCGACAGCTTGGCCAGGCCGGCCGCGAGCGCGGCGGTGAAGACCACGGCAATGGCCGCCTCCAGGCTGAAAAACCAGGCACACGCGGCCGTCACGATCGGCGCTAGCGTGAGCATGGCGAACAGGATGGCCTGCGGTGCCCGGGCCTTAACCAGGGAGCCGATGGCCATCGCGGCCAGACCGCCGGCCGCGGCCGCGGCCACCAGGGCCCCGAGCGCGAAATTGTGCGAGACGCCGAAATGCTGGGTGCGCAGCAGGAACGCCAAGAAGAACACCATGTAGCCGGAGAACGCGCGCAGCACTGCGTTGCCGCGCATCGCCTCGCCCACCACCGGGCCTACGTTGGCCAGGCTCCGCCAGCGGCTCGTGCGGGTCGCGGCGGGCCCGGAGGCTCCGGCGGGCCTGGAGGCTCGGGCGGGCTCACCCGGCACGCCTGGTGGCAGGGCCGCGCGCTCGTATGGGCCGCGCGGCTCGAACGGGATCGTGCCGTCTGGCTCGTACGGGACCGTGCCGCCGGGCGCGCTTGATCCGGCCGACGTGGCCGGGCCAGCGGGGCGCGCGGGGCCGGAGGGGGGCACGACGGCGGTATCCAACGGCGCGTCGACCTGGTCGGAGAGCCGCAACGCCAGGACCACGGCGGCCAGGTAGATCACCGTGCCCGCCCGCAGTACCCAGGCCGCGCCCCCCACTACCTCGATCCCGGCCGCCACCGCCCCGGCCAGCATGGACGCGGTCAGGGCCACCAGCTGCGACCGGGCGTTCGCGGTCACCAGGGTGATCTCCGCAGGCAGCAACCGGGGCGTGATGGACGCCCGGGCCACGCCGTACGCCTTCTGCAGCACCAGGATGCCGAACGCCGCGGGGAGCAGCGTCACCGGACTGCTGATCGCCGCTGACATGCCCCAGCACAGCAGGCCCCGGGCCAGCAGGGTGCCGGCCAGCAGGTAGCGCCGGTCTTGCCGCATGCGGTCCAGGGCCGGGCCGATGAACGGCGCGAGAACCGCGAGCGGAGCCATTGTCACCAGCAGGAAGAGCACGACCTTGCTGCGCGCCTGATCCACGGACGTGCTGAAGAAGATAGTCCCGGCCAGGGATACGGCGACGAAGGCGTCTCCGGCCCCGCCGGCGGCGGTCAGTTCGACTAGGGTGGACAGTCCAGTCCGGCCGGCCTCCCGATGCGCCGGTCACCCGGTGCACCAGGCCGCCCGTCCGGCGGCCCGCGGTGGCGCCGGCTCGCGCGCCCGACCGTACCGCGCCGCCCGTGGCGCGGGCTGCGCTACCCGTTCGCCGCACCGCCTCCGACATGCGCATGTAGCCAGTATTGTTGGTGTGCGCCACTACGGCGACCCAGCCCACGCAGCAACAACGCGTAATCGCACCCGCGACTAGCGTAATGAGCAAGAATTGGCAGCCGTGAGTCCCACCCGCACCCGTACCAGGGAACCAGATCAGGCCTGCGCCGAGGCCGTCGACCTCGCGCGGGACGCTCTTATGTCCGTCGTGGCCGCCGCCGATGTCGGCGACCACCTTGGCGTGCAGGCCGAAGGCGAGCGCATCGTCACCCACCTGTTCGACTGCGCGGACCCGGCCTACTCGGGCTGGCGATGGGCGGTCACGGTCGTCCGGGCCCCCCGGGCTAAGGCCGTTACAGTCAGCGAAACGGTCCTGGTACCAGGATCCGGTGCCCTGCTCGCCCCGGACTGGGTGCCGTGGCATGACCGGGTCCGGCCGGGAGATCTCGGGGCGGGCGACCTGCTGCCCGCCGAGCCTGACGACGAGCGACTGGTCCCGCTGGTCGTGCTGGAAGGCGATGACGCCGTCACCGACTGGTACGCCGACGCCGATGACAATGATCCGGAGGAGCCAGCCGAGCTGCCCGCGCCGGGACGATCACGCGTGCTTTCCGTGGTGGGCCGCGAGGAGGCGTCCGAGCGCTGGTACTCCGGTGAGCACGGGCCGCGGGCGCCGCTGGCGCACGCGGCCCCCGCCTACTGCGTCACCTGCGGGTTCTACGTGCCGTTGACCGGCGAGCTGGGCCGGCTGTTTGGCGCCTGCGCCAACGCCTACGCACCGGACGACGGCCGGGTCGTGTCGGCCGATCACGGCTGCGGAGCTCATTCGGAGGCTATGGCCAGCGAGGCGGCCGCTCGCGCGGTGGCGCCGGTCATCGACGAGTTCGGTTACGACCTCGTCGACCTCCCCGGGGTCTCGGTCGAAGAGACCGTCTTCGAGCCGCTGTCCCGCGGGGCGGACTGATCCTGCCCGACAGGCTCATCCGGCGCGCCGAGTGCGCTGGGTTCTCCCGGCCCGGCGGGCTCTTCCGGCTGGGCGGGGAGGGCCTGTGCCCTGGCTTCCGCCGCCCTGGTCCTTGAGCGCTTGAGCCTCGGGAGGTACCAGAGGCCGAAGAGCCCCAGGCCCAGGCCGGCCGCACAGGTCCAGGTCCACCACCGCAGGTCGGACGGAACGCTGTCGCGGACGATGAGCAGAACGATGAGCGCGATGGCCCATCCGGCCGTAATGATCCCGGTGACCAGCTGATCGTTGCCTTCGAGCGGCGGCGGTGGCGACAAGCGCGTCCCCGGCTCGCGGGTTTGCTTCACTCCCTTAGGCTACGAGGTCGTCCGGCGTCGCAGCGTCCTTCTCGACCGGGCGGCTTATCCGGACCGGGACGGCTGCGGGCGGACCGCGGCCATGATGTACTTAAATCCACCCTCTAGGCTGGCCGACGAAGGTTCAGGAAGATGACAGCAACGCGGACCAGGACTGATGCCGGGCTCGCCACCGCTCTCCGGATCTCTGTGAGCAGGCTGGCGAGGCGCCTGCGGGCCCAGCGCGCCGCGTCAGGACTGACCGAGGCGGTGCTCTCCGAGACCCAGCTGGCCGCGTTGTCGGCGCTGGAAGTCCACCAGGCGATGACCCCCGGTGAACTGGCCGAGCACGAAAAGGTCCAGCCGCCCTCCATGACCCGCGTGATCGCCGTGCTCACCGAGCGCGAGCTCGTGGTCAAGTCGCCGCATCCGACCGACCGGCGTCAGGTGATCCTCACCGTCACCGACGAGGGACGGGCGGTGGTGCATCGCGTCCGGCGCCGGAAAGACGCCTGGCTGGACCAGCGGCTGGCCGAGCTGACCGCGGCCGAGCGCGCGACCCTCCAGGCGGCGGTACCCATCCTGGAGAAGCTGAGCCAGTCGTTACCGGCCCGGTCGCTGCGGGCGGGGTCCTGGCCGGCCTGGCCGAGTCTCAGGACGCGGGATCGGTGTCGCGGTCACGCGCGCGCAGCGGCCAGCTCGCGAGCGAGACATACCGCGGCTGGTCGGTAGCCCCCAGGCGGCTGCGGACCAGGTGAACTCGGTCCGCAGTCCACGGCTTGCCCTGGTAGCCGGCCAGCGCCGCGACGAGCTCGGTAACATCGACCGGCATGCGGCACCGGGCCAGGGTCAGGTGCGGCTGGAAACGGCGGCCTTTGTCGGGTGGGGGCGTGCCAACCCGACTCGCGCCGGCCGCCACGGATTCGGCCAGCCGCGCGAGTGTCCCGCGGTCGCCGGACAGCCCGCTCCAGAGCACGTTCGCCCGGCCGGTCCCGGGGAATGCGCCCGCACCCGCGAACGCCAGCGCGATAGTGCCGTGCCGCCGGGCCGCGCGCTCCAGGCGCGGCAGCAGCTTGGCCACGGTGGGTTCGTCGACTTGACCGAGGAAGGCCAGCGTCACGTGCCAGGCCTCGCGGTTGGTCCAGCGGAGGTCCTGGCGTCTAGATCGCAGCGGCTCGACCAGAGCGTCAAGCTCGTCAAGTACGGCGGGCGGGGGGGCGATGGCCACGAACAGCCGCATCAGTTCACCCGTGGCCGGGCCGGATCCGCCAGACCGGTTGGCCCTGTCACGCGACCGGTGAGTCCCCGGGTCTAAACCGGTGCGCGGAGAGCGAGCAGGCTCGCTGAGCAGTTCTGCCCGGTAAGCATTGGTACTCATGACCCACCTCGGATCTTGATGCGGTTAGCGGCCGATCCGCTCGGCGACGTAATCGATGCAAACGGTGAGGGACTCGATGTCCGCCGGGTCGACTCCGGGGAACATGCCGATTCTCAGCTGATTGCGGCCTAGCTTTCGATAGGACTCCGTGTCGACGATTCCGTTCGTCCGCAAGGCTGCCGCTATGTCATCAGCGGACACCCCGCCGACGACGTCAATCGTCCCGACAACCTGCGAGCGCTGCGCGGGATCGGCGACGAACGGGTCAGCGTAAGCCGCCTTCTCCGCCCACGTATACAGTATGGCAGCCGATTGCGCCGTACGGGCTGTGGCCCAGGCCAGCCCGCCGTGGTTGAGCATCCATTCGATCTGGTCGGCGAGCAGGAACAAGGTCGCGACCGCGGGCGTGTTGTAGGTCTGATCGCTGGCCGAGTTTTCCAGCGCGATCCGCAGCGAGAGGAAGTCGGGTATGTAGCGTCCGGCCGCGGCGATCTCATGCACCCGGTCCGCGGCGGCCGGCGACAGCAGGGCGATCCAGAGGCCTCCGTCGGAGCCGAGGCCCTTCTGCGGCGCGAAGTAGTAGACGTCGAACTCCTCCGCCCGCACGGCGAGGCCGCCCGCGGCGCTGGTGGCATCGACCAGGACCAGTGACCCCGGATCGGCGCCGGGCACGCGGCGCACCGGCATGGCCACCCCGGTCGAGGTCTCGTTGTGGGTCAGCGCGTAGGCGTCCGCTCCCGGCTCCGGCCACGGGACCGGGTGCGTGCCGAGCGCGGACTCCACCACGGTCGGGGCGCCAAGCCAGGGCGCCCGGCCGGCCAGCGCCGCGAACCGCGCCGAGAACTCACCGAAGCTCAGGTGCTGCGAGTGCTCGCGGATCAGCCCGAACGTGGCCATTTCCCAGAACGCGCTGGTACCCCCGTTGCCGAGCACGACGGTGTACCCGGCGGGCAAGTGAAACAGCTCGGCCAGCCCGCCGCGGATCCTGTGGACCAGCGACCTGACCGGCGGCTGGCGGTGGGAGGTGCCGAGGTAGGTCGCTCCCGAGCTCGCGAGGGCCGCCAGCTGCTCCGGACGGATCTTGGCCGGCCCGCTGCCGAACCGGCCGTCTTTGGGCTTGAGCTGGGCCGGGATCACGAGAGTGCTCACTGGAGCAGCTTACCGGCGGGTCGTGGCCGGTTCCCCGACGGGCGCGCCTGGGGCTAAGACCTCCCGGTCCACCACCTCCGCCGCGCCGGGCACATCGTGAATGGACCGGGAGGCAGGCCCGATGTACCGGGCCGACGGCCTGACCAGCCGGCCGGTCCGCTTTTGCTCCAGGATGTGGGCCGCCCAGCCCGCCGTACGGGCGCAGGTGAACATCGAGGTGAACATGTGCGCCGGGACTTCGGCGAAGTCCAGCACGATGGCCGCCCAGAACTCGACGTTGGTCTCGAGTACCCGGTCCGGACGCCGGGCCCTGAGCTCGGCCAGGGCGGCGTTCTCCAGGGCCAGCGCGACCTCGTACCGCGGTGCGCCGAGCTCCTTGGCCGTGCGGCGGAGCACCCTGGCCCGCGGGTCCTCGGCCCGGTAGACCCGGTGCCCGAAACCCATCAGCCGTTCGCCCCGGTCCAGGACCGAGGTCACGTACGTCTTGGCGTCCCCGGTCCGCTCGACCTGCTCGATCATGCCCAGGACGCGGGCGGGCGCGCCGCCGTGCAGCGGTCCTGACATGGCGCCGACCGCCCCGGACAGGGCCGCGGCTACATCGGCACCGGTAGAGGCGATGACGCGGGCGGTGAAGGTGGAGGCGTTCAGGCCGTGCTCGGCCGCCGAGGTCCAGTACGCGTCGACCGCCTTCACATGCCGGGGATCGGGGTCGCCGCGCCAGCGGATCATGAACCGCTCGGTGATCGACGACGCCTCGTCCACCCGGCGCTGCGGCACCATCGGCAGGCCGGGGCCGCGGGCCGCCTGGGCCACGAACGACAACGCCATCACCGAGGCGCGGGCGAGATCCTCGCGGGCCTGCTCATCACTGATGTCGAGGAGCTGCCGCAACCCCCAGGCGGGCGCGAGCATGGCCAGCGCGCTCTGCACGTCGACCCGGATATCGCCGGAATGAACTGGGATCGGGTAGGGCTCGGCGGGCGGCAGCCCGGGCGCGAAGGCATCATCGACGAGCAGGCCCCAGACCGGCGCGTAGGAGACATGGCCGACGAGTTCCTCAATATCGACTCCGCGGTACCGGAGCGCGCCGCCCTCTTTGTCAGGTTCGGCGATCTCGGTCTCGAAGGCGATGACGCCTTCAAGTCCTGGCTTGAAGTCCGACATCGGCGTTCCTCCTGCTCCCTGGTGGGGTGAGGCTGACTCCAGCGCTACCATTCAACCGCCCTGATCTGGGTTGCGGTAGCCAAAACTGGTGTGAGGATCATTACCCATGGACGCGACACAACGTGATTCCGATTCGAGCGGCTTGTCCGAGGGCACGATGGCCGCTGACCCGATGACGCAGTTCGACCGGTGGATGTCGGACGCCCAGGCGCTGGTGCGGCCGGAACCGACCGCGATGGTGCTCGCGACCGCCGCCGCCGATGGCCGCCCGCGGGCTCGGACGGTGCTGCTGAAAGCACATGATCAGACGGGTTTCACCTTCTACAGCAACCGGGCGTCGCGCAAGGGCAGGGACATCGCGGCCGACCCCCGGGTGTGCGCGGTTTTCCCCTGGTACGCCATGCAGCGCCAGGTCACGGCCGAGGGCAGCGTGGTCACGATGTCACGCGAGGATAGCGAGCCGTACTTCAGGTCCCGGCCGCGCGGATCGCAAATCGGCGCCTGGGCCAGCAGGCAGTCGCAGGTCATCGGCTCTCGCGATGAACTCGACCGCCGCGTCACCGAACTCGAGCAGCGCTGGCCGCCGACGGTCAGCGTCCCCATGCCCGACTTCTGGGGCGGCTACCTGCTCGTGCCGGAGACGGTCGAGTTCTGGCAGGGGGGCCAGTACCGGCTGCACGACCGCCTCCGCTACCGGCGTCAGGATGACGGCTGGACCATCGAGCGCCTCTCTCCCTGAGCATGCCGAGTCTGCCTGAGCGTCCCCGGGCGAGTCCACGGCACCGCCTCCCGGCATAGCATCACAAGCAGGAGGATGAGGAGTTGACAGCCCAAGGGCTCATTGACACGACGGAGATGTACCTCCGCACCATCTTCGAGCTCGAAGAGGAAGGTGTGGTACCGCTGCGCGCCCGCATCGCCGAGCGGCTGGCGCAGAGCGGCCCGACCGTCAGCCAGACCGTGGCCAGGATGGAGCGGGACGGACTGGTCCATGTCGCCGGGGACCGGCAGCTTTCGCTCAGCGACGTTGGCCGGATGCTCGCCACCAGGGTGATGCGCAAGCACAGGCTGGCTGAATGCCTTCTGGTCGGGGTGATCAAGCTGCCGTGGGAGGAAGTGCACATCGAGGCGTGCCGGTGGGAGCACGTTATCTCGGAGAGCGTCGAGCGCCGTCTTCTCGAGCTTCTCGGTTACCCTGTCCGCTGTCCGCACGGCAATCTCATCCCCGGTCTGGCCGAACTAGGGCTGCCGGGCGAGGCACTGGAACGAGTGCGGGTAGCCACGGGCGAGACGGGTGAGGCTATGACAAAGGCCGCGTCCGAGGGCGCTACGCGGGCCGTTATCCGGCGAATTGGCGAGCAACTCCAGAGTGATCTCGTTCTGATGCTTAAACTCAAGCGGGCCGGGATACAACCCGGACGCGAGGTGATTCTTATGTCCAGCGGCGATGATGTACGGGTGACAGCCGGCGACTCGGCGGACGCAATCTCGACGGAACTTTCCAGTCAGATTGCAGCGCATATATTTGTAGCTATTAGCAGCGGGTATCAGCCAGTTGCCGGAGCATGATCATGTCATCCGGCAAACGCTACCTGGGTCGGGGAGCGCGAGCGTGACGGGCTGGGGTGAAGCTGCTTTCGACCCGTACCTTCCGGCGGACCTGGTCCTGGGGCAGGCGGATATAGCTGTCGTGGTCACGGACAGGCTCAGTAATCTCCTGTACATCAACGAGTACGCGGTCGGGCTTTTTCGCATTTCCGGTGATGTGGCGCGGCTGGCCGGCTGCTCTATCCTGTCCCTCGGCATGTTCGCCGATGATGACGTGCGGAAAACGGAGGATATCGCCGCCCAGGTACTGCACGGACGGTCCTGGGAAGGAACGCTCGAGAACATCCGGGGTGACGGGGCGCGCGCGCTCATCCGGGCTTTCGCCGTGCCATTGCGCCATCCGGGCGGCGATATCGACGGAATCGTGATCCTGGCCCGCGAGGCGAGCAAGCGTGACGGACAGGGCGAGCAGGACAGGATCGCGCTGCTCGAGCGCGTCGGGGAGCGGCTGGCCGGCTCGCTGGAAATCGTCACCACGCTCAAGCACGTGGCGGAGATGCTCGTGCCTCAGTTCGCCGATCACTGCTTCATCGACCTGTACCAGGGTGAGGCGCTCGTCCGCCGGGTGCAGCGGCATGCCAACGACTGGACGCCGCCGCCGGGGACCTGGGCCCAGGTCGGCGAGCAGATTCACTATCCGGAGGGGCACTTCTGCCAGCAGGCGATGACCCGCCTGGACACGATCGCGATCAATGACCTGGAGAGCGGATATTACCCGGCCCCGAGCGCGGAGAGCATGTCGGCCGCTCACCAGGCCGGCCTGACGTCGGTGATCGCGGCGCCGTTGTACGCCCGCGGCGAACTGCTCGGGGTGATGAGCCTGGCCCTGTCCAGGCTCACCGACCGTGACGAGCGCGAGTACGACACGCCTGACCGCGACCTGATCGGCGCGATCGCCAGCCGGGTGGCCATCGCGATCGACAACGCGATGCTGTTCGAGACCGAACGGCAGACCGCGCTGGCCTTCCAGAAGAGCCTGCTGCCGCAGGCGATCCCGGAACTGGACGGCCTGGAGGTCGCCTGCCGCTACGTACCCGCGAAACCGCTCGAGACGCAGGGCCAGGGGATCCAGACCCAGGTGGGCGGCGACTGGTACGACATCATCCCGCTGGCGGCCGGGCGGGTGGGCATCGTCATCGGCGACGTCGAGGGCAGAGGCGCGCGGGCGGCGGCGATCATGGGTCAGCTGCGTGCGGCCCTGCGGGCGTTCGCGCAGGACGAGAAGTCGCCCGCGGACATCATGCGCAAACTCGACGAGTGGTGCCGGTCGCTGGCCCCCCCGGACGAGAACGGGGTTCAGGCCGCCGGGGACCCGCCCACGGTCAGCTGCATCTACATGATCTACGACGCCTGGTCCAGGGAGCTGACCTTCGCTAACGCCGGCCACGACGCCCCGTTGCTGATCAGCGGCGGGCAGGTGCGGCAGCTTGAGTTCGCCTACAAGGGGGTCCTGCTCGGGGTGCGCGGCAAGGGCATCCGGGGTCTGCCCACCTACAAGGAGCAGACGATCGAGATGCCGCCCGGGGCCATCTTGGTGTTCTACACCGACGGCCTGACCGACCGCCGGACTCGGGTGGATGGCTCGGGGCATTATTCGGAGGCCGAGGCGGCGGAGATGCTGCAGCATGCGGTCCGTGCGGCCGCGGCGAGCGGGGATGCCGACGCCGTGGCCACGGCGGCCGAGTACGCCGTCCCCGGCGACATCGACGACGACATGGCCATCCTGGTGGTGAAGTCCTCGTCTTCCGAGCTCGCCTCGACCGAGCGCGTGTTCCCCGCCGAGCCGATCATGGTGTCTGAGGCCCGGCGGCTGGCCGCCCAGACGTTCGGGTCGTGGGGCATGGACACCGAGCAGGCCGAACTCGCCTGCCTGCTGGTCTCAGAAGTGGTCACGAACGCCGTCCTGCACGCCTCGGCCACGCCAAGCCCGGGCCGCGGGCTCGACCTCGACCTCGACCTCGACCTCGAGCCCCTGATCATGCCAACCCCGGTAAGCGCGCCCACCGGACCAGCCCCGATGAGCCCAGTGAACCCAATAGCCCCGATGACGCCGCTGACTCAGGTGCCCGTCCGTGCCCCGTCAGGCGCGGCGACGGCGGCCCAGACCAACGGCGCGCCGACCCCGGCCGCCACGGCGCCCGCCAAGGAATTCGCGCTGCGCCTGCGGCGCGGCGCGACCTCGGTGTGGGTCGAGGTCTTCGATCCTGATCTCCGGCTGCCCCGGATCCGTACCGCGGGGGAGACCGACGAAGGCGGACGCGGCCTCTACCTAGTCGAACAGCTGGCGACTCGATGGGGATCCAGGCCGACTCCGGAAGGCAAGGCGGTGTGGTTCGAGATGCCGCGCAGCGGCAAAGGGGCCTGATAGGCGCCGGCCGGGCCCTGCGTGCTGACCAGGGTCGCGACCGTCCCGTGGTTCCTCAGTGGCCTTTGTGCGCGGCCCACAGCATGAGGACAACGATCACGAAGATAGTAATCGCCCCGGTCCAGTGCTTACCCGAGACACCTAGCTTCATCTTGCCGCGCAGTCGCGTCCATCCGAACGCGACGATAACGCCGAGAAATACTAGCAAGATGAGTCCGGTCATTGGCCGCCTCCTGAACCTGCGGTTTGCGAACCCGCTTACGAGCGTACGGCATTGGGCCGCTGGGCGCGACACGATGTACCGTGAGTTCTGTACGGCAGTGGTTTTGTCCAGAAAAGGGGCATCCGGCCCGGCCGAGCCGGATGCCGCGGACCCGCATACGGAGGCTGTTATGGCGGAAGCGTTCATCGCCGGTGCGGTGCGCACCCCGATCGGCAGGCGGAACGGATCCCTGGCGGGCGTCCACCCGGTCGATCTCGGAGCCCATGCCCTGCGCGGGTTGATGGACCGCACCGGAGTCGATCCCGCCGCGGTCGATGACGTGATCATGGGGTGCGTCTCGCAGATCGGCCCGCAGACCTTCGACATCGCCAGGAATGCCTGGCTGTCGGCCGGACTGCCCGAGAGCGTGCCCGGCGTCACCATCGACAGGCAGTGCGGGTCGTCCCAGCAGGCGGTTCATTTCGCGGCCCAGGCGGTGCTTTCCGGCACGCAGGATCTCGTGGTCGCGGCCGGGGTAGAAACTATGAGCATTGTCACCATGGGTTCGACGGTGACCCTGGCCACTCAGGCGGGCATGCCGGCGCCGTGGGGCACCGGCTGGCGGAAGCGTTACGGCGATCAGGAGATCTCCCAGTTCCGCGGCGCCCAGCTGATGTGCGAGCGATGGGGCCTCAAGCGGAGCGAGCTGGAGGAGTTCGCGCTGGAGAGCCACCAGCGAGCGGTGCGTGCCATCGACGGAGGCCGGTTCGAACGGGAGATAGTCCCGCTGGACGGCTTCAGCCAGGACGAGGGTCCGCGCCGGGACACGTCGCTGGAGAAAATGGCCGGACTGGCACCGCTGCGGGACGGCTGGGAGATCACCGCCGCGGTCGCGTCTCAGATCTCCGACGGGGCCGGCGCGCTGCTCATCGCGTCGGAAGCGGCGCTGGACAGGTACGGCCTGACCCCGCTGGCCCGGGTGCACGCGCTGACCGTGATCGGCTCCGACCCGGTGCTGATGCTGACGGGCCCGATCGAAGCCACCCGCAAGGTACTGGCCAAGGCCGGGATGACGGTCGCGGACATCGACGTGTTCGAGGTCAACGAGGCGTTCGCGCCGGTCCCGCTGATCTGGGCGCAAGAGACCGGAGCCTCGCTCGAGCGAACCAACCCGAACGGCGGGGCCATCGCGCTCGGGCATCCCCTCGGGGCCACCGGCGCGATCTTGATGACCAAGATGGTGCACGAACTTATCCGGACTTCCGGCCGGTTCGGCCTGCAGACCATGTGCGAGGGCGGCGGCCAGGCCAACGCGACGATCATCGAGCGGGTCTAACGACCCGGCACATCCGATCTCCGGGCTCCGCAGCGTGTAGCCGGCGCCGCGGCGGGTGTGGATGAGCGGCGGCCCGAGCCGGTCGAGCTTGCGGCGCAGGTAGCTCACGTACGTTTCCACCACCTGGGCGTGGCCGGTATAGCCGAGTCCCCACACGTACTGCAGCAACTGGCTCTTGGTCAGCACGCTGCCCTGATGGCGCATCAGGCAGGCGAGCAGCCGGAACTCGGTCGGCGAAAGGTCCACGGGCGTTCCCGCCCGGTGGACCGTCCATCGAGCCTCGTCGAGGACGATGTCGCCGCAGCGGAGCACGCCGCCGGAGCCTGGTCGGGTGCGGGCCGGATCGGCGGACACCGGCCGGCGCACCCGCGCTGAACGCGGGTGCGCCGGTGCTGTCGCCGCCGGCGGGACGACGTGTTTCACCAGGAGGTCGGCTCCGCAGTCGGGGTGCTGGCAGCACGGCCGCCCACGTCGGCGGTGGTCAGCGGAGTGAACAGGACCAGGCTGGCGTGCAGGGTCCAGTGTGAGCGCGATCCGGCGACCAGCGCCAGGTCGCCGCGGGCGAGCGAGTTAGTGGCCTGCCACGCGTTCTGGGTGAACGTACTCGGGTCCGGTGACGGCATGCTGTTCACCGGCGTGGTCGCAGTCTGCGAAACCGTCGCCGTGCTCCTGGTCACCGTGACCGTCACGGTGAGGTCGGTGTTGGCCACCTGCACGGATACCGTCTGGGCCGCGGGGGTCGGCGTCAGCAGGCTCGCCGCGATCGTCGGGCTTCCGGCCAGCAGCGTCGTCGCCGGGATCATGTTGCCCGAGGCCATCGCCTGCTGCGTGGCGCTGGTGCTCGCGGTCAGGGCCGAGGTGCCGGCCGTGGTATTCGAGACGTCCTGGAACTTCGTGCTGCGGGAAAGCAGCCACAGATGCAGCGACCCGTTGGACGAGGCCAAGATGAGGAACTTCTTCGTGGCCAGGACGACGATGCCGCGCTGCACGTCGAGCGTCTTGCCTGCGTGCCTGGCCTGGCTGAACTGCCGGGCCTGGACCAGGCCCGAGAGCTGAGCGTAAGCGGCCTGCCTGGACTGGCCCCATTCGGTCATGACTGAGTTGAGCGTGGCTCCCTCATTGCCGAAGCGGGCCGCGTAGGCGGCCGGCTGGGCCGTGGTCGCAGTGCCATGGCTCGTGGCCGCGACCGCGACCGCGGCGATAGAGCCGCCGCCGACCAGGAGTGCGGTCGCCATGCCGACCCGGCTCTTCATCGATGCCTGACGGCCTTTCCGGTAACGCTCGCGGGCCATCATGGATGCCTCCTTCTGCCATGGACGCCGCGCCCGCTACGCGCGTCCGGTAAACGGGTGCGGGCCTGTGAGGTTCTGGGTAACCGATGGACGGCCCGTTCGTATCCATAGGGCGAGACTGCCCCGGCACGTCCCGGTGGTGGCCGGAATCCTGGCTCACGTAAGCAGTACGTTCGTGAGTTCACATGCTCACGGCGCCGCGGGCGGCGCGCAGACGCCGCCCCGGGCAGAAGTTCAGCGCTCGGTTACATTCGTTCCGGCACGGGCCCGACCGCCTCGGCGACCGCTCCAGCTCGGCGGCGTCGAAGCGCGCGGGGCGCGTCGAGTTCGTCGAGGATGGCCCGCGTGCGCTCCACGGCTTCCTCCAACAGCTCGCTGAGCTGGACATTATCGCCGGACCTGGTGCGGAGCCTGTTGCCGTCAGGGCCGCGCGGCCCGTCCTAACCGCGGCCTGCGGCCGGCCGTCAGGGACGTCGCAGGAAATGCCCGCTCCGGGCGACCGAACGTCCGGGGTTGAGGCGCTGGGTTATCTTCTCCGTGATCTGGCCGCGAGCCAGATCGGCCGCGAGCAGGCAGGCGGAAGTGATAGCGCGGGCGGTGCTCGCGCCGTGCGCGATCACCACGGTGCCGCCGAGGCCGAGCAGGACAGCGCCGCCGTGGCTTTCCGCGTCCAGCCGGGTGGCCAGTTCACGGAGCCCGCGGCGCTGCAGGAACGCGCCGACGCGGGCGGCCCGGGTCCCGGTCACGGCGGCCCGCAGCTCGGCGGCGGCGAACCGGACCGAGCCCTCCAGCGTCTTCAGCGCCACGTTTCCGGTGAAGCCGTCGGTCACGATCACGTCGAGCTCGCCGGCCAGCAGGTCACCGCCCTCCACGTTGCCCGCGAAGCTCAGCGGAAGCGCGCCGTGCGGCGGATCGCTGGCCAGCAGCTCATGCGCGCGCCTGGTGAACTTGTTGCCCTTCCCCGGCTCCGTCCCGATGGTCAGCAGCCCGACCTTGGGTGCGGCCACGCCCAGGGTCAGCTGGGCGTAGGCGACACCAAGCTGGCCGAACTGGACCAGCATCTCGGGCTTGGGGTCCGCGGTCGCGCCCGCGTCGATCAGCACCGTGCGGCCCGGGCGGGTCGGCAGCACGACCGCGAGTCCCGGCCGCAGCACGCCGGGCAACGGCCGCAGCCGCAGCCTCGCGGTCGCCACGATTCCGCCGGTGGACCCGGCGGACACCACCGCGGCCGCGTCGCCCCGCCTGACCAGCTGGCACGCGACCGCCACGCTTGACCGGGGGCGGCGCAGGCTGGCCAGCGCGCCCTCGTTCATCGCCAGGTTGTCCTCGGCGGCCACGATCTGCAGCTCATTAGCCGCGTCCAGGGCGGTCAGCGCCTGGTTCAGCCGCGCCCAGGGCCCGGTGAGCAGCACCCGGACGCCGTGCTCGCGCTGCGCCGCGAGCGCTCCGGCGACGATCTCGTCGGGGGCGTGATCGCCGCCCATGGCGTCGACCGCGATAGCCGGACCGGCGGCGCCGGTGCCGTGGGCCGGTCCGGCGTCCGGGTGCCGGTTCCCGGCGTCGTCGGGCCCGGAACCCGCGGCGTGGCCGTTGTCCCCGTTGGGCTCGGCGTTCGCGTTCAGCGGATCACCGGGGTGTGCGGCCGGGGATGATGTCTCATCCTTCGTGTGTCCTTCCACGCAGAGCGCCTGTGGGGTGGGCCCCATTATGGCCCGGACGAGAAGTTCGGGCCGACCTGGACCCGAGTACCCCCCGGGCGCTGGCGCCCGCGGGCTGGATATATCGGCGGGACGGTGCCGCGCATTGTACGACTAAGAAAGCCCGCGCAATAGAGCTGCCGGTAAAGCCGGCGCTTAGAGATTGCTGTGATACGGCCGAACAATACCTGCGAATCGCGGTATTTCTCTTGATATGAGAAGGGAGAAGGGCGGCCGCAAGAAAACGGAACCTATCTGCCTCCAGGAACGTCAAATTGAATACGATAGTTATTTTGGGGCAGGTGTCCGCTGGCAGCACTGCAGTTTGCTAGCGGACGCGCAGTATGCGAGTGGACGCGGCAGTCGGGGGGCCGCTGGGGAGCGGGTGTCTTGGTTATTCTTCGCGCGCAGAGTGGCGCAGCGGTCGCTGTGCGCGCCGAACGGAGGGAGAAGGCGCGTGAGGGACATCCAGAACGCCGTACCCGCGGCCCGCTCGGCGGGCCGCGGGTTTCATGCCTACTCGGCGAAACACCTCGACACGCTCACACAGCGGGCTGGCCTGCCCGCTTCGGAACGGCTGGCGGTCCGAGCGGTCGCCGCCGTCCTGCCGTTCCGGACGAATTCGTATGTGGTGGAGAACCTCATCGACTGGGACGCGGCCCCGGACGACCCGATCTACCGGCTGGTCTTTCCCCAGCCGGACATGCTGCCCGCACCGGATGTGCGGCGGCTGGCGGACATGATCAGCGGCGGCGCTCCTGATGCGGAGCTGCGTGCCGCCGCACACACGATCCGGATGCGGCTCAACCCGCACCCGGCCGGCCAGCTCCTGCTGAACGCGCCGACCCTGCACGGCAGGCCGCTGTCCGGCCTGCAGCACAAGTACCCGGAGACGGTGCTGTTCTTCCCCCGGCAGGGCCAGACCTGCCATGCGTACTGCAGCTACTGCTTCCGGTGGGCGCAGTTCGTGGACGAGCCCGAGCTGAAGATAGCGACGGACGACATCGGTACGCTGGTGGCCTACCTCGGCGAACATCCCGAGGTGACCAGCGTGCTGATCACCGGCGGCGATCCCATGATCATGGGCGAGTCGGTGCTGCGCCGCTACATCGAGCCCCTCATCGACCCGCGGAACCACCTTGACCACCTGGAGTCGATCAGGATCGGCACCAAATCGCTGTCCTACTGGCCGCAGCGGTTCGTGACCGACCCCGACGCCGACGCGACGCTGCGGCTGTTCGGCGAGGTGATGGCCTCAGGCCGGACGCTCGCCCTGATGGCGCACTTCACCCATCCGCGCGAGCTCGAGCCGCCGCTGCTCGAGGCGGCGGTGGGCCGGATCCGGAGCACCGGCACGGTGATCCGCACCCAGGCCCCGCTGATCAGGTCGATCAACGACGACCCGGCGGCGTGGCGCAGCATGTGGCGGACCCAGGTCCGGATGGGCATGATCCCGTACTACATGTTCGTGGAGCGGGACACCGGCCCGCAGGACTACTTCGCCGTGCCGCTGGCCCGCGCATACGAGATCTTCCGCGAGGCGTTCCAGGGCGTTTCCGGCCTGTGCCGCACGGTCCGCGGGCCGTCGATGTCGGCGACCCCGGGCAAGGTATGCGTCGACGGGGTGACCGAGGTGGCCGGCCTCAAGGTCTTCGTCCTGCGCATGATCCAGGCTCGCGACCCGACCCTGGTAGGAACGCCGTTCTTCGCCCGGTTCGACCCGGCGGCCAGCTGGCTCACCGACCTCGAGCCGGTGTTCAGCGACCGGTTCCCGTTCGAGTCCGCCCGCTACGAGGCCGTGCCCGACGAACTGCCTGGGCTCTGGTCGGATGAATCCAAGGACCCCAGGGAGCCGGGTGAGCTGATGGTCCCGGCCATCTGACCGGACCNNCCGGGGCCACGGTCCGGTTCCTGATGGCCAGGCAGCTGGCCGCGGCCAGGACCACCACGGCGATGGGCATGACCATGGTCCAGCGCATGGCCAGCACGTAACCCTGGCTGAACACCTCGGTGCCCAGCCGCTGCAGCTGTGCCGCCAGCGCGGCCGGCAGGCCGCGGGCGGCGGCCGAGCTCCCCGACCCACCGGTCAGCAGGCCGCTCGCGGCGGCCTGCCGGAAGCCGGCCACGAACGGGGCCCGGTACTGGGCCGGCAGCGCGGCCGAGCGGATGATGGCCTGGCTGGTCAGCGAGGAGGCCAGCCGGTTCTGCAGCAGCGCGCCCACGGCCGCGGTGCCGATGACCGAGCCGACTTGGCGCACCGTGTTGAGCATGCCCGAGGCCGCGCCGGCCATCCGCGGGTCGACCTCGCGCATGGCCACCGTGGTCAGCGGCGGCGGCCCGCCCCGGCGCACCACCCCCGTGGGCGGCCGGGCCTGTCCAGGTATGCTCCGGGTCATGAATCTGAACGGTACTGGGGCAGTTGTTTCTGGTGGTGCGAGCGGGCTCGGCGAAGCGACGGCCCGGGTGCTCGCGGCGGCGGGTGTCACGGTGGTTGTCGCCGACCTGAACGAAGAGAGCGGTAAGCGGGTGGCCGGCGAGATCGGCGGGCTGTTCGCGCGCACCGATGTGTCCGACGAGGGCTCGGTGCAGGCGGCGGTGGACGCCGCGGCGGCCGCCGGGGTCCCGTTGCGGACCGCGGTCAGCTGCGCGGGCATCGGCTGGGCCGCGCGGACGGTAGCACGCGACGGCACGCCGCACGATCTGGCCAGCTATCAGAAGGTCATCGCCGTCAACCTGATCGGCACCTTCAACGTGATGCGGATCGCGGCCGCCGCGATCGCGAAGACCGAGCCGGCCGACGCCGACGGGCAGCGCGGCGTCATCATCAACACCTCTTCGGTGGCGGGGATCGAGGGCCAGACCGGCCAGATTGCCTACTCCGCGTCCAAGGGCGGCATCATCGGGATGACCCTCCCCGCGGCCCGGGACCTGAGCGCCATCGGGGTGCGGGTGAACACGATCTGCCCCGGCATTATCGACACTCCCATCTACGGGTTCTCTGAGAACGCCGAGGAGTTCAAGGCCAGGCTGGTCGCTCCGGTCGTGTTCCCCAAGCGGATGGGGCGGCCGGATGAATTCGGCCAGCTGGTCCGGTCGCTGATCGAGAACGACTACATCAACGCCGAGGTCATCCGCTTCGACGGCGGGATCAGGTTCCAGCCCAAGTTATAACCGGCTACGTCCGGCTGTTATCTGGCCTGCGGGAACGCGCTCTCAGCGGCCTTCCCCGCCAGGCTGGGCGGTCACTGGGCCGTCCGGTTCCGAGCCGAGGGACGTCGCGAAGATCGCCTCGACCTGCCGGTATGAGGCTTGCCATCGGCGATGAGGGATGAGGGTGAGCAGCAGGTCGCCGAGCAGGGCCATGCCGGTCAGCGGCCGCTGTGGGCGCCGGTCATCATGGCGGCCAGGTCGTCGGGGTGCAAAAATGAGGGCGGCGGGGGCGGGCCCCAGGCGTACAGGCCTTGCGCGCCTTCGAGGTCTTCGGGTGTCCACAGCTGGTCGTCGATGATGCAGTCCATGTCGCTGTAGTACTCGCTGAAGTTGCCCGCCGGGTCTTTGAGGTACCAGAAGAAGTTCGAGCCGCCGTAGTGGCGGCCTAGCCCCCATACGTGCCGTTCGGGATTACCCTCGAGCATCTTGTGGGCGCCTCGGCCGACCTCGTCGATGTCGTCGACCTGCCAGGAGGTGTGGTGCAGGAACGATACCGGGGCGGCGAGCACCAGGATGTTGTGGTGATCGGTGGAGCAGCGCATGAAGGTGCCGGCGCCCTTGATGTGGTCGCTGACCTTGAAACCGAGACCGTCGACGAAGAAGGCCCGGGTGATCTGGTAGTCGGTGGAGCCGAGCACGGCGTGGCCGAGCTTGCGGGGCTTGACCGGTCCGGTGCGCAGCACGCCCGGGGCGCGGTGCCCGGAGCGTTCGTAGCGGCCGGGGCCGTTGTACCGGGTGGCGGGGACGGCGGTCTGGGCCGCGCGGCCGGCGATCTCGAGCACAGCGCGGGTGCCGGTGGCCTTCTCGACCGCGCTGATGCGGGCTGGCTCGCGGTGTACGTCGATGCCCAGCCGGGCCAGGCTGGCGGCGGCGCGGGCCAGGTCGTCGGCGTCGTCGACGCCGACGTGCAGCTCGACGAGCCGCCGGGTGGGGGCGTGGACGATCCGCAGCTGGCGGCCGGCGTCGCGGGTGGTGAACCAGCCGTCGCCGTCGGGGGACAACCCGAATTCGGCGTAGTAGGCGGCGGTGCCGGCGACGTTCGGCACGCCCATGGTGATCGAGGTCAAGCGGTGCAGGGCCATTGGAGGCACCTTTCTTTCGCGGGGTGGTCAGCGGGCGGCGACGAACCGGTGCCGGAGTTCGCCGATGCCCTCGATGCGGCTGACGAGCTCGTCGCCGGGGGCGAGCCAGCGCTGCGGGGTGCGGCCGAGGCCGACCCCGGCCGGGGTCCCGGTGAAGATGACGTCGCCGGGCAGCAGCGGCAGCGTGGCGGACAGCCTGGCGACCAGGGCGGGGACGGAGAAGATCAGGTCGCTGGTCCGGGCGTGCTGCATCTGCTCGCCGTTGATCGCGCAGCTGAGTTCGAGGTCGTTGGGGTCGGCGAACTCATCCAGCGTGACCAGCCAGGGCCCGATCGGCCCGAAACCGGGCAGCGACTTGCCCAGGCTGAACTGCGGCGGGGTGGCCGCCGACTGCAGGATGCGTTCGGAGATGTCCTGCCCGGCCGCGTAGCCGGCCACGTAGGACAAGGCGTCGGCCTCGCTCACGTGCTCGGCGCGGCGGCCGATGACGGCGACCAGCTCGACTTCCCAGTCGGTGTGGCCGCCTTCGGGCAGGGTGATGTCGCCGCGGGGTCCGGTGATGCAGCTGGGGAACTTGGTGAACACGGGCGGCTCGCCGGCCGGGGCGGCGAAGCCGGACTCGGCTGCGTGCTCGCGGTAGTTCAGGCCGATGGCCAGTACCTGCCGCGGCGCCGGGGCGGGTGAGCCCAGCTCGCCGGGCACCACCGGCGTCCCGCCCTCCCAGCGGGCGGCCGCCGCCCAGGGGGTGAACGCGTCCCAGTCGTCGTAGATGGCCTGCAGGCCGGCGCCGAACCGGCCACTGCTGTTCTTCTCGACGTCGTGGGCGATCTCGTGCCCGGCGTCGCCGGTGAGGACGACGAGACGACCTGCCAGGTTGGCGATGCGCATAGGAACTCCGGATTCGGTAAGCAGGACCGGCGCGGCGCGGCGCGGCCGGCTGACGGGCGGCGGGGCGGCTCAGACCAGGGGGGTGATGTGGTCTTCGCGGCCGAGCAGTGCCTTGCCGTAGACCTCGTAGCCGACCACGGGCAGCACGACGGCGTGCCGGGCGGCCACCGAGGAGTCGCGCCAGATCCGCTGCAGCGGGCTGGCCTCGGCGAAGCTGGCGGCACCGTGCGCGGACAGCAGGATGCCGATGGCCTTGGTGATGTGGTCGATGACCCAGCCGGTGTCGGCCCGCACCCGGGCGCGGGTCAAGTAGTCGGGGTAGACGCCCCGGGCCGCGGCCTGGTCGATGTCGTCGGCGGCGCGGTAGGCGTGCAGGTGCGCGGTGTCAATCAGCATCGCGGCCTCGGCCAGCTGCAGCTGGAACGCGACGGAGTCGGCCTGGGCGGTGTAGAAGGTGTAGGAGATCGGTTTCTTGGCCGCCTTCTGGCTGACGATCTCGAGCACCGCGCGTCCCATGCCGAGCTGCGGGCCGGCCAGCACCAGCGCCAGGATCGGCACGAACGCGGACCGGTACAGCGCCTCATCGGTGCGCTCGGTGCCGTAGTCTCCCTCGATCGCGGCCGGCACGGAGACGATCCGGTGGTCCGGGACGAAGACGTCCTTGGCGATCATGCAGTTGCTGCCGGTGGACTTCATCCCGGCGACGAACCAGGTTTCCTCGTACTCCAGGTCGCTGCGNNGGGATCAGCGCCAGCCCCTGGTCGACGGTCTCGCCCTTCTCGTCGGTGACCGGGATGCCGAGCACCGCCCAGCTGGCATGCCAGGAGCCGGAGTTGTAATACCAGCGGCCGCTGACCCGGTGCCCGCCGTCGACCTTGCGGGTCTCGGCGGTCGGGGCGAGCACCCCGCAGACCAGCGCGTCGGGATCCTTGCCCCACACCTCGTCCTGGGCCTGCTGCGGGTACAGGCCGGTCATCCAGGCGCACACGTTCAGCAGCGTCGTCACCCAGGCGGTGCCGCCGTCGGCCTCGCCGAGCGCGGCCGACACGTCGAGCATGGTGCGCATCGAGGTCTCATAGCCCCCGTACCGCTTCGGCTGGGCGATCTTGAAGATGCCCGCCTCGCGTAGCGCCTGGATGCTCTCCTCGGCCACGCGGCGGTCCTGCTCACCCCGGGCGGCGTTCTCGCGGATCAGCGGCTGCAGTTTCTTCACCCGGGCGGCGAGCTCGCTGGAGCCGGGGATCCCGGCCGGCTCGGTGGCGGACGGGCGGTCGGTCATAGCGGTCATATCAGGTCTCCTTAAAACGGTCCGGACGCGTGCGCTCAGCTGGCGCAGGCGGCGATGAGGTCGGCGATGCTCGGGCGGGGCCGTTCGGCGAACCGCGAGTGGGTGCCGAAGGTCCGGTNNGTAAAGGTCGCAGACCATCCAGCCCGCTGCGTCGGCCAGCCGGGGCAGTCCGCGGTCGTCGAACCAGTCCGTCCCGTCGAACCGGTCGGCGCCGCGGCGGGCGAAGGTCATCGCCAGGTCGTCCTGGGCGTGGCCGAGAATATTGACCCCGAACCGCCCGGCCTCCCGGATCTGGCCCAGCAGCGCCGAGCCGCGGTCGAACGCCACGCTGACCAGCGGCGGGTTCAGCGACAGCGACGTGAAGGAACTGACGGTAGCGCCATACGGGCGGCCGTCCCCCGTGGTGGTTACCACCGTCACGGGGGCGCAGACGCCGGCCATCAGATCGCGGAACTCTTGCGGCTCGATCATCACGGCTCCTAATTCTGTATGATGATTATGGCTATACTGCGCCAGGAATCTAGCCAAGTCAACGGTTATCACCATATTCTTTATAGAGAATTATGGACAACGGCGACGGAGGGCACGATGAGCGGCACCGGCGATGAGACGGGCTTCGACACGCCGGCGCTGCGGCCCCACGAGTGGCGCCGCCCCCGTCCCGCGGACGTCCGGCCGGGCCCGCGGCTGTCCCGCGGGGAATCCGCGGCCGCCCAGCTCATCACCATCGCCGAGGCCGCCGCACCCGGCGACCGGCTCGGATCCAAGGAAGAGCTCCGGGCCCGCTGCGAGGTGTCGGTCGGCACCTTCAACGAGGCGGTCCGCATCGCCCAGTCACGGGGGATCATCTCGGTGCGGCCCGGCCCGGGCGGCGGGGTGTTCGCCGCCACCCAGTCGCCCATGGTCCGCCTGGGCAACTCCGTCCTGGCCCTCGACGCCGAGCAGACCCCCGTGGCCGAGGCGGTGCGGATCCGTGACGCGCTGGATCCGCTGCTGATCGAGGACGCGCTCTGGCACGCCTCCCCCGCCGACATCGCCGAACTGCGCGAGATCCTCGCCGACATGGCCTCGGCAGTGCACCGGCTCGATCCCACCGCCTTCGTGCACGCCAACTGGTCGCTGCACGCCCGCATCGCCGCCATCAGCCCGCACGCCGTGCTGCGCTCGCTGTACGTCAACCTGCTCGACCAGATCGAGTCGCACACCCTCGCCGTGCTGCCCGGCAGCGAGCAGCCGCTGCCCGAGTACATCACGTCCCGTCACGCCCTGCACGTGGCGATCATCGACGCCCTTGAGCAACGCGACCACGACAAGGCGCTAAGCCTCATCGCGCAGCACAACACCAGCAACGCCCTGCCCGCCTCGCTGGTCCCGGCCGGGTCAAGGTGACCCGCCCCTGACCGGGCTCCGGTAGCTTCCAGCACCAAGCCGACAATGACGCGTCCGACTTCGTGCTGGCCCGGGGGCCGGGCGGCAACCGGCGATGACCGATGACGGCCAACGTTGACCAATGAAGTCGTGAAGGAGTAGGAGCAAGCTGTGAGAGAAGTCCCGAAAAAGGTGCTGATCAGCGCGGATGCGGTCGGGGCGCGAGTCATTTCCAGCCCAAGTAGGCTGGTCGGGGCACGGATCCGTTAAGACCCCGATTGTTTGGCGGCGCACATGGGCGGAATTACCGGCTGCCTGGCGCTGGCAGACGGAGCAGGCCCCGACCCCGAGTGGGTGGGCCGCGCCGCCATGCGGATCGCCCATCGCGGTCCCGACGACGAGGGTTTCTTCGCCGATCCCGACCTGGCTCTCGGCTTCAGGCGGCTCGCGGTCATCGACCCATCCCCGGCCGGGCACCAGCCGATGCACTCGGCCGACGGCCGCTACGTGATGGTCTTCGACGGCGAGATCTACAACTACCTCGAGCTGGCCCAGCGGCTGGCGGCCCGCGGCGTGCAGCTGCGCACCCGGTCGTGTTCCGAGGTCCTGATCGAGATGTACGCGTGGCTCGGCAAGGACGTCGTGCGCCAGCTCAGGGGGATGTACGCCTTCGCGATCTGGGACCGGCGCGCCCGGGAGCTCTTCTGCGCCCGGGATCCATTTGGTATTAAACCGTTCTTTTACGCGCTGACCGCAGGGGGTCACCGGCCCAGGTCGGGGCCCCAGCTCAGGTTCGCCTCCGAGCGCAAGGCGCTGGCCGACGCCGGCGAGGTGAAGGCGATCGATCCGGACGCGCTGCGCCGGTACCTGTCGTTCCAGTACGTGCCGGCGCCGGCCACGCTGGTGCCGCCCGCGCGGTCGCTGCCGCCCGGGCACGTGCTGATCGCCCGGCCAGGCGGCCGGGTCGACGTCTTCAGGTACTGGCGGCCTGAACTGCGGCCCGCCCGCTCCCCGTCGTCAAGCTCGCCGGAGAAGATCCTGGCCGCGCTGCGCGATTCGGTGGCCGTCCACCTGCGCAGCGACGTACCGGTCGGCGCGTTCTTGTCCGGCGGGGTGGACTCGGCCACCCTGTGCGCGCTCGCGGCGGAGTCCTGTCCGCACCTGGTGACCGTGACCGTCGGGTTCGAGCGCGAGGGGTTCAGCGAGATCGACGACGCGATGGCCACGGCCACGGCCCTCGGCGTGAAGTCGGTACCGTACGTGATCAGCCCGGAGGAGTTCATCGCCAGCCTGCCCAGGATCGTCTGGCATCTCGATGACCCGATGGCGGACGCCGCCGCGGTCCCGCTGTGGTTCGCGGCTCGCGAGGCCCGCAAGCACGTCAAGGTGGTGCTGTCCGGCGAGGGAGCCGACGAGCTGTTCGGCGGATACGGCGTCTACTACCAGCCGGGCGTGGTCCGCGCGGCCAAGGCGCTGCCCGGCTGGGGGCGGTCGACGATCAGCCGGGTGGCCTCCGAGCTGCCGACCGGGGCCAAGGGTAAGGGCCTGCTCAACCGGACCTCGACCCCGCTGAACCGGCGCTACATCGGCAACGCGTACGTGTACCGGGCCGGCCAGGCGCGGCTGCTGCTCCGGCACGGGAACGCCAGCGAGTTCGACGTGACCGACCCCGTGTACCGGCAGGCGGCCGAGGCCGGCCTGGACGACGTCGCCACCATGCAGCTGATCGACGTCAACACATGGCTGCCGGGCGACATCCTGGTCAAGGCGGACCGGATGGCCATGGCGCACGGCCTCGAGCTTCGCACGCCGTTCCTAGACCGTGAGGTGCTCGCCGTCGCCGCGCGGCTGGCCCGGGTGGAGAAGACCGCGGCCGGCACGACCAAGTTCGCGCTCCGCGAGGCGATCGGTGCGCTGCTGCCCCAGGCCGCGGCCGAACGCGCCAAGCTCGGCTTCCCGGTGCCGCTCGGGCCCTGGCTCCGCGGCGGCATGTACGGTTTCGCCGAGCATGTTGTCCGCACGGCGCAGACGGGTCAGTGGCTGAACCAGGGCGCCGCGCTTGACATCCTGCGCCGTTTCCGGGCCGAGGACCCCGAGGTGACCTGGCGGCAGGTCTGGCTGCTCGTCATATTCTCGCTCTGGCACCAGATCTACGTAGAAGGCGTCTACGACCCAGTTGCCCTCGGCTGGTCCCCGGGGTACGGCGGGCCGGGTAACCCCCCCGTAAGCGGCGAATCAGGAGGATACGGCATGGCGGGTACTCCCCCCGCAAGCGGAGGCCCGGCGGGGTCAGGGGGGTACCGGCGCGTGGACAATCCCCCCGTGAGCGGTGGGTCCGGAGGGTATGGGCGCGTGGACAACCCCCCCGGGGTAACACCATGACAGGCCCCCGGATCAGCGTCGTGGTGGCGTTTTTCAACAACGAGGACGATCTCGCCGACTGCCTGGACTCGATCGCCGCCCAGTCGATCACCGACCTGGAAGTGATCATGGTCGATGACGGGTCGACCGACGGCGGCGCCGAGATCGCCCGGGCCAAGGCGGCCGCCGATCGCAGGTTCACGCTGGTGCAGCCGCCGGAACACGGGGGCCCGGGAGGCGCCCGCAACCGCGGCATCGAGGTCGCCCGCGGGGAGTTCCTCGCCTTCGTCGACGGCGACGACATGATCCCCGCCAACGCGTATGAGCTGCTCCTGAACACGCTGGAGAGCTCGGGCTCCGATTTCGCCAGCGGCGCCGTGCTGCGCATCGGGCCGAAGGGGATAAACCCGTCGGCGCTACACTCCCTGGCCATCAAGGGCAGGCAGACCCGGACGCACATCACCAAGACGCCGCGGCTGCTCTATGACGTGTCGGTGTGGAACAAGCTGTTCCGGCACCGCTTCTGGGATTCCCACCAGCTGGCTTTCCCCGAGCACGTGGTGTGGGAAGACATCAGGCTGATGACCAAGGCGCACGTGCTGGCCACGGCCGTGGACGTGATCCCCGACATCGTCTACTACTGGCGCGAGCGCGCGCAGGGCCGGCTGTCGATAACGCAGAGCCGCACCAGCATTGTCAACCTGCGGGACCGGATGACCGCGCTGGACGACATCGACGAGTTCATCGCGCGGCACTCGACGGCGCGGCTGCTGCGGGCGCACCAGCGTAAGGCCCTGAAGAACGACCTGTGGCTATACGTCCAGGACCTGCACAAAGTGACCGATACGTACCGGGCCGAGTTCACTGTCCTGGTGAACGGCTACCTGGACGGGGTGGGCCGCCGGGTGCTGCGCAGCCTGCCCGCCACCCACAAGCTGGCCTACTATCTAGTCCGGATCCAGGCGATGTCGCAGCTCGCCGAGCTGGCCGCCTGGATGATGGACCAGCCGGTGCGTCAGGTCCCGATGATCAGGCGGCGTGGCCGACTGCTCGCGGACCTGCCGTTCAGAAAAGAATCGCCGGTGCCGGTGCCTGCACGCGTCTTCCGGCCGCACTGGCGCGACCTGGACCCGTACATGCAAGTGGACGACATCGGCTGGGCGGACGGCGCGCTGGTGGTGACCGGGCGGGCCAACGTGCCCTCCGTCGATATCGCCAAGCGCAGGAATACGTCGAAGATCGTGATCCTGCGGCCTCCGGGCCGCCGGCTGCCCGTGCTCGTGCCCGCCCGTTCGTTCCTGCACCCGGAGGCGACCGCGCTGTCCGAGCAGGAACGGTACAACTACGACTGGTCGGGTTTCCGGTTCGCGATCAGCCCGCGCCGGTTCCGCAGCCCCGGGGCGTGGCAGTGTTACATGCTGGTCCGCGGTCACGGCGTATGGCGCCCGGCCCGCGTCCACACCCCGGTGCCCGGCCCCGCCGAGCGGCCCGAGCCGCGGCAGCTCGGGCCGGACCTGCGGTTCGGCGCCCGATGGGCCGGGCTCGGGCTGAACGTGGCCTGCTGGCGGCTCGGCGCGTTCGCGGCCGGGCACGCCTGGGTCGACGGCGACCCGGCGGACCCGACGGACCGGGCGGACTCGGGGGACCCGGGGGCGCTGCAGAGCCGCGCCGTCGAGATCGGGGTCGAGGTGCCCGGAGCACACGACCAGAGCCGCCCGGCCGAGCTGGTGCTCGTCCGCAACCGCGGCGCCGCGACCCGTTCTTTCCCTGCCGCGGCAGCGGGCGGGGGCAGGTACCGGGCGCGGGTGCCGCTTAGTGACCTGGCGGGGGCGGGGGATGTGGCGGACCGGGTGGGCCGGGTCATCGGGGATGACGGGATGGCCTGGGATGTCTACCTGAAGGTGACCGGGCAGCCGCGGGTCAGGGTGGCGTGGCCGGACGGGATGCGGGAGAGCAGGCACCTGTTCGGCCGTCGGGAGGCCGTGGTCGAGCGGAGCCGCTACGGTGACCTTGTGATGGCAGAGCGCACCCCGCGTCCCGTGATCGACGAGCACGAGTGGCAGCCCGACGGGCGCCTGGTGCTCCGCGGCAGCTTCCTCGGTGCGGCCGGGGCGTATGAGACGGTCCTGCGCAGGATCGGGTCTTCGGACTCCCACGTGATCGGCTTCCGTCGCGAGGGCGAGCGGTTCAGCGTCGAGGCGGACCTGGACGCGATGCCGTTCTTCGGCTCGGCCGTCCCGTTGCGGGACGGTGAGTGGAACCTGTACGTCCGGCCGGTGGGCAGCGGCCCGGAAGCGCTGGCGGAACTCAAGTACGACCATGACCGGCTCGGCGACGTCTCGGGCCAGCGGGTGCCGGCGGGCCGTAAGTGGTACCGGCTGATCGTCACCGGTCACGACGATCCGATGCTCACCGCCGAGCCCAGGCTGCGGCGCGTCGAACAAGGTAATTTCGCCCAACGGGCGTTGCGGCGCGGTTTCTACCCGGCGATGCTCCGCACCCCGATCCGGGACCAGATCCTGTTCATCAGCTGGAAGGGCAAGCAGTGCGGTGACAACCCGCTCGGGATCGCGGAGGAACTTCGCCGCCGGGGCGATGACCGCGAGCAGCTGTGGACCGTGACGGACTGGTCGGTTCCGGTGCCCGACGGCGGCACGGGCGTGCTCCGGGGCACGCAGGAGTACTACGAGGCGCTGGCCCGGTCGAAGTACCTGGTGTCCAACGACGACATGCAGGCGCCGTTCCGGAAGCGGGGCGGCCAGGTCTACCTGCAGACCTGGCACGGCACGCTGCTGAAGAAGATCGGGTTCGACATCGCCAACCCGCAGTTCATCAGCGGCACCGCCTACTTCGACCATCTGGCCAAAGACGTCGCGCAGTGGGACCTGCTGCTGTCGCCGAATCCGTTCAGCACGCCGCTGATGCGCCGCGCCTTCTCCTACGACGGGGAGATCTGCGAGTACGGGTACCCCCGCAACGACCTGCTGCGCCGTGGCGACGTGGCCGAGACGACGGCCCGGGTCCGGGAACGGCTGGGCTTGCCCGCAGGCAAGCGGGTCATCCTGTACGCGCCGACCTGGCGCGACAACCAGGTCTACGCGAACGGCCGCAGGTACCGGTTTGACATGCGGCTCGACCTGGAACGGGCCTGGCGGGAGCTCGGCCAGGATCACGTGTTCCTCATCCGCGGCCATCATCACATGGCAGACGACGTGCCCGCGGGGATGCGGGACGGGTTCGCGCTCAACGTCACCGCCTACCCCGACATCACCGAGCTGTACCTGGTGGCCGATGTTCTGGTCACGGACTACTCCTCGGCGATGTTCGACTTCGCGGTCACCGGCAGGCCGATGGTGTTCTTCACCTACGACCTGGCCGAATACCGGGACAACCTGCGCGGCTTCTACCTCGACTTCGAAGCCGAAGCTCCCGGGCCCCTGCTGGCCACCTCGGCCGAGGTGATCGCGGCCCTGAAGGACATCGATGCCGTCGCCGCGTCGTACCGCGACACCTACCAGCGCTTCGCGGCCATGTTCTGCTCCCTGGACGACGGCAAGGCCGCCGCCCGCGTCTGCGACCGCCTCTTCACCCCCTGACCCGAATTTATGTCCGATTTGCCGAGTTTACCGGGGAGTATTTGGGCTTACGGGAGCCTTTTGGGTATCCGGATGCACAAAAAACTCCCCGGAGCCAAAATCCTCCCCGACACGGCGCACCACCGCGCACTCGGGCATCACGGCACACACAGGTACCCGGCCCCGCCCCGAGAATGACCGCGGGACCATCATGGCCGATGCCTGACACCTGCTCTCGGATAGCCTGAGGTCCGATATGCCGCCAGGCGCGGGACGGTGCGGGGGAAGGGACCGATGGTGTCGGAGAGGGACTCGAAGGCTGAGGACCCCACCGCCGTGGACGGTTCTGGCGGCCAAGCTTCCCGGCAGGCGACGTTGCGCACGGCGCCGGCGGCTCAGATCGACGGCAGTCACCTTATCGANNCGGCGGGCTGGTCATCGCCGTTCCCGCGGTGACGTCGTTCGTGGTGGGCGGGTACGAAATCGGCGGCCCCTCGCTCTGGCGGGACGAGGCGTACACCAAGGACGCGATCGCGCGGCCGGTCGGCCAGATCTTCGCGATGCTCGGGCACATGGACGCCGTGCACGGCGCGTACTACCTGCTCATGCACGTCGTCGCGGCCGCCTTCGGGACCTCGGCCGTCGCCCTGCGGTTTCCCTCGCTGTGCGCCATGGTCGTGGCGACTGCCTTCACGGCGGCGATCGGGCGCCGGACGGCCGCCCTGGCGCAGCGGGCGCTGGCGCAGCGGGCGCCAGCGGGCGGCCGGGACCGCCTCAACGTCCCCGCGCTGACCGGCTTCCTGTCCGGGATGGTGTTCGCGACCGCGCCGGCCATGACGTACTACGCGCAGATGGCCAGGTCCTACGCGATCGTGACGATGTTCGCCACGATCGCCAGCTACCTGTTCCTGCGGGCCTACCCCGACGGGCGGTGGCGGTGGTGGTCGGCGTACGCGGCCGCCGCGGCGCTCACCGGCCTGTTTAACCTCTTCGGTCTGCTGATCCTGGCCGCGCACGGCGTGACACTGCTGCTGACCGACGCCGGCGGCCGAAAGGGACGGGGCCAGCAGGAACGGGGCCAGCCGGGACGGGGACACTGGATCGGCCGGGTGCCGCTGCGGTGGCTGGCGGCCTGCGCCGCGGCGCTGATCGTGCTCGGCCCGCTGCTCCGCGTCGCGGGCGGCCAGCAGGAGCAGATCGCCTGGCTGACGCGACCGGACTTCAGGACCATCGACAGGCTGGTCCACGATTTCGCGGGCTCGAAGGAACTAGTGGTCCCGTTCGCCCTGCTCGTGCTCGCGGGTCTGGTGACGGCCTGCCTCGCGGACAACTGGCGCCCGCTGAACCCGGTGGCGATCGCGTTGCCGTGGCTGGTCGTGCCGCCTTTCCTGCTGATCGCGGTGTCGTACGTCAAGCCGGTCTACTACGAGCGGTACGTCGAGTTCTGCCTGCCCGCGCTGGCCATCTTGGTGGGGACGGGCCTGACCGGGATCGTCAGGCTGGCGTCGGCCGCACCGGTCCGGCGGCTGCGGGTGGCCTGGCTGCCCGTCGCGGTCGCCGCACTTATCGTCCTGGGGCTGGCGGCCATGCTGGTGGGGCCGCAGGGCGCGATCAGGCAGACCGCGGCCCGTCCGGATAACCTGCGGCTGGCGTCGGCCGTCGTCGCGGCCAACGAGCAGCCAGGCGACGTGGTCTTCTACATCCCGCTCGACATGCATGTCCTCGGCACCGGGTATCCGGCGCCCTTCGAGCGGCTCCGCGATATCGCGCTGGCGCAGTCACCGGTCGCCTCGGGCACCCTGACCGGCACCGAGATCACCAGCCCCGCGCTGCTGAAGAGCCGGTTCACCGACGTCAGGCGGGTGTGGGTCGTGACCGGCGCGAGCAACTACAAATTCCCCGTCCCGAGCACCCCGGTGGACCGGGAGAAGATGGCCCTGATCGCCGGGGCCGGGATGCACATCATTCACCGCTGGCTGGCCGGCGAGGTCATGCTGACCCTGTACGGCACCTAACCCGGGCGGGCTGGTGGCCTGAGATCCGGGGTAGGCCGCCCGACCTAGCGGCCGACCGCCTCAGGCGCCTGACGACTCCGCCTGCGGCGTACCGAACCCGCTGGCCAGCAGTTGTTCCCTGATCTTCCGGCGGCCGCGGTGCAGCCGCGACATCACGGTCCCCACCGGGGTGCCCATGATCTCAGCGATCTCGCGGTAGGGGTAACCCTCGATGTCCGCCAGGTACACGGCCGTCCGGAACTCGCCGGGCAGCTCGCGCAGGGCGCGCAGCAGGTCAGAATCGGTCGTCCGGTCCAGGGCCTCGGTTTCGGCCGACGGCACGGGCGGCGTGAGCCGGTCCGCGGACATCTGCCATTCCTGCAGGTCACCGCCGAGCGCCTGCTGCGGCTCGCGGCGCCGCTTGCGGTAGACGTTGATGAAGGTGGTGGTCAGGATCCGGTTCAGCCAGGCCCGCAGGTTGGTGCCCGGAGTGAACTGCTGGAACGCCGCGTACGCCTTGACCGAGGTCTCCTGGACGAGATCCTCCGCGTCGGTCGGGTTCCTCGTCATCCGGAGTGCGGCCGGGTACAGCTGGCCAAGCTGCGGAATAACATCGCGCTCAAATCGTGCGCGATCCTCGCTAGAGTGTTCGGCTCGGCTCATGTTCGCTCCGGAAGTTTGTCATCTCAGTGTATATAGACGCACTGGAGGCCCGGAAACGTCCCCCGTGTTGCAAAAATCACTCCAGTGACGGACGGGCCTGCTATCGGTGATTCGTCACCGATCTCACCAAGGATGGCTGGACCGGCTGAACAAAAGCTGAAGGTCTCCTCTACGGACAGCCTGAACGGTTCGCGGACCGCCCGGACCCGCCCGCGCCGGTCAGATCCAGCCTCGCCCGATTCGGTACCACATGTGGCTCAGCCAGTCCGGATAGGGGATGACCTTGCCGGCCACGATCGCGTAGAAGTACCAGAACATGAGCAGCACGCACAGGACGTAGGCGCCGACGACGCCGGCGCCGATCGAGCGGCGCGCCACGCTGGCCGTGGCCGGCCCCAGGATCAGCCCGAGGCACAGCACGATGGACAAGATCAGGAACGGCTCGAACTCCAGCGCGTAGTAGAAGAACTTGGTCCGGCCCACCAGCGGGAACCAGGGCGCCCAGCCCGCGAGGACCCCGAGGACCACCGCGCCGGCCCGCCAGTCCCGGTGCAGCAGCCACCAGCCCAGGCAGAACAGCAGGGCCAGCATGGACCCCCACCAGATCGCCGGGGTCCCGATCGCGAGCACCTCCTGGGACCACTCCGAGCCCTTGTAGCCCGTCGGGCAGTAGTGCGACGGGCCGGGCACCGGGCCGGTATAGCACTGGTAGAAGAAGGCGACCGGCCGGGTCATCAGCAGCCAGTCCCATGGCTGCGACTGGTACGGATGCGGCGTCTTCAGGCCTACGCCGAAAATGATCGCCTGCAGGTGGTATTCGTACAGCGAGTACAGGGCGGAGATCACCGGGGTGTTCACGCCGTGCAGCTGCGCGTAGTTCCGGTCGTAGCCGGTGCTGGTGGCGAGCCAGCCGCTCCAGCTGGCGATGTAGATCCCCAGCGGGATCACGACGAACGTCAGCGGCAGCCACAGCGCGTCACGGAACGCGCCGCGGACGAACGAGCTCAGCCCGGCGGTCCGGCGGGCGCCGATGTCCCAGCCGATGGTCAGCCCGCCGAACGCGAGGATGTAGAAGACCGCGTTCCACTTCGTCGCCACCGCCAGGCCGAGAAAGATCCCGGCGGCCACCCGCCACCGGCGGATCCCGAGCCGGGGCCCGGATCGGTGAACGTCACCGGGGCGGGCGGCGATCTTAGCGGCCAGGTTGGCGCGGGCGGCATCCCGGTCGATCAGCACGCAGCCGAACGCGGCCAGCACGAAGAACATCAAGAAGACATCCAGAATCCCGGTCCGCGACAGCACGAACTCCAGGCCGTCCAGGGACATCAGCAGCCCCGCGACGCAGCCGAGCAGCGTGGACCTGGTCAGCCGGCGGGCGATCCGGCACATCAGCAAGATGGCCAGCGAGCCGAACACCGCGCTGGCGAACCGCCAGCCGAACGGGTTCAGGCCGAACAGCCACTCGCCGACCGCGATGAGCAGCTTGCCCATCTCCGGCTGCACCACGTACTCACCGCACGCCGACGTGCCGTGGCAGGGCTGGAAGATGTTCGTGTGCCCGGCCAGGATGAGAGAGTTGGCGTTGGAGACCAGGTTCCATTCGACCCCGTGGTGCAGGATGCTCCAGGCGTCCTTGGCGTAGTAGGTCTCGTCGAACACGATGGCGCGCGGCACCTGCAGCCGGTCGAACCGCAGGAACGCGCCGAACGCGGTGACCAGCAGCGGGCCCAGCCATCCCCACGGCCGGTCGGCCGGCATCGGTGCTGCCAGCCGGGCCCGCAGCACCGCAAGCCGGCTGGCTTCGTCGGTGCCGGGCGTGGCAGGCATGTCAGCCTCGGTAGCCATCATCGGCCACATGCTACCGAAGCGGCAGCGAGTGCGTCAGCCTTCGAGCCAGTGCCGCGGGCGGCGGTAACCTCCGGCTAGCCGGAGGATGATGTGGGAGACCTGCTGCTAAGAAGATGTAGCGGACCTACCCCTAAGAACTTCTGAGAACGGGACACGATACGGACATGCCGGGACGCGAGACAGGCCACCCGCGGCGCGAGGCGGACGAGAGCGGCGTGCTGACGCTGGCGGCGGCCCCCATAGGCCGGGCCGAAGACGCGTCCGCCCGGCTGGTGACCGAGCTCGCCGAGGCCACCCTGATCGCGGCCGAGGACACGCGCAGGGTCCGCTGGCTCGCCGCCAGCCTGAACGTCGAGCTCAAGGCGCGGGTGGTCTCCTACTACGACGCGGTCGAGACGCGGCGCACGCCGGGCCTGCTTGAGGACCTGAAGGCGGGGCAGGACATCCTGCTCATCACCGACGCGGGCACCCCGGCCATCAGCGACCCGGGCTACCGGCTCGTGGCCGCCGCGGCCGAGGCCGGCCTGCGGGTGACGGCGCTGCCCGGGCCGTCCGCGGTGACGACCGCGCTGGCCGTGTCCGGGCTGCCCACCGACCGGTTCTGCTTCGAGGGCTTCCCGCCCCGGGGCAAGGGCCAGCGGGCCAGCCGCTTCGCCGAG
>PMST01000608.1 GCA_003168295.1 Actinomycetota bacterium
TGGAGTTCACCACGTACGCGGTCGCCCCGGAGGCGGGCGTCGTCACCGCGACGGGCGAGTAGTCGTGACCTCGTCTCACTGCTGAAACTCTCGCCGACCGGACGGCGAACAATGAGCGCAGCGTCCTTCGCCGGCCGAACGAAAAAGGGACGCCCGCCAGTCGCCGGCCGTCGGTAGCAAGCGCGGGAACCCACGTTCGTTCCGGAAAAGGAGTACCTGACGGGCGGGACGACGGTCAATAGGCCGCCCGCGCCTCCGCATTGATGATCGCCACAGTGCCGACTATGTGGTCCTCCATCGCGCGGCGGGCGGCGGCCTGATCGCGATCGCGCAGAGCGCGGATGATGAGCTCGTGATCGTCGTATCGTTGGGAGACGGCTGATGCCAGGGGCTGCGGCACGCCGCTGGTGTTGATCAGCAGGTCGGACATGTCCCACATCCTGCGGCTGATTCCGGTCACGACCGCCGAGCGGGCCATCTCGTGGACAACGCCGTGGAAGCGGCGGTTGAGGACAAGGTAGCGATGGGCGCGCGCCGACGGATCGGCCTCCGTGACGAGCTGCCTGATCTCGGCGTTGACGGCGGCAAGCTCGTCGACCTGGGCCTCGGTGCATCGCTGCGCGGCGACGCCGGCGACCGCTCCTTCGGTACCGCCGAAAATGGCGAAGAAGTCGCCGACGTCCGCGCCGTCATAGACCGGGACCCGGCACCCGACCTGCGGGATGATCTCGACCAGGCCCTCGCTGGACAGCCGGCGGAGCGCCTCCATGACCGGCTGTTTGGACACCCCGAACTCAGCCTTGAGCGATTCGACGGACAGCCGTTCCCCGGCCTGGTATTCGCCCTCGAGCAGGCGGTCCTTGAGCAGGTCGTACACGACCGGGGCCAGGCGCCGGCCCGAGGAGACTGCGACCGGCCGTACACCGGACGAGGACGCGGTGCGGTCGTGCCAGGCTGCCGACGTCATTCGCGGAGCCTATAACCGCGGTACGTCCCGGCGTCCACCACTATGCCTAACTCTCTCTCAGTCGCAGGTTAACGCAAAGTTTCCGGTGAATTTCGACGCAGCTCTTGATGCGCGCCGCCACGCCGTTTATGCTCACCTAAAATACTAGCATGCTAGAACGTGAGTACCAGATTCCCGAGGAGATGCATTCGTGGCGTCCGCTGTCGTGACGATGTCGCACTCGCCGCTCATGGGTTTCACCGAGCCGGCGGGCGGGGTGCGCGAGCGGGTGGATGCCGCCTTCTCCGACGCCCGGGCCTTCATCGCGGACTTCTCGCCCGAGCTGGTCGTGATCTTCGGGCCGGACCACTACAACGGGTTCTTCTATGACATGATGCCGCCGTTCTGCATAGGCGCGGCAGCCGAGTCGATCGGCGACTACGACACTCCGGCCGGGCCTTTGTCGGTCGACCACGACGCTGCCCGGACCCTGGTCCGGGCGGTGCTGGACGCCGAGATCGACGTGACGCTGTCTGAGCGGATGTACGTCGACCACGGCTTCGCGCAGCCGCTGCAGATTCTCCTGGGCGGCATCGACGGCGTGCCGCTCGTCCCGGTGTTCATCAACTGCGTCGCCCAGCCGCTCGGCCCGCCGCGCCGCGCCAGGCTGCTCGGGCAGGCCGTTGGCCGGGCCGCCGCGGCGCTCGGCCGCCGGGTGCTGTTCATCGGCTCGGGCGGCCTGTCGCACGACCCGCCGGTGCCGACCCTGGAGGGTGCCGCCCCTGAGGTGGCCATGCAGCTCATCTCCGCAGGGCGTCACCTCACGCCCGAGCAGCGCGCGGCCCGTCAGATGCGGGTCATCCAGGCCGGACTTGATTACGCCGCTGGCGTCTCGACGATCCAGCCGCTCAACCCGGATTGGGACCGGAACCTGCTCGCCGTGCTGGCCTCCGGCGACCTGGAACGGATCGATACCTGGAGCACGGACTGGTTCACCGAGCAGGCCGGCCATTCCGCCCATGAGACACGGACCTCGATCGCGGCGTATGCCGCGCTCGCGGCCACCGGCCCGTACCGCGTCACTACCTCGTTCTACGAACCCATCCCGGCCTGGATCGCCGGGTTCGCCGTCACCACTGCCCGGCCGGCCTCCGCCTGACCGGCACCCTCAGCTCCCCGGCCGGCCCGCGGAGCGAGTTTAGGAGCTAGCACATGGAATTCTGCATCGGCACGTGCGCCAAGATCGACCAGGTCGACCTCATCAGGCAGGCCGAGGATCTGGGCGTGACCCACTTTGGCGTCGGCGAGGGTCCCCTGCTGTTTTCCGACCCGTACCAGCACATGGCGCTGGCCTCGCAGCAGACCTCCACGATCAATCTGGGCACGATGGTCACTAACCCGCTGACCCGGATCGCTCCGGTGACCGCGAACTCGATCGCCACCTTGAACGCGCTGGCTCCGGGACGCACCTTCCTGGGCATCGGCACCGCGAACAACGCGCTGCGGTCCATGGGGAACCGCCCCGCCACTGTCAGGGAACTCGTGCATTCCGTGGAGGTCGTGCGGGCTCTGCTGCGCGGGCAGCGGACAACGCACCGCTGGCACGGCCAGGAGACCGAGGTGGAATTTCTCGACCCGAACGGGCTCTGGTACGACATCCAGGACGTCCCGGTATGGATGGCCGCCGGCGGGCCTAAGGGCCTCAAGGCCGCCGGCGCGCTCGCCGATGCCGTCATTTATTGCCTGGGCCCGCAGCCGGACATGATCCAGCTCGTCCGGCGGGAGCTCGACAAGGCCGTCGCCGAGGCAGGCCGCCCTCCGGGCTCGGTCAAGCTCATCTCGCTGAGCTGGTTCTACCAGCTGCGCAGCGGCGAGACCTGGGAAGACGCCATCACCGAGGGCTTCGGCTCAGGCCCGATCTCCTCCTGCCTCACCAACGCCGGCTTCATGAACGAGCACGTCGACGAGCTTGGCGAGCCGATCGTCCAGGCCTCGACGCAGGCCGCGATGGCCTACCTCGGCGATCCGGACGCTGCCGACCAGCCCCACTACCTCGAGACCTGGGCCAAGTACCTGCGCGGGCTCGACCCGGCGCACAAGCCGCTCATCACCAAGCAGCTCGTGGACTACTGGTGCATGTACGGGGGGCCCGGGGACGTCCGTGAGCAGGCTCAGGTGATGCTCGACAACGGCGTCGACCTCGTCAGCGTGTTCTTGTCCAATCCGTTCACCGCCGAGCGCGACGTCAACGACATCGGTACCTCCATCCTCGCCCGCACCTGAGCCCGGCCGGCGTTCCAGCCACGAAACAGGAGACCAACATGAACCTCACCCCCTCGCGCACCGCGGTCATCGCCGTTCACATGCAGCACGACATTGTGACCCCCGAAGGTGCTTTCGGCGGCTTCTTCGCCGCCCAGGCCGCCGAGCGCGACGTCATCGGACAGACCGGCAAGCTGCTCGACGCCGCCCGCGGAGCTGGCGCCACCGTCGTCTACACCCGGGTGGCATGGCAGCCCGGCTATCCGGACCTCGTCGCCAACTCGCCCCTGCTCGCCATGGTCGCGCAGGCGCAATGCCTGGTCGAGGGTAGCGACAAGGCCGAGATCGTCCCGCAGCTCACCCCGCAGGACGGCGACGTCGTTCTCACCCACCAGCGGATCGGCGGCTTTTCGGCCAGCCCGCTGGACGTCATCCTCCGCTCGCGCGGCATCGACACCGTCCTGTTCACCGGTGTTGCCACCAACGCCTCGGTCGAGGGCACTGCCCGGCAGGCCAGCGACCTCGGTTACCGCACGATCATCGTTACCGATGCGTGCAGCGCCGCCGACCCCGGTGCCCATGACGCGGCCATCGCCTCCCTGGGCCTGCTGGGCGAGATCACCACGACCGCCGAGGCGGTCGAGGCGCTGGCCGGAGCGGCGTGAGCGGATGACCGCGACAACCGCCACCCGTGACGTCCCGGTCTGGGTCGCGCTGTCCTCCACCGCGCACGCCATCACCTACGTCCAGGTCGGCCCGTGGCGCACCCGTGTCCTGGAGGCCGGCCCGGCCGATGGCGAGCCGGTCATCTTGATGGCCGGGACCGGCGGCCACCTGGAGGCCTACGCGCACAACATTCCTGCCTTCGCCGGGCGGTACCGGGTCATCGCCTACGACTACCCCGGGCACGGGTACACCACCCACGCCGCCGCCGACCTCGAACTGCCGGAATACGTCGAGCACCTGACGGGCCTGATGGATGCGCTCGGCGTCGGCCGCGCGCACCTTAACGGGGAGTCGCTCGGCGGATGGGTGGCCGTGAAGTTCGCGGCCGCGCACCCCGACCGGGTGCGCAAGCTCGTGCTCAACACGCCGGGCGGCACGATGGCACGGCCGGAGGTGATGGAGCGGATCCGGTCGCTGTCGCAGGCCGCGGCCGACGACCCGAGCGACGAGCGGATCCGGGCCCGCCTGGAGTGGCTGATGGCGGACCCCGCGACCGTGACGGGCGAGCTCGTCGCGATCCGGAAGGCCATTTACGCCCAGCCCGGCTTCGCCGAGTCGATGCGCCACATCTTGTGCCTGCAGGACCCCGAGATCCGGCGCCGGAACCTCATCACCGACGAGGAGCTCGCGGCGGTCCCGCACGGCGCGCTCGTCGTGTGGACGTCCAACGACCCCTCCGGCCCCGCCGCGGCCGGGATGACGATGGCCGAAAAGATCCGCGACGGCCGGTTCCAGCACGTCACCGGGGCCGGGCACTGGCCGCAGTGGGAGCAGCGCGACGTCTTCAACGCACTGGTCCTGGGCTTTCTCGCTGAGCAGGCCACGCCGTGAGCGGCGAGTTCGACACCGATGTCCTGGTGGTCGGCTCCGGGCCGGCCGGGGCCACCTGCGCGCTGGCGCTGGTCACCTACGGCGTGCGCGTCCGGGTGGCGACGAAGTGGAACTGGCTCGCCAACAGCCCCCGCGCGCACATCACCAACCAGCGTGCCCTGGAGGTGCTCCGGGATCTCGGCGTCGAGGCGGAAGCCACGTCCGTCGCCACGCCCTGGCACCTGATGGGCGACACGATCTTCACCACCAGCCTGGCGGGCGAGGAGGTCGCCCGGCTGCGCACCTGGGGCACCGGGGAAAACCGCATCGGCGACTACCTGAGAGCCAGCCCGTGCCCGTTGCTGGACATCCCGCAGCCCCGGCTGGAGCCGGTCCTGATCAAGAACGCCGCGGCCCACGGCGCCGAAGTCATGTTCAATACCGAGTACCTCGGCCACGTCCAGGACGACTCCGGCGTTACCTCCACCCTGCGAGACCGGCTGACCGGCCACCAGTACACCGTCAGAAGCCGCTACCTGGTCGGCGCGGACGGCGCTAAATCCAAGGTCGCGGAGGAACTCGGCCTGCCGCTCGAGGGCGTCATGGGCCGCGCGGGCACGATCTACACGCTGTTCAAGGCCGACCTGACCAGGTACGTGGCACACCGGCCGAGCATCCTGCACTGGATCATGACCCCGGGTGCCGGCTTCGGCGAGATCGGCATGGGCACGTTCCGCGTCATCCGGCCGTGGTACCAGTGGATAGCCGGCTGGGGCTACGACATCAACGGTCCCGAGCCCGACCTGCGTCCAGACGCGGTCCTGCCGCGTATCCGGGAGATGATCGGCGACCCGGACGTCGCGGTCGAGATAGAGAGCGTCACTACCTGGCAGATCAACCAGGCATGGGCCACCCGGTACGCCAAGGGCCGGGTCTTCTGCGGCGGCGACGCCGTCCACCGGCACCCGCCCTCCAGCGGGCTAGGCTCCAACACCTCCATCCAGGACGCGTTCAACCTCGCCTGGAAGCTCGCCTACGTCCTGAAAGGCTGGGCCGGACCCGGGCTGCTCGAGTCCTACTCCGATGAGCGCGCCCCGGTCGGAGCGCAGGTCGTGGCGCGTGCCAACCAGTCCCGCGTCGACTACGCCCCGATCAACGCCGCGTTCCGCACGGAAAACCAGGCCGATCCGGTCGCCGCGGGCCTGGCCAAGCTCAGGGATCCTGGCCGTGACGGAATCAGAGCCCGCGAAGCGCTCATCGCCGCTATCGAGTTCAAGAACACCGAATTCAACGCCGCGGGCACCGAACTCAACCAGCGCTATGAATCCGGCGCCGTGATCCCCGACCCGGACGCCGGCGAGGAAGTCTGGGCACGAGACCGTGGCCTGTACCTTCAGGCGACCACGCGCCCCGGTGCCAAGATCCCGCACGTCTGGCTCGTCGATGAGAGCGGGCATAAGGTCTCCACGCTGGACGTGACCCAGAAGGGCAGCTTCGCCCTCGTGACCGGCCTGTCCGGCCAGCCGTGGGCGGCGGCGGCCGCAAAGCTCGACATGCCTTTCCTGCGCGTGGTCGTGGTCGGTGCCAAGGGAACCGAAGACTCCTACCACGACTGGCGCCGGGCCAGGGAGACGGACGAGGCCGGGGCCATCCTCGTCCGCCCGGACGGGTACGTGGCCTGGCGTCACGTCGCAGCCGTGTCCGATGACGAGGAAGCCTTCTACCTCCTGCGTCAGGCCGTCACGACGGTGCTGCACCGAGGCTGATCAAGCCGAGGCCCGCTGGACCCGGGCCACCGCCCGGCGGGCGATGGCGGCGCGGTGCGCTTCGGACGGTCCGTCGTAAATCCGGAACGCCCGGATCTCGGCGTAGATCCGGCCGATGACCGACTCTTCGGTGACCCCGGCCCCGCCGGCGAGCTGCACGGCCCGGTCCACGATCCGGCAGGTGGCCTCGCTGATAAACACCTTGGCCCGGGAGGACTCCTCGGTGCCCTTCAGGCCGCCCATCACCTGCGCGGCGACCTGCCACAGCAGCGCCCGGCAGGCGACCAGCTCGATCTCGTTGTCCGCGATCAGCTGCTGGGCCATCCCCAGCGACCCCAGCGGCGCACCGAAAAGCTCCCGGCTGCCCGCCCGCCGCAGGGCGACGTCGTGGGCGCGCCGGGCCGCGCCGAGCCAGCGCATGCAGTGCGTCAGCCGGGCCGGCACCAGCCGGACCTGGGCGTGCGCGAAACCGCGGCCCGGCTCCCCCAGCACCGCGTCATCGCCGACGAACGCCTCGCGCAGCCGCACCTGGCAGTGCCCGCCGACAGTGCCCTCGTCGATGGTCCGCATCCGGTTCCCGACCTGCCAGCCCGGGTTGCCGGCGTCGAGCAGGAACATGCTCGCGCCTTCGGGAGCGTCAGGGCCCTGCGACTTGGCCATGACGATCGCGAACCCGGCGCCGTCCGCGCCGGTGATGAAGTGCTTGTCGCCGTCCAGCAGCCAGCCGCCCGCGACCTTACGGGCCGTCGACGCCAGCGCGGCCGGGTCGGACCCGGCACCCGGCGGAGGTTCGGTCATCGCGAAGCACGAGCGCATCTCGCCGCGCACCAGCGGCCGCAGGTACCGCTCTTTCTGCTCCGGGGTGCCGACCACCGCCAGCAGGTGCATGTTGCCCTCATCGGGCGCGGCGCAGTTCAGCGCCAGCGGGCCCAGCGGGCTGTAGCCCGCCTCTTCCAGCAGCACCGCGGTGGTCACGAAGTCGGCCCCGCCTCCCCCGTACTCGGCGGGAGCCTGCGGAGCCAGGAGGCCGGCGTCGTGAGCCAGCTGCTGCATCTGGATCCGCAGCTTGTCATCGACACCGGCCGCGAAGGCTTCTTGCTCCAGCGGGATGATGTGATCCGCGATGAAGCGCCGCACCGGCTGGCCGAGCGCTTCGGAGTCGGCGGCAGACAGGGTGGAGTGTGGCATGAAGCCTCCCGGGCAGATAAGTGAGGTTAGGTTTCACCTGACCGTGCGGACTGTCGCCAGCATACGTGCGAGCGCGCGGGAGGACTTATCGGACCTGCGGGAGGACCTCATGATCAGCGCGGCCAATCACGTGCCGCTGAGTCCGCTCAGCTTCCTGGCCCGGGCACGGCGCGCCTTTCCGGACAAGGTCGCGGTGGTAGATGCCGACGAGTCGGCCGTCAGCTATGCGGAGCTGGGCCGGGACTGCGACGCGCTGGCCGGCGCGCTGCGGGCCGGCGGGGTGCAGCCGGGTGACCGGGTGGCCGTGCTGGACCTGAACTCCCGCTGGCTGCTGGCCGCCCACTTTGCGGTGCCCGGAGCGGGCGCGGCGCTGGTCGCGCTGAACACCCGGCTGGCCGCCAGCGAGTACCGGGACATCCTGGCCCACTCCCGGGCCAGCATCCTGCTCGTGTCCGGCGACCTGCTGCCGCGGCTGGAGGTGCGCACGGCCGCCGAACTGCCCGCCGGACGGGTGGTGCTGCTGCCCGGCACACCCGCCGCGGCGCTGCCCGGCGCCGTGACCTACGGCGAATGGCTCGCGGACACCGACGGCCGCGGCCTTATGCTGCCCGCCGACGAGGACGCCATGATCGCGGTGAACTACACCAGCGGGACGACCGGGCGCCCCAAGGGCGTCATCTACACCCACCGCGGCGCCTACCTCAACGCCCTGTCCGCCGCGCTGGAGTTCGAGCTGTCCGCGGCCAGCTACCTGCTGTGGACCCTGCCGATGTTCCACTGCAACGGCTGGTCGATGACCTGGGGCGCGACCGCCGTCTGCGCCACCCACGTCTGCCTGGGCTCCTTCGACCCGCAGCGGGCGCTCGACCTGGCCGGGCGCTACCCGGTCTCGCACCTGTGCGGCGCGCCGGTCGTGCTCAGCGAACTCGCCCGGGCCGGGGCGCAGCGCGGCTTCACCGCCGGACGCCCGCTGCGCGCCGCGGTCGGCGGTGCCCCGCCGACCAAGGAGACGATCGCCGCGGTGCAGCAGATGGGCATCACGGTGACGCACCTGTACGGGCTGACCGAGACCTACGGACCCTCCCTGGTCTGCGAATACCAGCAGGGCTGGACCGACCTGCCCGCGGCCGACCTGGCCGAGCGGCTCAGCCGGCAAGGAGTACCCGCGATCTCGGTCGCCGACGTTCAGATCGCCGATGACAAGGGCCGGCCGCTCCCGGCCGACGGCACCAGCACCGGGGAGATCATGATCCGGTCCAACACGGTCACCGCCGGATACCTCGACGACGAGGCGGCCACCGCCGAGGCGTTCCGCGGCGGCTGGTTCCACACCGGCGACCTGGGGGTCATGCACCCGGACGGCTACATCGAGCTGACCGACCGCAGCAAGGACATCATCATCAGCGGCGGGGAGAACATCGCCTCGGTCGAGGTAGAAAAGGCGCTCGCCGCCCACCCCGACGTGATCGAGGCCGCGGTGGTAGCCCGGCCCGACCCGCGCTGGGGCGAACGGCCCGTCGCCTTCATCACCACCGAACGAGCCGACCTGTCCGAGGCCGAGCTCACCGACTTCGTCCGGCAGCGGATCGCCCACTTCAAGACGCCGGATCAGATGTACTTCGAAACCCTGCCCAAGACCTCAACAGGAAAGATCCAGAAGAACGTGCTGCGCGATCGCGCCCGGGACCGAGCCCGCGACCAGGCCAAGGAATAGACCCGCACGGAACGATCCTGGCTTGCGCGCACGCTCAGTTCATCCGGCGCGGCGGTTATGCCGCGCGGCGGTTATGCCGCGCGGCGCCAGGCCTCCGCCAGGGCAACGTAGCTGGCCCGGCGGCGTTCCCGGTCCAGGCTCGGGGTGACGACGGCGATCTCGTCGGCCTGGGCGAGCTCCTTCATCTCCAGCAGCCGCTCGGCGACGGCCTTGGGTTCCCCGGTCACCATCCGGGAGTCGTCCTGACGGCTGGCACGGAACTCCCGGGATCGCGCGAAATCATGTATCTGCTCGGGCCGCAGCGGCTCACGTATCCCGCGGCGGATGTTCTGGATGGTCAGCGTCCACGCGGCTTCAAAGTCAACGATCGCCTCGTCGTCGTGGCTGGCGAAGGCCAGCACCGACATCACCGAGTACGGCGATCCGCCCGCCGGGCCCGGCGTGAACCCGCGGCGGTACTCCCGCAGCGCCTCGAACGCCAGGTCCGGGCTCATGTGATGAGCGAAGGCCGCGCTCATTCCGTTCACCGCGGCGAAACGCGGCCCGTAGGCGCTGGAGCCCAGCACGAACAACTCCGGCCGCTCGTCCACCAGCGGCGCGGCCACCAGCTGAGCGTAAGGGTGGCCAGCCGGGAATCCGTCGCCGAGAAACGCCAGCAGTTCCCCGACCTGCGCCGGAAACTCGGCGGCCGCATCGGTGACCATCCCGCGGCGCAGGACGTGCGCGGTCAGCGGGTCGGTGCCCGGCGCTCGGCCCAGCGCCAGGTCGATGCGCCCCGGATACATCGCCAGCAAGGTGCGGAACATCTCCGCGACCTTGAGCGGCGCGTGGTTGGGCAGCATGATCCCGGCCGCGCCCACCCGGATGCGCGAGGTATGCGCGCCGACATGGGCGGTCAGCAGTTCGGGCGCGCTGCACGCCAGGCTGCTCATGTTGTGATGCTCAGAGACCCAGTACCGCCGGTAGCCAGCGGCCTCAACGGCCTGGGCGATGCCGACCGCACCGGCAATTGACGCGGCGGCGCTTTCACCATGCTCGATCCCGACGAAATCCAGCACGGCCAGCGCGAGTGACTCATCCACGTTATCCATCACCAGCACAATGCCGCGCCACCCCGGCGCATTCCCGGCCCGGCCCCAACCGGCCCTGATCGGAGGGTGTCCTGTGCGGGTCCGTAGCAGGATGACGGAAATGAAAATTGCCCGCCGGGCATCCGTTCTGCCTCTGCTGGGGTTAACTTCTCGTGGAGATCATCAGGTATCACACCCGCGAGACCCGGATACCGCAGGTCGGAGTCCGGGACCAGGGCCTCGTGTTCAGCCTGCCCGACGTGCCTTCGCTGGCCGCGTTGCTGGCGCTGCCGGTTGAGGAGATCAAGCGGCGCACGGCCGAACGCGAGAGCTCCCGGCCGGTAGCGGCCGCCGACGTCGCGGTGCTGCCTCCGATCGACGGCCGCACCGAGGTCTGGGCGGCTGGCGTCACGTACTTCACCTCGCGTGAGGCGCGGGTCGAGGAGAGCGAGCGCTCCTCCGATGTCTACCGCCAGGTCTACGAGGCCGAGCGGCCCGAGCTGTTCTTCAAGTCGGCGGCCTGGCGGGTGGCCGGCGACGGACAGACGATAGCGATCAGGGCCGACTCGGTTCTCGATGTCCCCGAGCCCGAGGTCGCCCTGGTGATCAACCGGTTCGGCGAGATCGCCGGCTACACCGCCTGCAACGACGTATCGTCCCGGTCCATCGAAGGCGAGAACCCGCTCTACTTGCCGCAGGCCAAGGTCTACCTGGGCGGTTGCGCGCTGGGGCCAGCGATCCGCCCGGCCTGGGAGATCGCCGATCCCTACAACCTGTCCATCGAGCTGGCCATCTACCGCGACGGCGTGATCGCCTGGCAGGGCCGCGCCAGCACCTCGGCACTGCGCCGGAAGTTCGACGAACTCGCCAGCTTCCTGCTGCGGGCCGACATCTATCCCGACGGGGTAATCCTGGCCACCGGGACCTGCCTGGTGCCGCCGGCGCCGTTCAGCCTGGCCGACGGCGACGTGGTCGCCGTCACGGTCGGCGAGATCGGCGTGCTGACCACCGACGTCGTCCGGGGCCTTGACCGGATGCGCGCAGCGTTCGACCGGCAGCGACCGAACGGGAGTTAGCCGCCATCGGCGGCCCGGGCCTGGTCGCGGAGCAGGAACTTCTGCACCTTGCCGGTCATGGTCGTCGGCAGCGTGCCCACGACCTGGAGCATCTCCGGGAGCTTTTGCGGCGCGATGCGCCGCTCCCGGCGCAGGAAATCGGTCAGCTCCGCGAGGGTGGGCGGCGCGCCGCGCGCGACCACGAACGCGCAGGCCTTCTCCCCCAGCCGCTTGTCCGGCACGGCCACCACCGCAGCCGCGGCCACGCGCGGGTGGGCCAGCAGGTGATTCTCCACCTCGGCGGCGGAGATGTTGAGCCCGCCCCGGATGATCAGGTCCTTGATCCTCCCGGTCACCCGCAGGTAGCCGGCGTCGTCGACGCGGCCGAGATCCCCGGATCTCGATATGCCCCCGGCGTCGATCGACTGGGCAGTGAGCTCAGGGTCCTGCCAGTAGCCCAGCATCAGGCCCGGGCCGCCGTGGCAGATCTCGCCTTCGACCCCGGCGGCGGCCGGCTTTCCTTGTTCATCGCGGATCTCGAGCACGACTCCGGGGAACGCCCGGCCGTCGGAGGAGAGCACGTGTTCGGCGGAGTCGCCGGCGGAGCAGGCGGTGACGAGCAGGCCCTCGGAGCGTCCGTAGACCGGCAGCAGCGCGCAGCCGGGCGCCTGCTGCGACCAGCCGCGCAGCATGACCTCGGGAATGGGGGCGCCGGCGCAGGCCCAGCAGCGCATCGAGGCCAGCCGGGCGGCCGACGCGGGGTCGGAGAGGAGCCGGTCCAGGGTCATCTGGACGAACGGCGTCGCCGTCATGCTCATCGTGCACTGGTGCTCGGCGATAAGCCGCAGGCCTGCCTCGGCGTCCCAGATATCCATCAGGTGGACGCCGGCCCCCCGGATCAGCGGGGCGATGACCCCCATGGCCAGGCCGGTGGCGTGGGTGATGGGCGACGGCATGAACATCACGTCGGC